>JANXVA010000408.1 GCA_025351875.1 Myxococcales bacterium | reverse complement strand
TCGGCGACCTGGCCAGAGGTCGCGCGCGGCCCTATGTTCGGGCGATGCTCTGGTCCCTCGTCAAGAACACCGAATGGGAGCCTCTGCTCGGGCTCCTCTCGCCGACCTTCTTCGACGTGGTCCCAGGCCGCATGCTCTTCGGTGAGCTGCGGGGCCTCACGTCGCGGTACCTCAGCGCCTCGACCTATCGCGATGCCTGCGACCAGCGCACCGCGCGGCTGGAGCGCGCGGAGCTTCCCTTCACCATCGTCGCTGCGCTGCCGAAGGCCACCGAGCCCGCGTTCGACGCCTCGCGCGGTGACGATCTGCTCGCGCTCTACTTCCACCAGGTCCTCGGCGACGGCCCGGTGCTGCTCGACATGCGCGCGTCCGCATTCGAGCGGTCGGAGGGACGCTGGCTCTGGAAGCCCGAGCCCGCGATCGCCGCGTGGGGCGACGACTTCCGCCTCGGCTGCCGCAACCTCTACACCGGGTACTACACGGGCGACGACGCTCGCTTCACAGCCGGTGCGCGGGCGCTCGGGCTCGGCGAGGCAGAAGCAGAGCTCCGTGCGCAGTTCGGCGATACGCGCGCGGTGACCTTCTCTCTTCGCGAGTTCCAGCAGCGCTTCCACGCGGTGTTCCAGCGCTGCAAGGAGACGCGGTCGAAGTTGCATCCGGGGTTTCTCACCCTCGGGCTCGGTCTTGCGACGCTCTACGAGCACCTCGAGGCGGTCGGCGTGCCGCTCGACGTCCACGCCGCATTCGATCGCGTTCATCGAGCGCAGGGGAGCCAGGCCTCATGAGCGAGCTTCGGAAGGTGCTCGTCACGGGGGCGACGGGGTTCGTCGGCAAGGCGCTGATCCCCGCGCTCGTCGCGCACGGCTACGAGATCCGCGCCACCACGCGCGATCTCGCGCGCACGACGCCCACGCGCGGGGTGGAATGGATCGCGTGCGACGTGACCAAGCGCGCCGACCTGAAGCGCGCGCTCGAGGGCATCGACGCCATCTTCTTTCTCGTCCACGCGATGGGCGGAGGCGCTCGCAACTACGCGGCGACCGAGCGCCGAGTCGCGGCGGAGCTCGCCGAGGTCGCGGCGCGCGCGGGCGTGAAGCGCATCGTCTATCTCGGCGGCGTTGCTCCGGCGTCGGCCCCTTCCGAGCACCTGCAGAGCCGGCTCGACGTCGGTGAGGCGCTGCGCAGCGGTTCCGTCCCGGCCATCGAGCTCCGAGCGTCGATGATCATCGGCAACGGGAGCGCCTCGTGGCAGATCGTGCGTGATCTCGCGATGCGGCTCCCCGCGATGCTCCTTCCGTCGTGGACGGCGTCGCGCACGTGCCCGATCGCGCTCGAGGATGCGGTGGTCGCGCTCGTGCGCGCGCTCGACATCCCGCTACAGAGCAGCGCCTGGTACGATATTCCCGGTCCCGACACGGTGAGCGGCCGGCAGATCCTCTCGACGATCGCGGCGCTCCGCGGCCGGCGCGTCCCGGGCGTGGCCGTGCCTTTTCTCAGCGTGTCGCTCTCGTCGTGGTGGCTGAAGCTCGTCACGCGAGCGGACTTCTCGCTCGCCCGGGAGCTGGTGCTCGGCTTCAAGGGAGATCTTCTTCCCGAGAGCGATCGCTACTGGTCGGAGATCGACTACGCGCCGAAGTGGAGCTTCGAGGACGCCGCGCGCAAGGCGTTGGCCGACGAGTCGCTCGACTTCACCGTGCGCGGCGTCGCCGGAAAGATCGAAGAGGTGGTCGTCCACCTCGTCTCTCCAAAGCTACGTCCGTGACTCGATGCGCGACGAGATCGCGCACCCGCCGCGCGCCTCCCGAAAACCGCAGGATCCCGTGAGGGAGCGCGTCCTCGACCCGCGCGCGGTGCGGGACACGATCTCGCGACCGTCCGCCGCCTCCGGCCGGACCGCGGTTGACGTTCGGTTTCGCCGACCCCATGTCCAGGGTGCCCTGGAACATCCCGGAGCCGCGCTCGTGAATCTCTCGTCCCCCTCTCTCGTGTTCGTCGTCGGCGCAGCAGGCGGTATCGGCAGCGCACTCTGTCGTCGTCTCGCGGCGCGCGGCGCGAAGCTCGTCCTCGCCGGGCGAAACGCGGAGACCTTGCGAGCCCTGAAGGCCCGCGAGTCGATGCACGCGCTCGGTCGTATCGGAGAGCCGGAGGACGTTGCGAGCCTCCTCGATTGGCTGCTCGACCCGGCGCAGAGCTGGGTGACCGGGCAGGTCTTCGGCGTCGACGGCGGTCTCAGCACCCTCCGGGCGCGCCGACGATGAGCATGGGTCTTCCCCGCGCCGCGCTACTCATCCAGCTCGGCACCACGCTGCCCCTCGTGGGTCTCATCTGGTTCGTACAGATCGTTGCCTATCCGCTCTTCGCTCGGGTCGGAGCCGATGCGTTTCCCGCCTACCACGAGGCGCACTCCCGTCTCATCACCTTCGTCGTCGCGCCGCTCATGGTCCTCGAGCTCGCTGGCGCACTTGCTGGGGTGATGACGGTAGACCCCACGATGCCGCGCGGCGCAGCGTGGCTGGGAGCGGCGCTCGCCGTCGCCGTGTGGCTCGTCACGTTCTTCGCCTCCGTCCCGCAGCACGGCGTTCTGGCGCATGGCTTCGACGTGCGCGCGCACGACGTGCTCGTCGCCACGAACTGGCTTCGCACGGCGGCGTGGACACTCCGCGGTGGCCTCCTCGTAGGGGCGGTCGCGCGCGCGCTGCCCTGAGCTTTTACCGGCTAGCGATGGATCACCATGTCACGATCGACCCTCACGTAGCTCTCCCGATGCGCGCGTGCGAAATCGCGAAACGCGTCGGGATGCACGCACGCCGCCATGATCTCCAGCGACTCGACGATGCGCGGGCCTGAGCGGTTGAAGAACGCATTGCCGTCCGCGACGAACACCTTGCCGTCGACGACCGCCCGCCAGGACCGCCACGGTAGGACGTCCTCGAGGACCGAGAGCTCGAGGAGCGTACGCTCCAGGGTGAAGCCGCACGGCTTCACGATGACGACGTCGGGATCGAGCTCGGCGAGCTGCGCGCGCGTCAGCGTCGGCGCGTGGTCCGCTGGCTTCGTCACGAGCGCCTCTCCCCCGGCGAGCGCGACGAGCTCCGGCATCCAGAGGCCGCCGACCATCACGGGGTCGATCCACTCGATGGTGAGAGTGGTCGGTCGCGGGACCTCGCGGAGCGCATCGAGCGCACGCTCCTCGATCCTCGCGACGCGCGCACGCAGGCGCTCGACCAAGGTTCGTCCGTCCTCGGCGCGCCCGAGGGCCTCGGCGACTCTCGCGATGTCCGCCCAGATTTCCTCGAGCTTCGTCGGATGCAAATTCACGATCCGCACGTCCGCACGCGCGAGCCGCGCGACGGCAGCGCGGACGTCGTCGAAGGACACCGCGCAGACGTCGCAGAGGTCCTGCGTGACGATGACGTCGGGCCCGGCTTCCTTCAGCCGATCGAGATCGACTTCGTAGATCGCGAGCGCGTCGGCGAGCATGGCGCGTACACCGGCATCGATCGCCTTGCTGGAGGGCAGCGGCCCGACGCGGGCGCGCGTGAGGACGGGCACGTCACCGAGATCCTGCGGATGGTCGCACTCGTGCGAGCGACCGACGAGCTCACTCCGGGCTCCGAGGGCGCAGACGATCTCGGTCGCGGAAGGGAGCAGCGTCGCAACGCGGACCTGCATCATCTCACGACCGTGACGGAGCGGAGCATGGCCGTTGCTCTGCGTGCGTGCTCCGTCCACGTCAAGGCAAGCCCGCATCGGCGCCAAGATTACGCGTTTTGTGGCGCGCTCACCGCTCGCCGGGAGCCCAGCGCCAAGGCTTGCACCGGGAGGCCTGGACCGTGGTACGGCCCGAGCACGGACGTTCCTGCCTCGAAGCCGAGGCCCTTCTGGTGCGCGCTGTTTCCGATGCCGAGGAGTCCCACCTCGACCCCCGCGCGGAAGGTCACGCCCATCGTGATGTTCGGCGAGCACGGGGGCTTCGGCTCGATGGCGATCGGCCAATCGATCCCGACGTAGCCGCCGAGGACGCCGGGGACGCCACGCCGTGCCATCGCGGTCCTGGTGGGACGACGCGCGTCTCGTGCGCGAGATCTGCGAGCCGCGCCGCGGACGGAAGGGAGGAGCGTCAGCTGCCCGGTCGACGCCGATCCACTGATCCCAGCGGCGAGACCGAGGCCGCGCGCGACCCCACGATGGCACATCGAAGACACCGCGCTGCGGCGATCAGATGTTTCCGCAACTGAAGCGCAGGAGCGGCGGGTCGCCTTCCCTCGGCACCACGAAGAGCGCGTAGTCGTTCGCCCAGCGTTCGTAGACGACGACCTCGCGCTTACCGTCGCCGTCCAGATCGGTGGTCGCGATCGGCAGGTACTCGCGCGCGCCCGGCGACCCTCCCGCGCGTTGCCACGTCGCCTTCTTCGACGCATCGAACCGGTCCGCGCTCTCCGGGATGAGCTCGATCTCGGCGTCCTTCGGCCACACCGCGAGCACGGTGCGATGGGTGTGCGTAGCCGCCACGCCATCGTCAGCAGGCGCGTAAGGGATGGTTCGCCCTACGCATGTATTATACATGCAACAGGACGGGGCGTAGGGCGCCGCGAACGTACGCGAGCCGTTCGTGTCCTTGAATGGGGTGGTCCTGCGCTGCACGTCCATGGTGCCGCCGCCCGTCAGGCGCACGGTGGCCTTCGCCGGCATCGCCTCTGCGCAGCGCAGGCCTGCGGCTAGCTTTCCGTTCAGCACGCACAGCACCGGTTCGAACACGATGAGTCGCACGGTCTCCGGCGCGGCCTCTGCCAGGTCTTCCTCGGGAGCGGCCAGCCGCTCGTCCGGCGGCGCGAAGAGCAGCACGGCCGTCTTCTTCCGCGCGTGCGGCTCGCTCGTGTCATCGGCTCCGGGGTAGAAGCGCCTGCGATCGGGCGCGGTCGCGGCCTCACCCGGAGCGGCGCGCGCGGATGCCGAAGGCGGCGCCCCGAGAGCGGTCGACGCGGCGCCTCCGTCAGCTGGCGGCCCCGGCGCGCCGACGACCGGGCCCAGCGCCGCGCTCGACCCGCAAGGCGGTGTGTTCGTGACGGCCGCGGTCCGATGCGCCGGCGGACCGCAGGCGGCGACCGCAAGGACCATGACCAGGGCAGCGCTCCGCAACATCCGTTGAGCCTAACAGCGCGGAGACCGAGCTCGCTGCGCTCTCGAAGCGACACGGGACGGAGCCCAGACTCTCGCTGGAGGAGCGGCGAGCGCGGTGGACCCCTGGACAGCCGGACCAACCGCACCTAGGGATTCACCATTGTGATGCGTTCCGTTCTCGCTCGAGCCCCCTTCGCCATGGGCATGCTGGCGGGCTTCGTCTCGGCGTGCACTCCTTCGGCCACCGCCGCCCTCCAGGAACAACCCACGAGCTGCGTGATTCCTCCGGCCGCCGAGGAGCCGGCCCAGAGCACGACCGCCAGCAGCGTCGACGGCGCGCCTCTCGCCACTTGCTCGACGGCGCCCATGACCGGCGTCTATCGCGACGGGCGATGCGCGACGGGGCCCGACGACGTCGGCGTTCACGTGGTCTGCGCGAAGGTCACCGAGGAGTTTCTCCGCTTCACCGTGGCCCGCGGCAACGATCTCGTGACCCCGGCGCGCGGCTTTCCTGGCCTGCGCGACGGCGACCGCTGGTGCCTCTGCGCAGCGCGCTGGGCCGAGGCCGAGGCAGCCGGCGTGGCGCCGCCCGTCGTCCTCGAGGCGACCGAGGCGAGAGCCCTCCGCACGATCTCGCGGCGCGACCTCGACGCCCGCGCCCTCCGCGGCACCAAGCCGTGAGTCGGCGCGCGCCCGCCGCTCCCGAAGCGCGCGCCAAGCGAGGGCCGAGGAGCGCCTTCGCGCGGGCCCTCGAAGAGAGACCTCCGCGTGGCACCGGACCCCGTCGCTGGCTCTTCGTCCCGTACGACCAGCTCACCGCGGAGCTCGGGCCGCTCTCCCGCGAGCCCGCCGAGGAGCTCGGCATCGTCGTCGTCGAGTGCCCGCAGAAGGCCGCGCGCCGTCCGTACCACAAGCAGAAGCTCGCCCTGGTGCTGGCGAACCTTCGCCACTTCGCGCTCGAGCAGGCCGCACGCGGCGTGGCCGTGCGCCACGTCGTGGCCGCGTCCGACTACGCAAGCGCGCTCTTGCCTCTCGCCGCCGAGCTCGGTCCGCTGCGCATGATGGAGCCAGCCGAACGCGAGCTCCGCGTCGAGCTCGCGGCGCTCGTGGGCAGCGGCGCCCTCGAGGTCGTGCCCCACGAGGGATGGCTCACGACCGACGCCGACTTCGCGGCCGCGGCGGGGAAGACAGGGGAGCCTCCCTGGCGGATGGACCGCTTCTACGCGGCGGTGCGGCGGCGTACCGGCACGCTCATGGATGGCGGCAAGCCTCGCGGCGGTCGCATGAGTCACGACGCGGAGAACCGCAAGCCGTGGCGCGGCAGTCCGCCCGCGCCGCTCCCGCCTCGCTTCACTCCCGACGCGATCACGCGAGAGGTCGGAGCCCTCGTCGATTCCCAGCTCAAAGCTCACCCAGGGACCCTCGACCTCGCAACGCTCCCTGCGACCGCGGACGACGCGCGCGCGATGTGGCAATGGGCGGAGCGCGCGTGCCTGCCGACGTTCGGTCCTTACGAGGACGCCATGAGCACGCGGTCGAGCGGGCTCTTTCACACGCGAGTCGCGCCGCTGCTCAACCTGCATCGGCTCTTGCCGCGCGACCTCGTCGCACGGACGCTCGCGCTGCCGCTCCCGCTCGCCAGCCAGGAAGGGTTTGTCCGCCAGATCCTCGGATGGCGCGAGTTCGTGCGCCACGTTCACCGCGCGACCGACGGGTTCCGTCGTATTCCGGGCCGCCCACCGACGCCAAACGCCGACCCTTCCGCGCTCGGCGCGAACCGTCCGCTACCGGCCGCATACTGGGGTGAGCCGTCGGGGCTCGCGTGCCTCGATCACGTCACCTCCGACGTCTGGCGCGAGGGCTACAGTCACCACATCACGCGGCTGATGATCCTCTCCAACGTGGCCATGCTTCTCGACGTCTCGCCGCGCGCGCTGACCGATTGGTTCTGGGCCGCCTACGTCGACGCGTACGACTGGGTGGTGGAGCCGAACGTCCTCGGCATGGGCACCTACGCGACCGGCGATCTCATGACCACGAAGCCGTACATCGCTGGCGCCGCCTACGTGAACCGCATGAGCGACTACTGCGGCGCGTGCGCGTTCGACCCGGAGAGCACGTGCCCGCTCACGCCCATGTACTGGGCCTTTCTTGCGCGCCACGAGGACGCCCTCGCCCAGAATCCGCGCATGATCGTGCCGCTCTCCGCGCTCCGTAAGCGGGCCGGCGCGAAGCGAGTGCACGACGCCGAGGTCTTCGCGCGGGTCAGTGCATCGCTCGCCAAGGGGGAGCGACTCGCACCGGTCTGATACCGAACGCACACCGTCATCGCCACGCGCGTGACCCGGCGCGCACCCCTGCGAGACGAGTCAGCCGCGTCCGCCGGCCGCGCCCGAAGGTGGAGACGCCTCGGTCGGCTCGGGCAGTCCAAGCACCCTCCCCGCGAGCGCGACGCCCGAGAGGAACGCCCCCTCCACGCGGCCACCACAAGCCCAGTCGCCAGCGGCCCCCACGCGCGCTTCCTCGTCGAAGAGCGCGCCGCGATCGAGCGGCCGAAGAGCGCGCGCATGGCCCCACCGATGGACGAACGAGAGCTCGGGTGCGAGAGGCTCCAGGTCGAAGAGCCGCGAGAGCTCGGCGATCAGGGTGGCCTCGACTTCGTCGCGCGGCACGTCGCGCGACGCGCGAGACCACGCCGCCGAGGCGTGGAGCACCCATCGCTCGCCCGGAGGCCTCCCGGGCTTGCTCGAGTCGCGCGCCACCCACGAGAGCGGTGACGCGCTCGGCTCGCCTTCGCGACCGATGAACGCGCCGTCGTAGGGCAGCGCGCGGAGCGCATCGTCGCCCGTTCCCGCGGCGAGGCCGACGACGAAGCAAGGTTCGAGAGGCACCTCGCGAGCCTCTTGCGCGAGCCGTGCGCTGATCGGCTCGAGGAGGACCGCCGCCTGGTCGGCGGGGAGACAGAGCACGACGCAGTCGAAGGTGCCGAGCTCCATGCTCCCGAGCTCTCCCGGCCCCGCGGGCGCGAGCGTGACGCCGTCCGGCGCCGTCGTGCCGCGTAGCGTGAGTATCCCGGCCACGCGCTCGATGCGGTCGACGCGCTGCCCGGTGCTGACCTGGAGATCGGCGGCGAGATGACGCGCGAGCGCGTTCATGTCCGGGGTGCCTACGAGACGTTCGACCGGCGGGACGGAGCGTGCAGGCCCGCCAGCACCGTCCAGCGCGACGATGCGACCTTGCCATGGCGCGCACACGCCGTCCTCGAGCCAGGACTGGACGTGTCTCCTGAACCTCGGATCGCGTGCGGTGAAGTACTGAGCGCCGAGGTCGAAGGTGTGCGGCGGATTTCGGCGCGTGGCGAGCCTCCCGCCGGGCGACCGGCCCTTGTCGAAGAGCGCGACGTCGATGTTGTGGTCGGAGAGCGTGCGCGCGCACGCGAGCCCCGCGAGGCCCGCTCCGATCACAGCCACGCGACGCACCCCCCTGCGCGTGGGCCGCGCCACGTGACGCGCGTAGGCGGCGACGTCGAGCCTCGCCGCATGGGCGGAGGTGGGACGCGGCCGCACCGTTCCGAGTACCCCCGACGGCGGAGTGAAGGGACGATCGAAGAGCCCGAGGCACCAGTAGAGTCCGCCGTACGACGCGGGATCGCGACCGTCGAGCGCGTAGCGGTGATTGAGCTCCACGAGGGCGCTTCGCGCCGCTTCGGGATCACGGGTCCACGCTGGCACCGCCTTGCCCCATGTCATGCGCAGGTTGTTGTGCAGCTCGCCGTGCGCGAGGAGCGAGCGCTGGCACGCATCCCAGAGCGCATCGCCGGTGCGGCCGCGCTCGAGGCGCTCCATCGTCAGCGGCCCTCGAGGAGTTGCGGCGTGCTCGGCGAGCGTTGCGCGGGCCCACTCAGGAAGGGGCTCGAGGGTCTCGAGCTCTCCTCGCGGCGTGTGGGCGGCGAAGTGCCACGCCGCTTCACGCCAGACGAGCAGCTCGTCGAGAAACTTGTCGGCTCCTGCGCCGGGCACGAGCGCGGCCTCGCGTGCGATGCGGAGCGCAGAGACATGGCCGTAGTGAAGATAGGGCGAGAGTCGGCTCGTGCCGTCGAAGAGCGGATCGTTGCGACGCCGTGCGTAGTCTCCGAGCTTGTCGGCTCGAAACGCGTCCCAGCGCGCGTAGCCGGCGCGTGAGCCACCTCGCCACTCGCGAACGGGCGCGACGCCGTGATCGATCTCGCACTCCGCGACGAGGCTCGCGAGGGAACGGTCGTCGAGAGCTCGCGCGTCGATCGGCGTGAAGGGCAGCGGGTGTCGCCCGGGCGGCTGAAGCGGCGCGACGTCCTTCCATGCTCTCGCGAGCGCGGCCGAGGCCAGGCGTCGCGACGCGGTGCGAAAGGCGTAGGCGCGATCGTGGCGCTCCGCGACGAGCGGCATGGGAACGACGCACGAGGCGTCGACCGTCCAGAGCGGCACGCCCGCGCTGTCGAGGCGTGCTCCGAGGCGCGCCGTCCAGGCGTCGAGGGGCGGTACGGGGACGTCTTCGGTCACCACCAGCGCAGCGAGCTTCGCGAGCTCGGCGAGCATGGGTCCGCGAGCGCCCGGGCGCTCGACGTGGAGCGCGTAGCGGATGCCGCGTGCCTCGAGCCCTTCAGCGACGTCCCTCGCGCCTTCGAGAATGAACGTGTGGTGGCGCGCGGACGCGTAGGGGTAACGCTCGGAGACGGCGTGATAAACGAGCACCGGGAGGTCGAGCGCGTTCGCGGCGGCGACGGCGGCATCGAGCGCCGGGTTCTCCTGGTCGCGCACCGCCACGCGCATCCAGTAGACGACCATGAGAGCCTCGCGGGGAGGCGGCCGCGAGACCACGCAGCGAACGCGATGCGCGACCGCCTCGGGGACGGCCTCGCGCAGCGCCCTTTCGCCGGGGTCCGCGGGACCGTTGGAGGAGGAGGCTGACAGGATGAGCTTCCGATGGCCGATGCAACGTCCTCGTTGCGCGATGCACGCGGTTCGTTGCAACGGGCAACCGCCCCGCGGCATCACCATGAGGATGGCGCCCCCGAACCTTCCCACGAAGGTCTGCGCGACCTGTGGCCGGACCTTCGCGTGGCGCAAGAAGTGGGCGCGGCAATGGGCGGAGGTCGCCCACTGCAGCGACCGCTGCCGCTCGCGACGCAACCGCAAGGAGAAGACCGAGCTCGAGACGCGGATCCTCATCCTCCTGGCCCAACGAGCCCGAGGCGCGACGATCTGCCCATCCGAGGTGCTACCAGACGAGGAGAAGCAGGACGCGGAGCGCATGGACTCCGTGCGCGCGGCAGCGCGCCGGCTTGCGCACGACGCCACCATCGACATCCTCCAGCGAGGGGTCGTCGTCGATCCCGACGGCGCGCGCGGCCCCATTCGGCTGCGCCTGCGCTGAGCGAGTCGCTCGCGCTACTCGAGGAGGCTTCGCAGCATCCACGCGGTCTTTTCGTGGATCTGCAAGCGCTGCGTGAGGAGATCGCAGCTCGGCTGATCGTTTGCCGCGCTCGCCGTCGTGAACGCCGTACGCGCCGTGCGCGCGACCGCCTCGTGACCCTCGACGAGGAGCCGAATCATGTCCGTCGCCTTCGGGATGCCATCCTCCTCCTTGATGGAGGAGAGTGCCGCGAACTGGCGGTAGGTGCCGGGCGCCGGGAAGCCGAGCGCTCGGATGCGCTCCGCGATGGCGTCGACCGCGAGCGCGAGCTCGCCGTAGTGCTGCTCGAACATGAGGTGGAGCGTCTGGAACATCGGACCCGTGACGTTCCAGTGGAAATTGTGGGTCTTCAAGTAGAGCGTGTAGCTGTCCGCGAGAACCTTCGAGAGGCTCTCCGCAATTTGCTCACGCTGCTTGGGCTCGATGCCGATGTTCACGTTCATGACGTTCTCTCTCTCGTTCAGAAGCGGTTCGACACAGAAAAGTAGACCTTAGGGTCTAGGTCGCGCGCGAGCAAGCGCACGCGACCGCGCCGAGTGTCGAAGCAGTCAGCGCTTGCAGAGCATCGACAAGATGCCGTGCGAGATGCGCGGTCCCTCGAGGATGACGTCGCCACCGTGGCCACCATCAGGCAGCGCAGCTCCGCCGGAGCGCATCGTCCCGTCGAAGAGGAGGACCATCTTGTGGCTGAACGCGTCCGTGTTGGCGTACTGCGAGTATCCCTGATGAGACGCGGCGCGCGGCGCATAGCTCGGGTTGTACGTGTAAACTGCAGCTACACCGGCGAGGTCCGGCCCGACCGCCGTGAGCGTCGCGCGTGTCTTGGTCAGCTTGATGCTGGCGACCTCCGGCCCGCTCTTCTTGTACGCTGAGCGGCAATGAAAGACGCGGCTCGAGGTCAGGTCTTCGCTCTCCTCGCCGACCGCCTCGTCAGGGCCGTCGGCCGGATCGGCCGCGGGTGCAGAACAAGCAGCCCCGCTCAGCGCAAGGAGAACGGCACCAGCGCGGAACGAGCTCGCCTTCATCGCGGCACCGTTAGCACCAGGCAGCCGTGGCGCAACCAAGTTCTCCACGGTCCCGATCATGCTTCATGATTCTCGCGCCTGTCGCCCTGCTCTTCGCGCATACGCGGCCGGCGTGCGCGCGCGTCAAACGTTGACGAACTTCATCATCGGCTCGGTGTAGCGGCTGCCCACGGCGGCCCCCTTCGGGAACACCGCCTCGATCTTCGCGAGGTCGTCGGCGGTGAGGGTGACGTCGAGCGCGCCGACGTTCTCCTCGAGGTACCTGCGGCGCTTCGTTCCCGGGATCGGCACGATGAACGGCGCGCGCGCGAGCACCCACGCGAGCGCGAGCTGCGAAGCCGTGCAGCCTTTCGCCTCGGCGATACGCTCGACCTCGGCGACGAGCGCGAGGTTCTTGCCGAACGCCTCTCCCTGAAAGCGCGGGTTCTGCCTGCGGAAGTCGTCCGGCGCGAGATCCTCGTAGCGCTTGATCTGACCGGAGAGAAACCCGCGACCGAGCGGGCTGTACGCGAGGAAGCCGATGCCGAGCTCGCGGCACGTCTCGAGGATGTCGTCCTCGGGATCGCGCGTCCAGAGCGAGTACTCCGTCTGCACCGAGGCGAGCGGATGCACGGCGTGCGCGCGACGAAGCGTCGCCGAGCTCGCCTCCGAGAGGCCGATCGCGCGCACCTTGCCGGCCTTCACGAGATCGGCGAGCGCGCCGACCGAGTCCTCGATCGGGGTCGCGGGATCCACGCGATGCAGCTGATAGAGATCGATGACGTCGACGCCGAGACGCTTCAGGCTGCCCTCGCACGAGCGCTGGATGTAGCCGGGGCTGCCGTCGAACCCGCGGCGCGCGGGGTCGTTCGGGTCGCGGACGATGCCGCACTTGGTCGCGAGGACGACGCTCTCTCTCTTGCCGCGGACGGCGCGACCGATCAGCTCCTCGTTCGTGTACGGCCCGTACATGTCTGCGGTGTCGAGCAGCGTGATGCCGAGCTCGAGGGCGCGCTGGATGGTCGCGATCGACTCGTCATCGTCGCGCGGCCCGTAGAAATCGCTCATGCCCATGCAGCCGAGCCCGAGGGCGGAGACGTCGAGCGGGCCGAGCTTGCGGCGGATGATGGTCGTCATGCTTTGCGTCCTCGATGCCGGCGGTCTCCGTCATGGGTACCAGAAGAAGGCCGAGCGGGCGGTGTGCTGGGAGTCTGGAGGACGATCGCGGAGAGGCGAGCGTCCAACATGCGCCTCTTCGCCAAGGAGCTCGTAGCCACCGGCCAGCTGCACGCGGACGTCGAGGTCGACGACGCTGCGGACTGGATCTGGGCCACCAACGGCCCGGAGCTCTACCTGCTCCTCGTCGGCGATCGCGGATGGTCGCCGGAGAAGTACGAGGTTTGGCTCACGCGAGGATGGATCCGGCTCTTGCTCGTCGACGGCGCGTCCTGAATCAAACGTATGTCGCGATCGTCCGACGATGAGGAGGACTCGTCCTGAAACACCTTCGTGCCTCGTTTTCCGTCTCGTTCGTCATGCTCGCGGGTCTGTGCGCCACGGCATGCGGAAGTGGGAGCGACACGGGAGCACGGCAGCCAGGGCCCTACATTCCGACGACCACGGCGGCCTCACCGTCGATCACCGGCACGATCGGCAACCAGCCCTTCTACGCCCGCGCCGCCTACCTCCTCCCGTCCAAACGCTGGAGCGACGGAGTGTCCAGGACCACCGTCTTCGTTCTCCAGAAGCCGGTCACCTGTCGAGACCTCCTCGGCACGGAGCGCGCGGAGCCGGTGGTGTTGCCCGGCGAGTACATGGTGAGGATCGAGTTTCTCGCGTCCTGGCCGGTGTACCCGGGAAGCGTCTGGGTCTCGAAGCTCGGCGGACAGAGCAAGAGCGAGACCAACGTCGGGGAGATCGCGTTCGTCACGCAGGGGACCAACGGCGCGCACGCCGGGACGTTCATCGCGGGTGAGGTGAAGGTGCTCGAGTCGACGCCGAACGGCGGCGTCCTCTCGATTCGCGCGGCGAACGACGCCAACGATCCCTTCCTCCGTAGCGGCGACGAGGCGCTGCGGCAGCGGCTCGTCGGCATCGGCGCGGTGAGCGGGTCGATCCCGTTCACCGTGTGCCCACGCTGACCCGCGGCTCCCACCAGGCAACGGGAGAGATTCGTCGTCCTTCGTTCACAGATGAGCTGACGGCGCTTGCCAAGCGTTTGCGTGGCCCTAGTCTTCGGCCCTGGACACGAGCAACTCCACGCGTGATGTCGTGCTCGTCGCGGGAGCTTCGGGCTTCGTCGGCCGTGCGCTCGGGCCGGTGCTGGCCCGCGCATTCCGCCCCGTAGGTTTGTCGCGAAAGGACCGTCCAGGGTCGAACGGCTACGAGCGCTTCGTGCAGTGCGATCTCCTCTCGCTCGAGGACACCGAGCGCGCGCTCGCAGGAGCGCGTTACGCGGTCTACCTCGTCCACAGCATGATGCCAGCCTCGCGGCTGACGCACGCCTCCTTCGACGATCTCGACCTCATCTGCGCCGACAACTTCGCGCGTGCCGCCAAGAAGGCGGGGGTCGAGCGGATCGTGTATCTGGGCGGGCTCATGGCCGACGAGCACGACGCGCTCTCGGATCATCTCCAGAGCCGCCTCGACGTCGAGCGTGTGCTCGGCAGCACCGGCGTTCCCGTGACGGTGCTGCGCGCGGGCCTCGTCCTCGGCGCGGCTGGTTCCTCCTACCAGATCCTCTCGCGCCTCGTTCGCCGGCTGCCGGTGATGATCTGCCCGACCTGGACGCATACGAAGACGCAGGCCGTCGCGCTGAGCGACGTCGTCTCGCTGCTCGCCTTCGCCGTCGGCGACGAGGCCTCGTCCGGCGGCGTCTTCGACGTCGCGGCGCCCGAGGTCGTCTCCTATCTCGAGATCATGAAGCGCTTTGCCGCGCTCGCAGGAAAGCGACGCGCGTTCGTGGGCGTCCCCTTGTTCTCGCCGGGGCTCTCGCGCCTCTGGCTCTCCCTCATCACGGGAGCGCCGCGCGCTCTCGCCGGACCGCTGGTCGAGAGCCTGCGCCACGAGATGACCGCGCGCGATGACGCGCTCGCCAGGGCAGCCCGACTCACACCAACCTCGTTCGAGGATGCGCTGGCGGCGTCGGTGGCCGAGGAGGCATCGCTCGGCGGCGAGGCGTTCGCCTTCGCCGTCGCCGGGGCCAGCGCGCCCGCGTCGCGTTCGACCGTCACGAGCGTGCAGCGCATGAAGCTTCCTCCGGGGCGCGACGCATCGTGGGCCGCCGCGGAGTACCCGCGCTGGCTCTCGGGCGCGCTCGGTTGGCTGCTGCGCGTCGTGACCGATCCCGCCGATGGGTCGGTGAGCTTCCGTCTTCGTGTGCTCGGGCTCGCCCTCCTCGTCCTGTTGCCCGTGCCGGCGGCGAGCGGGCCCGACCGCTTTCTCTATCGAGTCGCGGGGGGCGCGCTCGCGCGTCGCGATCAGACAGGGACGTTCGAGGTCCGCGGAGTCAAGGGCGACGGCACGGTCCTGACCATCGTGCGCGACTTCGAGCCGAGCCTTCCCTGGTGGATCTACCGGGCCACGCAGGCCGTCGCACATGAGTGGATCATGCATGCATTCGGCAGAGCGATCGCGCGCGGAACGGCGCCGTCCTCTCATTAGGCCTGCGCAATTGGCGCAATCGATCGCTCGTTTGCGGGTCCCCTGGCGTGTGGCTGAGGCGGCCGATAGCCTGGAGGGAGTGCGAACCTCCCTCGTTTCGATCGCAGCCCTCGCGTGTCTCGTTACGTTGCCGATGGTCGCCTGTTCTACGTCGAGCGACGAGCCTCCGGCGTTCGCGAACGATCCGGCGGGCATCGAACGCGCGAGGGAGAACGCGACGCTCGCCGAGCTCGACATCGACCCCGCGACGGAGCCCGTCGCCGACGAGAGCGACGACGCGTCCGCCGACATGGGGGCGCAGTCGCCGCTCGACGAGCTCAACGAGGCCGTGTTGCCGGTGCCTCCTGGCGGCCTCCTCGACAACCCAGTGGCCGACGACGAAGAGGAAGAGGCGCAACTCACGACGCTCGCCGTATCTCCACTCACGACGCCGAGCGAGACCATCGGCGCCGTCGTCAAAGGGCCCTGGAAGTGCAGGCTCAACGGCGCGACGCCGCCGGACTGCCAGTGCAAGGGTTCGCCACTCAACTGTCAGGTCCCCAACTCGCAGCCTGGGCGCAACCGCTACCTGCCGCCGACCTTCGCTGACGAAATGAACAAGCGCGTCGCCGCGGAGAAGGCAAAGCCTGGCGCCGGCAAGGTCGCGCCGCCCGTGGACGCAGGAAAGTGGCACGTCACCGCGGAGACGATCGTCTACGACGGCGCCGGCAAGGTTCGCGGTCGCCTCGCGACGCCGGGCGTGCTCGCCCCTCCCGCGGCCGGCGAGTCGAAACCGGTGAACACATGCCGCAACTTCGCCGGCCCCGAGGGCCTCGCGCTCGTCGACACGCCCGGCGTGTGCGCCAAGATCAACTTCGGCGCGAAGAAGCGGCTCACGCCCGACGGCGGTGCGGCGGGCACCTTCGTCTACGCGTTCAACGTCCTCGTCGCGGCGTCGTCCCCGTCGGGCCTCGACGCGAGCGGGTGGATCTCGCTCGCGGGGATCGAGGGAGCCGACCAGGCCTTGCTCACGCAGATGCCGACGGTCGCCAACATCAAGATCAAGCGCGACGCGTCGTTCGCGCCCACCGCTTACGTCATCAAGTCCGCCAAGGATTGGGGCGGCGACGCCGCGAGCTTCAAGGCCTCGTCGCTCCCGACCTCGGCGTACGCCGAGTCGAAGGTCGCGCCCGGCGTCGACGCGAACCGCAAGGTAGGCGACTACCTCCTCAAGGACGGGAGCGTGTGGAACCTCGCGTACAACACGCCAGGCATCGGCGGCATCGGCACCGATACGTTCTTCGTCGCGCACGAAGCCCTGGGATTCCGTCGAGTGCGCTCGACTGCCAAGCGGCCGACGCTCGTGCGCGTTCGCGTCTACGGAAACGCCAAGAAGCCGAGCATCGTGTTCGCGTACGGATCGGTCAACGGCCGCTTCGGATGGGTGGCGCTCGACGCCTACAGGAAGGGAACCGTCAGGAGCACCCCGGCGCCCGGGAGCGGCGGAGGCGACTTCAGCCTGTGCTCGACGAAGGCCGACGGTACCTACTGCAGCCCGTACGGGACGATCCTCGGGTACACGTGCAAGGGCGGCGAGACGGTCGACACGCTCTGGTGTCCATCGCCCTACACGATCTGCGACGGCCCGTCGCCGGACGGAAAATCGCTGATGTGCCACTGAGCCCGCGCGGAGCCGCGTGATCGTGACCGTGCCGCTCAGCCCGACTGTCGTGCCTTGACGAGACGGAAGTAGCGGAGAGCGAGGCCCGACGCTCGAGCTGCCGCGGAGACGTTGCCTCCGTGCGCGGCGATGGAGCTCTCGACGTAGCGACGCTCGAACTCCTCGAGCGTCTTGCGACGCGCGATGGGGAACGGGAGCGCGAGGAGCGGTCCGAGCCAGTCGCTCGTGGCGGTGCCGCCGCCCGCCGCGCGCGTGCCGGCGCTCGCGAGCGCCTTGTGCTCGCCAGCGCCGCGACGTGCGATCTCGTCGTCGCCAAGGGCGATGTGGCGCGCGACGGCATTGCGGAGCTCGCGAATGTTGCCAGGCCACGCGCTCGCGGCGAAGCGGGCAAGGACCTCGGCGGAGAGCACTTCGGGCTCACCCATCTCCTGCGCGAAGCGACGCGCGAGGAGGGCGATGTCCCCCTCGCGCTCGCGAAGGGGCGGCAGCTCGATGCGGGCGACAGCGAGCCGGTGGAAGAGATCGTCGCGGAAGCGACCCGCCGCCACCTCCTTGTCGAGGTCGCGCCGGGTCGCCGAGAGGATGCGGACCTGCACCTTGATCGACTTGTTGCTGCCGACGCGCTTCACCTCGCTGCGATCGATCGCGCGAAGGAGCTTGGCCTGGAGGGGCAGCTCGAGATCGCCGATCTCGTCGATGAAGAGGGTGCCGCCGTCGGCCTCCTCGAAGACGCCCGCGCGCGCGGCGACCGCGCCCGTGAACGCGCCGCGCTCGTGACCGAAGAGCTCCGCCTCGACGAGCGACGGCGAGACCGTGGTGCAGTCGAATACGACGAACGGCCCGGTGCTGCCGCTCATCTCGTGCAGCGACTCGGCGAGGACCTCCTTGCCGGTGCCCGTCTCGCCCTCGATGATGACGGGGACCTTCGCCTTCGCGAGGCGCTCGCAGAGCGGGTAGAGGCGGCGCATCGCGACGCTCGCGCCGAGCGTGCGACCGAAGCGCATCGCGCTCGGGAGCGGCGGAGCCGGCGCGGCTTGGCCGTGCTCGAGGCGCATCGCGGTGCTTCCGCAGCGGACGACCTCGCCGCCGCGGACGTAGGCCTCCCGGATCGCGACGCCGTCGACGAAGGTGCCGTTGGTCGAGTCGAAGTCGGTCAGCTTGTAGCGACGGCCGGCAGGCTCGAAGGCCGCGTGGCGGCGCGAGACCGTGGCGTCCGAGAGGCGGAGCTCGCACGCGGGGCTCGTGCCGAGGAGCACGCGCGAGGGCGAAGACGGATCGAGCGTGAACACCTTGCCGGCGTCGGGGCCTTCGATGACGACGACCCGCGAGAGCGCGAGGGGCTCGGGCTCTACTTCGAGGACGTGCGAGACGGTGGAGAGGTCGTCAGTCGGAGGCTGCGCCACGAGCCGATCCTACCATCACCGCGTCGAGGTCGTGCTGCGCGGGCCGTACGCGCGGACGAGGAGGAACGCGAACGTCGCCGCGGCAGAGACGATGCCGACCGCGAGGCCGACGTTCGCGGTGGTCTGGTCGCGCTTGCCGACGTCCGCTTGCGCGCGATCGGCCGCGCGGCAGCTGGTCGGGCCGCACCTCGCATTCAGTTCGTCGTAGATCGAGCCCGATTTCAGACCGAAGCCGATGAAGACGCCGGTGCCCGCGAGGGCGAGACCGCCGGAGACGATGGCCGCCGGGATGGTCCACGAAGGAGGAGAGCCATTGGTCTCCGGCGCGGGGAGCGCGCCGCGAGGCGGTGGCGGCGGGAGCGGAGCGGGCACCGACGACGAGAACTCCATCTTCACGTCGGCGCCGGCGGCGACCGTCGCTCGCTGGCTCTGCTCGGCGCCGACGGCAGGCTTGAACCTGACGGTCACCTCACCCGGAACGCGGAGCACGACGATGTCGCTCTCGGTCGCGGGACGGGAGACGCCGTCGACCTCGACGGTCGAGCCGGGCGACGGACGAGAGACGTGGACGCGCACGAGGCCGAGCGTCGCGCGGAGGACGCCGCCTTCGGCCGCAGCGACGTCGGCGGTCTGGGCGTACTTCGCGTCGCCTTCGGCGGCGCGGCGGCGAGCCTCGGCAGCGACGGTCCCATACGTCTCGACGGCCTCGACGCGGCGAGTGAGCTCGCGGAGGCAGCGCGCGATCAGCAGCCCCGAGTTCGGGCTCGGCACGAGCTTGTAGGATGCACGCAAATCTTCGAGCGCCTCGGGGTAGCGCTTGGCGAGGAGCTCGGAGCTCCCCTGCTGGAAGAGGCGCTTGGCCTCGTCGCGCGTCGCCTCCTCCGTGTCGGCGTGCGCCGTCGCCGGCACGAGAGCGAAGGCGAAGGCGAACGCGAACGCGAACGCGAGAACGACGAGCGCAGCCGGAGAGCGCCGCTTCACCGTGACCGTCCTCATCGATGACCCATCCTAGCGCGTGCTAAACTGCGAGGGGAGATATGGCTGCGTTGGTCGCCAAGTCGAGAGCCGTTCGCGCGGCCGCAACGCTGCTGCTCGTCGCGTCCGCGGCGTGCACCCGCGACTTCGACGGGCTTTCCTCGGACACCTCGAACACGACCTGCGCGCAGGGCAGTGACTGTGTCGTCGTCTGCGACGCGCAGCGTTCGTGCGACCTCACCTGCCCCTCCAACACGAACTGCACGTTGAAGTGTGCGGAGGGCGTCGCGTGCATCTGCACCGGTGCTGGCTGCAGTGTGAGCTGCACCGGGAGCACGATCAGTTGCGCCAACGCCAAGGCGTGCAATCGCGGATGCCCGTGAGGGGCGACGCGTCTCGCTACGAGCTCGTCGAGACGATCGCCTCTGGCGGCATGGCGCGCGTCTACCTCGGGCGGATGCGCTCCGATCCCCAGGACTCACCCGCTCCCGTCGCGATCAAGATCCTCCACCCGCATCTCGCGCAGGATCCCGAGGCGGTCGCGCTCTTCCTCGACGAGGCACGCGTCGCGACGCGCATCCGGCACCCGAACGTGGTCGAGGTCCGTGACGTCGACATGGTCGGTGAGGAGCTCGTGATCATCATGGAGTACATCGAGGGCATCGCCCTCAGCTCGATGATCCGCGCCGTCCGCGAGGCCGGATCGTCGATCCCCTTGCCCGTCGTCGCCCGCGTCCTCGTGGACGCGCTTCGCGGGCTCCACGCCGCCCACGAGCTCGCGGACGAGCATGGCGAGCCGATGCGCATCGTCCATCGCGACGTCTCTCCCCACAACGTGCTCGTCGGCGCCGACGGCGTTGCGCGCGTCGCCGACTTCGGCGTCGCGAGCTCCGTCGGCCGCCTCGCGCAGACGCGCACCGGCGCGGGCGTCCGCGGCAAGCTCCAGTACCTCGCGCCGGAGCAGATCCAGCGTAAATCGCCGGATCGCCGCGTGGACGTCTGGGCCGCGGGCCTCGTGCTCTGGGAGTGCGTGACGGGCAAGCGACTCTTCGACGGCGGCACCGAGGCCGAGACGATCGCCGACACGCTGAAGGCACCGATCGCGCCGCCGAGCACGCTGCGGATGGACGCGCCCTTCGAGCTCGACGAGATCTGCCTGCGTGCGCTCGAGCGCGATCCGGAGCGGCGCTACCCGACGGCCGCCGCCTTCGCCGATGCGCTCGAGCGCGAGAGCGGGCTCCGGCCTGCGGCGCTCGACGACGTCGCCGCGCTCGTCTTCCAGCTCGAGGGCACCGCGCTCCTCGAGCGTCGTCAGGCATTCGAGCGCGGGACGAAGGCAGCGCGCGCTCCTTCACGCTCTCCGCCTGCCACGCCCTCGCGACCCCCGGCGGCGGAGCCGGAGACGGCCCACGCGCCGGCTCCGCCGAAGCCGCGAGGCAACAAGCTCGCGCTCGTCCTCGTCGCGGGGATCTCGCTCGTGGTCGGCGGCCTCGGTGTCCGCTTCGCCGGTGCGCGCGGTGGTCCCGAGCGAGGGAGCGAGTCCGAGCCGACCTCATCGGTCCGAGCCACGGCGGCGCCGAGCCCGTCCGTCGTCGCGCTCACCGCGGCCACGCGGAGCCCGACGCCCATCGCCGACGCGGCCGATTCCGCGATGGTGGAGCCCGCGTCTCCGACGCCGAGCGTCGCACCACGGCCGTCGAGCGCCGCGCGCGGTGCGCATCCCGTCGACAAGAAGCGACCGTTGCCGAAGGCCGCACCGTCGTCGTCGTCGGACCGTCCGTTCGTACCCCCAGACCTCTAGGCGGGCCGGCCTTTCATGCGAACCTCCTCCCTGGCCACCATGAACCGACGACGTCCCATCGGCGCGCTCTACGATCGCTTCCTCCGGAAGCCGCCCAAGCAGTCTCTTCGCCGACCGCGGCAGCGTCTTGTCGGGGCTCGCCGCCAAGGTCACCGAGGACAACCTGCGCGCGTTCGAGGACCAGCTCGAGAAGTCGAGGAGCGAGCCGCTCTCGATCGCGATCCGCGGCATCGTCGGTCTGATGTTCGACACCTACCTCGGCAACGTGCGCATCTCGCGCGCGGACCGAGGGGCGCGAGCGCGTGCTCCGTGTCGCGCACCGATCAACCTGATGCCGACGCTCGCCGAGAGCCAGAACGCATTCGCTGCGGTGCTGGCGAATGCCCTCCGCCAGCGCGACGACGTGCGGAAGGAAGACCTCGACGTGGTCGCCTTCGTCGTGACGAACATGGCGATGGGCGTCGTCCACACCTCGGTCTGGTCGGAGAAACCGCCGTTCGGGGACACCGACCTGAGAGTGCAGATGACCCGCGCGTGCCTCCGCTTCCTGACGAGTGAGCCGCGAAAGGACGACCGAAAGCGCGGAAGAGGACCCGATCACCTGGACACCGACTGGCTCACTCCCGGCTGAACAGAGATCCGGGAAGTATTGGGGTTTTCGCTCAAAAAGCGACCAATGTGAGATGGACCACCACATGCACACCTATCCCGACGATGCGTCTTCCCAACCTGATCGTGATGGTGGCTCTCGGGATCTCCACGCTCGCTGTCGCGTGCAGCGGCTCGGACAGCGGCGGCTCGGCCGTCGGTGAGGACGACCTCACGAGCGGCCTCGGCACTGGCACCTACGTCGTCGATTCGCCTCCGCTCTTCGGTGGCTACTACACGTCGCGCCTCACGCTCTCGGCCGGCAAGAAGTTCGAAGCCGAGATGGTGTCGAACGGCGAGACGACGCTGATCGCCGGCTCCTACGACCTCCTGCCCGCGAGGCCGAACAACCCGCAGAGCCCCGTCCTCAGCGACAAGCCCACGCTGTATCTGAGCGGCAACTCCGGGAACGTCACCTTCGAGCTCGACAAGCTGCCCGACGGCGGCCTGAAGCTCTATCACTCCGCGCGCAGCGTCAGCTTCACCGTGAAGAAGGACCCGAGCTGGCAACCCGCGCCGACCAACGCGAAGGTGATCAGCTGCACGGGTCCCGCGGTGAACGCGAGGATCACGCTCGACCAGGCGCAGGGCAAGCGCGGCACGCTGACCATCACGCGCAAGGCGAGCGCGGGCGGTCGGAGCGACCCGCCGAACGCGACCGTCTCGATCCTCGAGGTCGCGGGTAGCGAGGTGCCCGGGTACGTCTACTTCGAGGGCTCGAAGGGCGAGCAGGACTACTACGTCAACATGAACCAGGACGACTTCGAGCGCGGCACAGGCCCGATCAAGCTTCACCTCCAGTGGGCCCAGGGCGGCGAGCAATTCGACGTCGGAACGACCTGCGCGTTCACGCGCTGAGCACCTTCCAGAGCCCTCCGGCATAGGCCGCCGCGGAACTTTCCCGCGGTGATAGTGTCGGCGACACCATGCCTCGCCTGCGCTCGTTCGGCTCCTCCTCGCTCGTCTCCTTCCTCCTTCTCGCGTCGTTGGGCTGCGCGTGCACGCCGGAGCCCGAGTCGGCGCACAAGGCAGCCGCAGCTCGCACGCAACCGCTGCCGCTGCGCACGCTCCGCCTCTACGAGACGGGCGTCGGATACTTCGAGCGCTCGGGCACCATCGGAGAGAAGACGATCACGTCCCTCCCCGTCCCCGCGGGTCACCTCGATGACGCCCTGAAGTCGCTCGTCGTCCTGAACGGCGGCGGAGGCGGCCAGGTGACGGGCGTGGCCTTCGCGAGCAGCGTCACGCGCGCGACCGCCCGCGCGCGCGCCGGCTTGCCTGCTGACGGCGATCAGCCCATCGGCTTCAAGGACCTGCTCGTCAGCATGAAGGGTGAGGTCGTCACCGTCTCGATGCGGCGCGACGGCAAGATCGTGCAAGGGCGCATCGTCGAGGTCACCGAGGAGCTCGACGAGGCCGCGGCACGCGCACACGCGATGCGCGATACGAAGGGCGAGAAGGAGGGCGCGAGCAAGCCGCTCGAGCTCAAACGCCTGACCGTCACCCTCCTCACCGATCGCGGCGAGGTCATGCTAGTCGACGCGCAGGACATCGTGAAGATCCGCCCCGTGGACGGCGCCTTCGCGAGCCGCCTCGATGCCGCCATCGACGCGCTCTCGACGCGTAGCGCGCAGAACGCACGCTCGCTCCAGCTCCTCGGCAACGCGCACGGAAAGGTGACCTTCGGTTACATCGCGGAGACGCCCATCTGGCGCACGACCTACCGCCTCGTGGTCGCACCCTCGGGGAAGGACGGCGCGCAGCTCCAGGGCTGGGCGCTCGTCCACAACGACACCGACGAGCCCTGGCAAGGCATCCGCCTGGAGCTCGTGAACGGCGAACCGGACTCGTTCTTGTTCCCGCTCGCCGCGCCTCGCTACGCGCGTCGCACGCTCATCCACCCGGAGACACCGCTCTCGACGATGGCGCAGCTCCAGGGCACGACGGCCGACGCGCTCTGGGGTGACAACCTCGACGCCACAGCCTCGGGCTCGGGAAGCGGTCAGGGCTACGGGAGCGGGTCAGGCCGGATCGGCGGATCGCATCAGACACGCGCACCGAGCGTCCGCATGGGCGCGACGCAACTGAACGAGGTGGGAGCGAGCTCGGTGCTCTCGGTCGGCAACCTCGCGGATCTCGCGCCCGCGCAGGGCGTCGAGAACGGGGCGCTCTTCGTATTCACGATGCCTGGCGCGTTCGTGCTGGATGCGCACTCGTCGGCGCTCGTCCCGATCCTCGACAAGCCCGTGAAGACCGAGAACATCGCGTTCTTCGCGTCCGCCGGGGGGACGGCGCGCGCGGCCGTCCGTTTCGTGAACACCACCGGACAGACGCTCCCCGCGGGCACGCTCGCGGTCTTCGGTGCGGGCGGATTTGCCGGGGAAACTGCGCTCGATCGCCTCAAGCCCGGCGACCGACGCTTTCTCCAGGTCGGCAACGATCTCGATGCCGAGGTCACCACGAAGACCAGCGATCGAGGCGAAGAATCCAAGCGACTGACGTTCCGCAACAGCCGGCTCGAGGAGCACTTCCTCGCGACGACGAAGCAGACCTGGGAGCTCGAGAACCGAGGCGGCGCGGCGCGCACGTTCTATGTCGCGCTCTCCGCGGAGAAGAACGCGACGGTCACGGGCACCGATCGAGTCGACTTCGACGAGGCGACCTCGCACCCCATCGTCGTCTTCGACGCACCCTCGAAGAGCAAGGCGCTCCGCACGTTCGTCGTCACCGAAGGGCTGTCGCGCGCGACGGGGATCGACGCGCTCACCGGCAAGCACGTGCGCGAGCTCCTCGCGAAGACGACCATCCCGGCCGCTGAGCTGGCGATCCTCGCGCAAGCGGAGCCGCGCGTCCGCGCGCTCGAGGCGGAGCACGCGAAGGCCGCCGAGGCCGAGAAGGTCGCGGCCACGGCGCAGGGCGATCTCGAGCGTCTCCGCGAGCACATGAAGGCGCTCGGCGGCGGCGAGAAGGGCGCAGGCGCGGGCGGCGGCACGGCAGCAGCGCCGCTCGTGAAGCGCGTACTGGAGGCCGAAGACCTCTTGCAGTCTGCACGCAAAAGCAAGGAAGCGACGGCGAAGGAGCTCGAGAAAAAGCGCGACGCCGTCCGCGAGATCCTCGGCAAGCTCGGCGCACGCTGAGCCAGTCCATGGCGTCCTGGGTGCGATTGCATCACCCGGGCCGCGCGGCCGTCTGTCCATCGATGCCTCTGCGTCCGGCGCGCTCCTGGTTCGTGCTGCCTGTCGTTCTCCTCGCCCTCTTCGTGAGTGGTTGCACGAGGCCGCCCGACATGGCGCGCGCGGCCCAGCCCTCCCCTCCCGACGTTCGAGCCCGACGCGCTGTTCGCGATCTATGCAGGGCCGGGCATCGTGAACATCGCGCGCACGAAGACGCAGCAAGAGCGTGCTCGGCTCGCGTCCGTCGAGGCCGTCAGCTTCGTGATGCGTCCCGGCCAGACGGGCGAGTTCATTTTACGTGCTAAATACACCAATGCCGACGCCGCCAAGGCGAGCGAGGGCGAGGTGAAGGACGCGATGCAGAACGTCGGCAAGGCAGACCCACTGGTGATGGTGATCCTCGCCGCGCTGGTCTCCGTCGATCTCGACCGCGACGACGACGTCCTCACCTTGAAGGCCACGCTCCATCGCGCGCTCCTCGACCGCCTCGCGCGCGAGTGATCGTCGATTGTCGCGATTTTTTGCGCCCGCGCCGAGTCAGCGTAAGAAAGGTATCGAGGTCATCATGAAGCGCTATCTCGCCCTGGGTTGTTTTGGTGTCGGTCTGATGGTGAGCCCGCTGCTCGCGGGGATCGGGCACGCGGCCGTGCCGGCCAGCCCGAGGATCGGCGTCATCGACTTCCAGTCGACGCTGGCGACGACGCCTGCGGGTCAGCGCGCGAACGCGTCCTTCGAGAGCACGCGCAAGGCGAAGCAGGGCACGCTCGACAAGCAGCAGGAGGACCTGAGGAAGGCGGCCGCCGAGCTGGAGAAGCAGAAGTCCACGCTGCCCGCTCCGCAGTTCGAGGCAAAGAGGCACGAGCTCGAGGTGAAGTTCGCCGAGCTCCAGCAGACCTACGTGAAGCTCGAGCGCGAGCTCGCGCAGGACCGCACCAAGCTGCTCCAGGACCTCATCAAGCTGGCCGAGCCCAAGGTCACCGCGATCGCCAAGGCCGAAGGGATCACCGTGATCCTCGACAGGTCCGCCACGGTGTGGAGCGACCCCGCGAACGACCTCACGGCCAAGCTCAACGCGGAGATGAAGTGAGCGCCGAGGGATCGGGCGCGATCGCGCCCTTGCGGAGCCAGTGAAGGCCGCCCGACAGGCCGTCCTCATCCGCGATGTGCCAGAGGAACGGGCGGCCGTCGAGCACCGGGACCGTGCAGTCGCGATCGACGAAGGCGGGGCACCACGAGCCGCTGTTGCCCGAGAAGCGCCCGCCCTCCCAGGTACCGTTGGGCCGGTGCGTGTGGCCCATGCACATCGCCTTCACCCCGTGGATCTCGAAGATCTGCTTCACCGTCGGCGGCGCGGAGTCGTACGTCCGGATGTCCGGCTTCGGCGTGACCACCTCGTAGATCCGAAGGCCGCCACCAGGGCGCCGACCAGGATCGCCGCGACCATCGTGCTCGCGACGGCGAACGAGACCAGTGCCACCGCGATCACGAAGAGACCTAGGCCGATCCGGTCGAGCCAGAGCTCCCGAAGAATCGGGATCATCGTCCGCTCGCCCGACGGCACTCGTAGCGCGTGAGTCGCCACGATCGCCTCGGTCGACGCGGCGGTCTCCGCCCGCGCGAGCTCGATGCTCGCCGCCGAGAGCTCGTGGTCCCCTCTGCGGCGGTGCCGGAAGATCTCGCGCGCCGTAGCCAGCGCCCCGAACATCCACGTCCGCGCGATGTGGCGGTCGGAGAACATGTAGTTTGCAACGAAGTGCCGAGCGTATCCGGAGGCGCCCATGTAGAACGTCTCCTCGTAATACGGGTTGAAGTACCCCATGCGCGCTCCCGTTCGCTTGAACGCGAGCTTACCGGCGACCGGGTGCAGCCACGAGCCGTCCGGGATCACCGGCAGCATCGGGTCGGGCACGCCGTTGAGGTGGTCGTACTGGCTGCCGTGCTCGAGGTAGATCTTGTCTTCGGTCACGTGGAACCAGGTGCGAAAGCGCACGCGCTCCTCGAGGTCGGAGAGATCGCACGACGGCGCGAGCGCGGCCGCCATGCTGCGCAGCTCCTCCCGCAGCGCCGCGCGCACGCCCGGCCAGTAGAGCTCGAGGTCGTGATTTCCCGACACGAAGATCAGTCGGTGCCCCTCGGCGAGGAGCCGCGCCGCGGCGCCAAAGAAGCGCGGATGATCGGCGACGATGCGGCGTAAGTGGTCGGCGCAGCCGGCGTCGTCGAGCGAGAACTCGTCGAACGTGCTCTTGCCGTCCTTCACGAGCGGCGCGTCGAAGTCGAGGACGTCGCCGTTGAAGACGACCTCGATCGGCTCGCCTGCGCAGGCCTCGAGGAGCTTGCCGACGAGGTCCTCGAACTCGGCGTCGGGGTGGTAGTCGCGCCGGCGATACCGCATCCAGTACGGATCGTCGTCGTCATGCGGGTGCGCCTGGCTGAGGTGCACGTCCGACAGAACGATCGTATGCCTCCGCCGCCTGCTCATGTCACGTGGAGAGCCTTGGCGCGATCGAGCTCCTGGACCGCACGATGGCCCTCGATGCCGCGCACGAGCGCGAGCCCGCCGAACACGCCAGTGAGGACGCCGGCAGCGCCCCACTCGACGGAGGCCGGCACCACGCCGACGAGCATCCGGTACCCGGCGACGCAGAAGACGACGACCGCCGCGACGAGAACTCCCGCCTGTGGCTGCGGACGCTCCCCGCGAATGCGGAAGTTCAGCTGACACACGCCGATGAAGACGTAGACGCTCGCGCCGACGAGGATCGCCGAGAGCGTGCCGAGCGCACCGGTCGCAGCGGCGAGCGTCACTGCGGCCCCGAAGAGGAGCGGCGCGAGGAACGGCGCGAGCCGCCCGCCCTTCTGCTTCACGCGCATCGCGCAACGGAGGATCCCGAAGAGGGCGACGACCGAAACGACGGCGAGGATGAGATCGGGCAGCGGCCACGACCCGACATGAATGCCGGCCATGGCGGCGACGCCGAAGAGCCCCCGCGCGAGGAGGGCGACGGA
The DNA here is from genome assembly GCA_025351875.1 of Myxococcales bacterium. Lineage (GTDB taxonomy): Bacteria > Myxococcota_A > Polyangia > Polyangiales > Polyangiaceae > Labilithrix. The sequence continues at coordinate 9,338 of JANXVA010000408.1, read as the reverse complement.
GAGCGAGCACACCGACTCGATCTGGTTGAGCAGTCCAAGCTGGAAGACGCCCGTCTCGGCCTGCTCCCAGTAGGTGATGGCGGCCGCGGCCGGGACGACCACGGCCGCCGTGACGCTCCAGAACGGAGGCGTGCCGAGGGCCACGACCGTCATGCAGATCACGTACGTGGCGTTCAGGAGGTCGAGGCCGTGATCGAGGAACTCCCCGAGGGCCGAGCACTGACCCGTCCGGCGCGCGTGTCCACCGTCGGCGTGGTCACACCAGAGCCAGACGTGGACGAGGACCGGCACGAGGAAGAACGGCCAGCCTTTGTCCATGTGGGCGAACGCCACGAGCAGGACGAGGGCCGCGAGGTTGATCAGGTGGCCGCCATGGGTGATGGCGTTGGGGCTGATCCGCGCCGGAATGAGGGGAATCAGCGGCTCTACGAGGAACCGCTTGTAGTACGGCAGCAGGATCGAGCGGTCCCGGACCGAGTAGGCGAGGGCCGGCGTGCTCATCCTGCGTCCACGAAGCGCATCCTAGCGTGGCGCAACGTCCCACCTCCACGCCTTTTCCCGATGGAACCAATGTCACGCTGCGGGCGTAGGTAAGTCAGAACGTGCTTGATCTGCGGTCACTTGCCGCCCGATTCTCTCTATTATTCGAGAGACGGAAAGGGAACGATGGCTCTGGAGAGGGACGACCGAGACGCAGCCGCGCTCGAAGCGGGCTACGAAAAGACGCACCGGGCGTATGAGCTCAGTGGGATCTTCGGCGCGGTCATCATGGCTTGCTGGCTCCTGCTGCGCATCGTCCAGTCGGCGCCGGTCTCCCTCTGGTGGATGACGCTCGCGGCGTTGATCGGCATCCTCGCGGCCGACTTCACGTCCGGCTTCGTGCACTGGATGTTCGATACGTGGGGCTCCGTCGACACGCCGATCGTCGGTCGTCTCGCCATACGCACGTTCCGTCACCATCACGTCGATGAGAAGGCGATCACGCACCACGATTTCGTCGAGACCAACGGGCACAACTTCGCGCTCTCCCTGCTCCCCGGCACGGTCGGTGTGCTCTGGGTGAGACCGGATACGGCAACGAGCTTCGATGTGTTCTTCGGGATGGCACTGCTCGGGCTCGCCGTCGTCAACACCTGGACCAGCCAGATCCACAAGTGGGCCCACACCGAGGAGCGGCCGCGCATCGTGCGGCTCCTCCAGGACGCACGCATCATCCTCCATCCCGGGCACCATGCGGTGCATCACAAGACGCCGCATCGTCGCAACTACTGCATCACCCTCGGCTGGCTGAACGCGCCGCTCCGCGCGATCCACTTCTTCGAGACGCTCGAGCGCATCATCACCGCCGTGACGGGCGCGATTCCCCGCGCCGACGACCTCGGCGAGCTGGCCGCCGTGGAAGTCGCGGCCGAGCCCGACGAGACGCGCGACAAACCCGAATCGTCGCTGCCCATCGGCGCCTGAATCACTGCGCCGCGCATCAGGCGCGAACCGCTGCGGTGCCGTTACGCGCCGCGCTCGGCCTTCGCCTCGTCCGCGGCGCAGGCGAGATCGAGCAGGAGCTGGGTCATCGTCGTTCCGATCCGGTCGGCGCGCTCGACCGGGGCGATGTCGAGTTCGAAGGAGCCGTCACGGCACTCGAGCAGCTTCGCGAGCTCGCCCCGCGGATCGCTGGTGTAGGGCTCGACGTCGACGAAGCGCCCTTCACGGAGGAAGAGCCGCGACGTCACCGTGGCGCGACGGATCGTCAGGTCTCCGCTGAGACGCTCCAGCTCGATGAGCGAGCACAGCGTGGTGAACGGAATCCGGGAGAGCAGCCCGGAGAGGTGCCGGCGCTCCGGCGGCGTCTCCGGCGGCTGGATGAGGGCCGAGAGCAGGTGGTCGAGAGGACCGCTCTGGCTCCCTTGCGGCAGTCGGCCCATCTCCTCGGGCCTCACCGCCGCCATCGCGATCGAGGAGAAACGACGCAGCGGTCCTTCGACCTCCGAGTTCACGTGCACGGCGATTCGAAAACGCTTCCCGCTGCTCTGCATCGCCGGGAGCACACTCACCGCCGTGCCCTCCACGCGGATGGGACGACGCACGCCCCGCGCGATGATCTCCACGCGTACCGGCTCACCGACTGGCACGGTCCAGTCGGTCTCGAGGAGGAGCGTCTGCACGCTGAGCTTGTTGAGCCTGACGGCGGTCGCCTCGGCGGCGCCCGGACCGGCCCGCGCCGTGACGCGCGGCGACATCTCGGGATTGGACTCCGAGCCGGGCGGGCTCTCGAGGATGTAGCGAGCGAGCTGGCAGATGCTCGCGGCGGCGACGTCGCTCTCGGGCATGAACTCGAGAGCGATGCCTCGGACCTCGCGATGCACATCCGCGAGGGTGACCGCGCGAACGACGTGCGCCATGACCGTCACCGCGCAGGTGCGATCCCAGCTCGCGATGTGGAGCCACTGGACGGTGCCGGCATCCCCGATCTCGAACTCGGTCTCGAAGAAAATGCCGGTCGCGCTGATGTCCCCACGGCGAGGTACGAGCTCCGTGTCGACGCCCTCGACCGCTACCCAGAAGCGGCCTGCGGTCCGGGCGCTCCGCCGCGATTCGACTCCTGAGGTTTCCGTGTCCACGGCGCCATTGTCGCCGACGCTCGGCGCGGCGTCGAGGGTCGTGGCGTCGCGATCAGTGCTAGCGTTCCATGAGCTGATGACACGCGCACGAAAGACGTCGCTCTCGTTCTGCGTGCTGGCGTCGTTCGCCGTCGCCGTCTCGTGCCGTGAGCCTACGCAGCTGACCGTTCGCGTGAGCACGGGCGCGAAGTGCAGCGACCTCTCCAGCGTGGAGCTCGTCGTTGGTCCCGATCAGAAGGAGACCCAGCAGCGTTTCGAGAAGCAGTTCAGCACGGCAGTGACCCGCGACTGTGACGCGAGCGGATTGATCGGAACCCTCGTCGTCGCGCCAGGCGGTAAGACCGCGACGATCGTGGTGGCGGTCGGCGTGAAGGTCGGAGGAGCTCCGGCCCCCGAGCCCTCGGCATGTGCTGACGGCACGGCCGCGCAGCGCTGCATCATCGCGCGGCGCAGCTTCGCGTTCATCGATCACACGTCGCTCACGCTCCCCGTCGTCCTCGACCCACAGTGCATCGGCCAGGCGTGCGAGCCGTCGAGCACCTGCTTCAAGGGAACGTGCGTCGACGCCAGCGTCACCTGCAACGGGAGCGACTGCGGCCTCGTTCAGGAGCATCCGGGTGAGGGCAGCGGCAGCGGAGGTGAGGCCGGCTCGTCGGACGGCGCCTACGACGCCGACCTCGACGGGTCGTCCTTCGACGACGTTTCGCAAGTCGACGCGGCTGACGATTCCATGACCCACACGGACGCGAAGATCGAGAGCGGCACGGAGGCGGGTACCTACCCGAAGTGTGGGCTCAACGCAGCCGGCAGCTATTGCGCCGGCGACGTCGCGGGCACGAGCACGCTCGGCGCGTGCGCGAACTCTCTCGACAGCAGCAAGAGGTGCTGTCGCTGCTCGTGCCCGTCTGGCGGCGGCACCGCCTCGTGCGAGACCTCTGCGGGGGCGCCGGCCGCGACGCCCTGCCCGTTGCAGTGCCCGTGAATCTCGTCGCGCTCGTCCCCGTGGCGAACGTGATGGAGCCCGAGTGCGAGGCTTCTCTCCAGAAGCTGCGCGCGCGCGGCATCAAGGTCCGCGTCTTCCGCGGGGCCTCGGCGATCGACCAGGCGCGCTGCATCATGGCCCACGACGCGCTGAAGGAGGGCTTCACCGAGCTGCTCTGGGTCGATGCCGACGTCGCGTTCGAAGCGTCCGACGTCGACATGCTCCTCGAGCACGACTTGCCCTTCGTCTGCGGCATCTACCCGAAGAAGGGCGCACGCGCGCTGTCGTCCCACGTCCTGCCGGGCACGCGTGAGCAGATCTTCGGCGAGGGGGGCGGGCTATCCGAGATCCTCTACGCGGCCGGCGGGTTCACGCTCGTGCGCAGCTCGGTCTACGAGACGGTCGAGCAAAAGCTCGCCCTGCCCACGTGCAACGCGCAGTTCGGGACGCCGTTCGTTCCGTTCTACTTGCCGCTCGTGAAGGAGACCGAGGTCGGCGCGTGGTACCTCGCGGAGGACTTTGCGTTCAGCGAGCGAGCGCGTCAGGCAGGCTTCGCAATCCACGCCGACACCCGCATTCGGCTCCGGCACATCGGGCGCTACGCGTACCAGTGGGAGGACGCGGGCGGAGAGCCGAAGCGCCACGCGAGCTACCGCTTCGTCGTCAAGGCGTGACGGCTGCGCGTTCATCGAAGAGCCGAAGCGAACGTCCTGAGCTGAGCGGCTCACTTCCTCCTGCGGCCGAAGGTGTCGCGCTGCGTCGGGGCTCTCGCATGTGTACGCATGCGCTCTCGCTGCGCCTCCTTCTCCAGCCGCGCCTCCATCCACGCGTCGGCATCCTCCGCGGGGGCCTCGACGTTCTCCTCGATCGCTGTGCGTACGCGCTCCGGGGCCGGAGCGACGCGGATCCTCGCGGCCTCGTCCTCCTTGCGCAGGGCGATCGCCTCCTCGCGATGACCTGACAGCCACATCGAGGCGCGGCCCAGCGCGGCCTGGCTCCGCTTCGCCGCGTCGACGCACGACGCCGCCGCGCGGCGCAGCGTGGCGCCGAAGAGCAGCGAGAGGAGGATCAGCACGACGGGGACGGCGAAGCCGACCGTGACCCAGACCACGAGCATCGCGACGAAGAGCCCGACGCGCCCGAGCATCCGCGGGAGGAGCGGTGGACGGCGGCGACGCGCCGAATCGCGACGCTGCTTCCGCTGTTGGCGTTTCGACGGCGAGCGCTGCTTCTCCTTCTGCTTCGCCGCCTCACCGTGGAGGATCGCGAGCGCTTCGTCGACGGACCCGAGCCGGCGATCGGGGTCGGCGACGAGCATCGCCTCGAGCGCCCGACCGAGCCGCGCCGGAATTCCTCTCGGCAGCGCGCGAGCTACGTCGATGCCGAGACCCTCGTGGGGAAGGTCCTCGGGCTCCGTCCCCGTGAGCATGGTCAGCGCGGTCGCTCCTAGCCCGTACACGTCGGACGCGGAAGACGCGCGGCCCTGGAACTGCTCGGGCGCCATGAAGCCGAACGTCCCGACGACCGTACTGCCGCCCGCGGGCCGCAGGCGATCGCGGACGGCGCCGAAGTCGACGAGGGCGAAGGAGCCGTCGGGACGGCGGATGATGTTGCCCGGCTTGATGTCTCGATGCACGACAGGCGGCGCGCGCCCGTGGAGGTAGCGAAGGGCGCCTCCGATGTCCTCGAGCATCCGCGTGATCTCCGCGACGCTCATGGCGCGTGAGCTCTTGCGGAGCGACGCGAGGCTCTCTCCTTCGATCTTCTCCATCACCAGGTAGAGCGCGCCGTCCTCCTCGAAGTGCTCGAAGTACTTCGGCAGGTGCGGGTGATCGAGCGCCGCGAGCGTGCGCGCCTCGCGCTCGGCGAGCTCGACGTCCTTCCACGCCTTCGCGGTGCCCACGCGAAAACACTTGATGGCCACGAGCCTCGCGTCCTGGGGGACGTCACCGCCGCTCTGCTGGTCGCGAACGTAGCGCGCCCACTTGTCGGCGAGGGGCGCGGCACGCGCGGCGCGCTGCCGAGCCTCGGGGCCGACGCCCTCGTCGATCGCCTCGTGGGTCTCGCCCTGCGAGCCCTCTCCGAGCTTGCGAACCAGCGTGTACCGACCGCCGCGGAGCGCCTTCGACGCGTTCGGGTCGGGAGGCGTGCTCACGCCGATTCTATAGCGCACTTGCGAAGGCGGCGGAGGAGGGCGCGCCGGCTCACCCCCCTCCGTGTCGCCGTCGAGCGAGCTCTACTGGCGACCGCTCTGTTCCTTCAGGAACGTCACCTGCGTCTCCTGCGCGGGCGCGCAGCCGTAGGTGTCGACGAGCACGTTGTCGAACTTGTCGGCCGAGGCGATGAACTTCGCGATCCACCCGGCGACCTCGTCGGTACCGGCATGCGCGAACACGTCGGACATGTGAAACGTGAGGTTCATGCGGATGGTGCTCTCGGCGAGATCGAACGAGAACGGCGCGTGCTCGTCCGAGAGGAGGAAGCGGAAGAGATCGCCGAGCTTCTGCTTCCCGACCTCCGCGAGCGGGGACGAAAAGCAGAGGTGCTCCGAGCAACAGCACCAGATCTTGATCGGCGCGCTCCCGCTGTGGAACGACCAGTTGTGCTCACCGTGACGCGCGAGCAAGGGGTCGATGTTCGCCTTCGCGAGCCCGTTCTCGACGAAGCTGACGATGGGATGATCGGGCTGAGGATCGAAGAGCGTCTCGAGCTCGAGGCTCTCGAGATCGGAGCCGCACCCGTTGCAGTAGCGCTCCGCGGAGACGAGCAGATCGTCGCACGAGGGGCAAACGACACCAAACGGCGCCGTCTGGCCGCGGAAGGCCTCGACGAACTGGAGCACGTCGGAGGCGGGGATCCCGAAGCCGACCATGTCGGCCGAGGAGAGCTTGCAGGTCGTGACGGCGACCACCTGCTTCCGCTCGTCGAGGATCGGGCCTCCCGAGTTGCCAGGGTTGATCGCGGCGTCGGTCTGGACGAACTGCTGCCCGTCGAGCTGCTGCTTCGGGTTGGAGATGACGCCCTCGGTCACCGAGAGCGGCAGCCCGACGGGGAACCCGACGATGTGCACGGTCTGCTTCGCGCCGAGGCCCTCGCCTTGCGCGAGGACGAGGAGCTCGCCCTCGAGCGGAACGGAGAGCTCGACGATCGCGAGGTCGCGCTTGGGGGAGATGCGCCGAACGGTCCCGGCGATGCGCTGCTTGTCACGCCGCTCGACGGCGACCTTCTGGAAGGGCGCGACGACGTGGCAGTTCGTCACGAGGAGGCGGTTGTCGATCAGGAACCCCGAGCCGGTCCCGCCACCGGTGAAGACCTGAAAAACTCCGAGCGACTCGATGTCCAGCGTGGTGCTCATTCGTCCTCACCGTCCTCTTCGTCTTCTTCGCCGTCTTCTTCGCCGTCTTCGTCTTCGTCTTCGTCTTCGTCTTCGTCTTCGTCTTCGTCGTCGACGTCGACGAACTCCTCCACGATGGCCTTCGCGTGGTCGGTGAGGATCGTCGCGGCCTCCTTCCACGGCTTTCCGGACGCCTGCTCGAGAGCCGCCATGAGCTTGACCTCGATCTCCTCGGGCCAGGAGTACCGGCTGAGAAGGAAGTTGTAGGTGCTGATGAGCGCGAGCGCGGCCTCGAACGGCTTGCCGGTGGTGCGCAGCCGCTCGATGGTCTCGGTGTAGTTGCCCTCGCCGATGTACCCGTCGAGAACGTTGGCCGTGCCCTCGGCGTGCGGGCTGATCGCGTAGGTCGTGTGGCCCATGCTTTTGCGGAGGTCTGCGCTGGAGATCGCCTTCATCTCCTTCGCGCACTTCGCGAGCGTGGTCTCGCGCTTGGTCGGATCGTTGTCGCCGTCGTTGAACGTCGACGCGAGCTCCGAGAGCTTCGACCCGACGAACCCACAGAGCGGCAGCGCGAAGGACACGCGATGGAGCGCGTACGCCGTCATCTCGTTGAGGAAGAACATCGACCGCTTGCGCTGGCACTCCTTGAGGAGCTCCTCGACGTCGTTCCAGTGGCTTCGCCACATCGCCTCGGCCCGTGCGAACTCGGCGTCGTCGAGGGGTGCGACGGCGCCGCGCTCGAGAGGCATCGCGCCGAACTGCCCGATCAAGAAATCGTCGTTCTCGTCCGCCTCGGCCGGCATCGCCCTCAGGACCTCGAGCACCTTCGCGGGATGCAGGCGCGCGAGGCGATCGCGGAACTCGAGGCGGATGTCGTCGCCGTTCAAGCGCGGTTGATAGAGCTGGCCGGTGGCGCTGATCTGCGTGAGGACGTGGCGGAGCGCCGCGATGCCTCGGCCATCGGCCGGCACCTTCACGAGCGGAACGGTGATGATGAGGTCGTCGTTCTCGATCCGCGTCGTCACCTTCGACGAGCCTTGCGTGAAGGAGAACGTGCTCGTCGCGAGGTCCGGCACCTTCTCGCCGGGGAGAAGATGCTCGAAGACCTTGAGGAGCGACTCGAGCGGCCGCCCTTCATCGGCCAGGGTGACAGCAGCTTCGAGGAGCTCGTAATCGAGGCTCGGCCGCGTGGAGGAACGACGAACCGGAGGTTCATAGGTCAACGAGGTGATCGCCATGTAAAGTGGAGGATCCGCGAACTATCTGCGGCGCACAAGACACACCGCGCAGGGTCGTGGTCAGGCGGGTGTCCACATCCAGGTTGCGTCTCACGACACATTCGACGAAGGCACGGCGCTCGCGCGGAGCTACGGTGCGCCGCGCGATGGTCCTTCGTCCCTTGCTCCTCGTCCTGGCGGCGCCGGCTGCGATTGCATCCCTGACGCTGTCGCTCGGTTGCTCGAGCGAGCCCGGCGCGCCCGTCGTGCCGGCGACCACGACGAGCCCGACGACGCCGGCCGACCCAGCCGCCTCGGGGAACGCGGACGCCACGCCCATCAGCGCAGACGTGGTCCACGCGACGCTCGCCATGGCGCCCGCGTGCGGCGCGGCGGGCGACCGCGTCATGCTGCGTCTCGGGTGGTCGGCGGACAAGCGCGTCCCCGACTGCCTCCTCGCCGAACAGTTCGAGGTTCGCTTCGGCTCGACGCCCGCGCGCATCACCAAGCTCGGCAAGATGAACGAGGGCTGGTGCGCGCTCGACGTCCTCGTCCCGAAGGGCGCGGAGAGCGCGGTGGTGACCGTCGCGATCGGCCACGACGTGTACGAGGGCCCGACAGCGTTCGCGATGCCGTGTCCGTGACCGCGCGACGACGCCAGGCTCCGTGATCTAGAGTGGCGACCACGTGAGCCGAGAAGAACGCCCGCCCATCGCCTTGCCGCCGTCCGTCCCGTTGATCGCCCCGGAGGGCTTCGGCGCACGTCTCGACGCGATCGGCGCTCCCGTCGACGCGACCACGCTCGCGCGGCTCGGAGATTTCCTCGCACGGATGCTCGCGATGAACGAGCAGATGAACCTCACCGCGATCAAGGATCCGGAGGGCGCGTGGGAGCGGCACATCCTCGACGCGCTCACGCTGTTGCCGCTCCTCGCAGGCGTTCCGGCGAGCGCGCGGCTCGTCGACATTGGCTCGGGCGGAGGCGTCCCGGGTATCGTGCTCGCGATCGCGCGCCCCGACCTCCACGTCACGCTGGTGGAAGCGACGCAGAAGAAGGCGGCCTTCCTCTCCGCCGTGACCGAGGCGATGGGCCTCTCGAACGTCGAGGTGCTGGCCGAGCGCGCCGAGCAGCTCGGCAAGGGTGAGCTCCGCGACGCCTTCGACGTGGTGACGGCGCGCGCCGTCGC
>JANXVA010000383.1 GCA_025351875.1 Myxococcales bacterium | reverse complement strand
CTCCGACGGTATACCGAGGCTCTCGGTCTCGATCCGACCTGCGAGGAGGCGTACATCGGCCTCGGTCGGCTTCGCGCGCGCCGCGGCGATCTGCGCGAGGCCGAGCGCGTGTACAACCTCGCGCTCGAGCACCTCCCGCAGCTCCGCGCCGCTCGCGTCGGACGAGCCTACGTCCGCCGTGCGCTGGGCGCGCGAACCGAAGCCCTCGACGACCTGCTGAGTGGAGCGGAGGAGGATCCCGCGGCGCTGCGCATCCTCGCCAGCTGGTACGCAGAAGAAGGGCAGACGCCCGCTCAGCTCGCCGTCTGGCGCCGCATCCTCGCGCGCGCCGAAGCAACCCAGGACGCGACGCTCGTGCACGAGGCCCGCGCTACGGTGCGCGCGCTGGTCATCCTCGTCGGCCCGGCGGATCCGGCCGCCGCGCCGGCGACCGACGACAAGAAGTTCCGCAGGTTCGTCGCGACGCTTGCACGCAAAGGCGGCTGACCTTCAGTCGACGAAGGCGGCGTGCAAGGCCTTCTGCGCCTCGTTCAGCTTCGACTCGTCGATGGTGGCGCTGATGCGGAGAGGTCCCGCGCTGAGGCAGACCGCGGGAGCATCGATGCGCCCGAGGCACTCGTAGACGCGACCGAGCGCGCCGCTGGTTCCGGTGAGACCGTAGCCGACGACGCTCACGACCGCGCGCTTGCCGAGGATCGTCGCCGCGGCGCCAAGACCGCGCTCCAGCGCACGGGCGCAACGCTCCCAGTCCGGCACGTTGAGCAAAGGCAGGTGGACGAAAGCGCCGTCTCCCGCCACGATGACATCGCCTACCGAGAGCTCTTCGGTCGCTGCCGTCGCGAGGAAGAGCGGCAGGCTCGCGGCCCCGACACACGCGACCATGACGCCACCGATCCCGACGATCGCCCGCACGTTCTTGTTCTCGTCCTGCGCGCGCGCGATCTCGCCGTCATCGCTCGCGATCGTCTCGCGTCCACCGCCTACCGGGTCGGCCGTCTTCCGCGCGTGGATCACGATCTTGCTGCGACGCGCCCACTCGACAGCCTGCGCATTGAGCACCTTCGCGCCGGCTTCGGCCATCTCGCCGAGCATCGACAGATCCATATCGGGCAGATGTCTCGGATCGGCGACGACGCGCGGGTCCGCGGAGTACACGCCGTCGACGTCGCTGTAGATCTCGCAACGCTCGGCTCCAAGAGCCGCTGCGAGCGCCACCGCCGTCGTGTCGGAGCCACCGCGTCCGAGGGTGGTGATCTCGCGCTTGTAGCTCATGCCCTGATAGCCGGCGACGATGACGATCCGGCCGCGCGACAGCTCGTCCTGGATGCGGTGCGGACGGACCTCGATGATCCGTGCGTCGAAGTGGCGGTCGTTGGTGAGGATGCCCGACTGACTTCCCGTGAAGCTGATCGCGTCGTGCCCGCGCGCATGGAGCGCGATGGAGAGGAGCGCCATCGTCACGCGCTCGCCCGTCGAGACGAGCATGTCGAGCTCGCGACGGGGGGGCTCGGCGCCCGCTCCGGCCGTCTCCGCGGCTCGACGCGCGAGGCCGATGAGCTCATCTGTGGTCTTTCCCATCGCGCTCACGACGACGACGACGTCGTGACCGTCGCGCTTGGCCATGGCCACGCGATCGGCAACGAGCCCTATTTTCTGGACGTCCGCGACCGAGGAGCCGCCGTATTTCTGGACGATGACGCTCATGGGGCCGCGATCCTAACAACGCCACGACGCGCGGGCGACGTTTGCGGCGGCTGCGCCCCGGAGAAGAAAGCCGCTCAGGCCGGGCGGAACGCCTGGGCCCCGAAGGGTCCTGTCGCGATCAGGCACCCGCGCGGTGCATCCCAGCGGAGGGCGGTGACGCGCCAGGCCTCGACGTCATCGTCCGTCGCCGACGTGTCGATCTCCGCAATGATCCTGGCGACGCCGTCGATCAGGATGCGCACGAGGACGGGGCGATCGGGGCCATCGACGGCCACGACGACGCTCTCGCCGGGCACGACCACGGCAGCCGTGACGTGGCCTCCTTCGTCGAAGC
>JANXVA010000368.1 GCA_025351875.1 Myxococcales bacterium | reverse complement strand
CTTCATCGAGGGCACCGAGTTCGAGGTCGACGAAGCCGCGGCGATCGTCTTTGGTGGTCGAATCCCCCAGGATCGTCCCGAGGATGCGCACGACGTCCTAGGGACGTTCCGGGTCGTCGCCGACTGGACCGAGATGGGGCGGATCCCGAAGACGTTCGAGGAGTTCATCGAGACCCTTCGTGGCCGCCATGCAAGGGTGATGGAGGGCCGCCCTGACAAGTCGCCCGGCACCTTCAAGGCGACGCAAAACCGAGCCGGTGACACGCTCTTCGTCCTACCGGAGCTCGTGCTCGGGACACTGGCGCGCGGATTCGAGCTCCAACGTTCGCTGCCAGACGCCTTTCAGCGAGCCCTCTTCATGATGTTCCTCGTGAGCGAGGTGCATCCCTTCGTCGACGGGAACGGGCGCATAGCGAGGATCATGATGAACGCAGAGCTCGTCGCCGTCGGCGAACGCAGGCTCATCGTCCCGACGGTCTTCCGGTCGAACTACCTCACTGGGCTCAAGGCGCTCAGCCACAACGCGATCACGCGCACGCTGATCCGATCGCTCGACTTCTTGCAGCGCTACACGCTGGCACTTGACTTTTCAACGCTGGAGGGTGCGCAGGAGCAGCTCGAGGCCACGAACGCCTTTCGCGATGCGCAGCAAGCCGACGCAGAGGGCGTCCGGCTCGTCTTGCCGTAGCGCCGCATCCCCACGCCTGAACGAACTCCTGCCGAAAGTGACGCGATACGGTGGCGACGCACCAAAACCGTGAGCGGGAGTTGATGTGGTTGGGGCGGGCTCCGAGCCCGTGCCACAGGTCGCGCTGCCATCGGAGGTCGGGCTCGGACCGAGCGCCGTCCAGCCGAGCATGCGGTGTCCGTGAACGCGAGTCGCAGTCGAGAAGTCGCGGCGTGGCCCGGCGGAGATCTCTACACTGAGCTCGCGTTCTCGTTCGCCACACGTGCAACATCCCAAAAGCGACCCATGAGCGAATACCAGTGCTACGAGTTCGTCGCGCTCGACATGCCGCTGACGTCGAAGCAGATGGTGGCGCTTCGCGCGGTCTCGACGCGCGCAGAGATTTCGCCGACACGCTTCTGGAACGCATACGAGTGGGGCGATCTCAAAGCGGATCCCGCGAAGCTCGTGCAGCGCTACTTCGACGCGCACCTCTACTTCGCCAACTGGGGAACGCATCGCTTGATGCTCCGTGCGCCCGTCGCACGCGTCGATGAGAAGCGGCTGCGTGCATACTTCGTAAGCGACGCCGCGACCGCGCGGCTCGCGGGCGAGCACCTGATTCTCGATCTCCACAGCGAAGACGAAGGCGCGGACGACTACGAGGAAGGCGAGAGCTCGCTGGCCACCCTGGCGCCACTTCGCGCGGAGCTGATGCGCGGCGATCTCCGTGTCGGGTATCTGGCATGGCTGCTCGCGGTGCAAGCAGACGGCATCAGCGAGAGGAACGTCGAGCCGGAGGTGCCGCCAGGGCTCTCGGAGCTCACCGCTCCGCAGAAGGCGATGGTGGAGTTTCTGCGCATCGATGAGGATCTGATCTCGGCGGCTGCGGAGGGCAGCAGCCAGCCCTCCGACGACGACGCGGCGATTCGGCGGTGGGCCCTCGCCTTGCCTCCGCGGGCCAAGGACGAATGGCTCCGGCGCGCGATCGACGCTCCCGACCTCGCGCTCGGCGATGAGCTGCTTCGGGCGTTTCGCAGGGAGGCTGAGCCGGTGCCGATTGCTGGCCGGCGGACTGTCGCCCAGTTGCTTGCCGCCGCAGAGAAGCATCGCGGCCAGCGTGAGCGTGCCGAGACTGCACGGGCGCAAAAGGCGAAGATGGCCGCGGAAGCGGCCCGAACGAAGCGTCTCGAGGTGTTGGCGAAGCGCGTCGACGAGGCGTGGGCGAAGCTCGAAGCTCTCGTCGCCAAGAGTGCGTACGAAGAGGCGGTCAAGCTCGCGATCGATCTCCGCGATCTCGGGAAGCGCGACGGAGCTTCGGCTTCATTCAGCCGACGCTTCGAGGCGATGCGGAAACGCCAACTTCGACGTCGCGGGTTCTTCGATCGGTGGAAGCGCGAGAACGAGCCGCGACGATGGTGAACGGGCGCGTAGATGAACCGCCGTCGTCGAAGTCAGACGACGGTGCATCGCCCGAACGAGCGACGCTGGCGGCGACTGTCGATGAGGAGGAGGCGCGCCTTCGGCGCCTCGAGGCGGAGCACGCCGAAGCGAAAGCGCGCGTCGACGCGCTGCGCGCCAAGCTCGCGGCGCTCGACGAGGCTCCGACAGACCACGGCAAGAGCTCCGATGCGGCTGCCACGCCGCCTCGATCGTCCACGGAGAAGGTGAGGCTGACCGCCACGCCGCAGCGTCGTGATGGGCACCACCCGATCACGGAGATGCAGCTCGGTCCGGTGCGTTTCAGGGTGAACGCGAAGTCACAAGCGAATGCGCGTTCGTTCGAGCATCGACTCATCGTGCGGGAGACCGCCTTCCGCGCGTCGGCATCCGGCGAGACGGTTGGAATGCAGAATCTCTACGCGGCGCTTGCACGGGACGAGGCCCGAAACGTCCTCATCTTGAACGACGTCGTCCGTGCGCTGGAGGAAGGACGATCGCCGATCCTGCTCACGGAGCGTAAGGAGCACCTCGCGTACTTCGCGAAGCGCCTCGAACGTGTCGCGCGACACCTCGTCGTTCTCCAAGGCGCTGCCCGTGTCGTGGAAGGGCACCCTCGTGCAATACACGGGTCGCCTCCACCGGCTGCACCCCGGGAAACGCGAGGTCCGCATCTTCGACTATGTTGATCGCGAGGTGCCGATGCTGCTGCGTATGTTCGAGAAGCGGCTTCGTGGGTACCGCGCCATCGGCTACGCGCGTGGCGAGGCGCCGCTCGGGTACGCGGAGCCCGGGGAGGATCTGATCGTAGAGTACGACGACGACGTGATTCGCACGCTCGATCACGAATCCGTGACCGACCGGAGTGACGAGTTCGCCGTGTGGGTGCCCTGATGACGTCGAGCAAGCGCAAGCCGAAGGCCAGAGCTCGCACGAGCGGAGGGCTCAGCGCGGCGAGGGTCGCCGAGATGATCGAAGAGGCAACCGTCGACGCGTACGGCGAGTGCGAGCAGGCGACCGGCTGGTTCACGGTCATCGGCGACAATCAGGGTTTGCATAGCTTTGCGGCGGCATCTCGTTCTCGACGGACCTGGCGGAGGGCCGCATTTACTTCGGCTCGGTCGAACATCCCCCGCCGAACTCCTTGCTGTACCGCCTGACGCACGAGATCGTCAGCAACGTCTGCGGACGCGCAGTCGGTGACGGTTCGCAGCGGCGTGGTGAGCGGCACCGGGCCGAGCCACGTCCGCCCCGCTTTCGGAATCTCCGCGAAGTGAAGGACGAGCCCCTTCGGAAGCCGAAGCCTGCGCTTCGACCAACCAGTGGGGACCGTCATGTGGCGCCTGGCGGGAAGGGCGTCGGAGAGGTTGTGCAGCATGAGCGCGGTCTCGTGAC
>JANXVA010000366.1 GCA_025351875.1 Myxococcales bacterium | reverse complement strand
CCAGATGGTGAACCACGGCATCTCGACCGGCGCGCTCTTCCTCCTCGTCGGCGTCATCTACGACCGCCGCCACACGCGCATGCTCGACGACTTCGGCGGCCTCGCGAAGGTCATGCCGATCTACGCGGCGCTCTTCGTCATCGCGACGATGGCGAGCGTCGGCCTCCCCGGTACCAACGGCTTCACCGGCGAGTTCCTGATCATCACGGGCACGTTCGTGTCGAACAAGCTCGGGCACGTCAACGGCATCCAGGCCGTCGGCGCCGCCCTCGGTGTCATCATCGCCGCGCTCTACATGCTCACCGCGGTGCAGAAGATGTTCTTCGGCCCGATCACTCGCGAGGAGAACAAGCACCTCACGGACATCAACCCCCGCGAGATGCTCGCGGTGGCCCCGCTCATCATCGCGATCTTCGTGATCGGCCTCGCGCCGAACATCCTGCTGTCGCAGATGCGCGACGCCATCTCCCGCACGATCGGCGACATGAACTCGCGCATCGAGGCGAACCCGGCGCCGGGCTACTACCACGGACCGATCAAGCTCGCGCCGCGCCGTCCGGACGCGCCCAAACCAGCCGCCACGACGCTCACCCCCCCCGGCACCGCCACCGCGGCTCCCTGAGGCCCGAAATCATCATGGCGCTCGCGTTCCTTCTGTCTCCTCTTCTCGTCCTGGCCGGTGGCGGTCTCCTCCTCATGCTCGCGGAGGCGTTCGCCAAGCCGAACCGCCGCGGCGGTCTCGCGCTCGGCGCGACGATGATCTTCGCCGCCGGCTTCGCGTTCTCGCTCGGCGTGTGGCTCTACGGTGTCGAGGACGTGCCCGAGCGCACGATGCTCATGCCGTGGCTGAACATCGACCGCTTCACGATCTTCTTCGACGGGTTGCTCTGTCTCGGCGGCGCGCTCGCAGCGCTCCTGGCCGGCGGCTACCTGCCGGAGCACGGGCTCGAGCGTGGCGAGTTCTACATGCTGCTGATCTTCGCGACGGTCGGCGCGATGATGCTCGCCGCGGCCGGCGACGTCCTCACCGTGTTCCTCGGCCTCGAGACGATGTCGATCGGCGCCTACGCGATGACCGCCTTCCGGCGCACGTCGCCGCGCTCTTCCGAGGGCGCGCTCAAGTACTTCCTGCTCGGCGCATTCGCCGTGGCGCTCCTGCTCTACGGCTTCGCGCTGCTCTATGGCGCGACCGGACATACCGATCTCGCCGGCATCGGCGAGGCCGTGAAGAAGGGCGGCGACAAGTCGCCGATGATGGTCATCGCGCTCGTCCTCGTCCTGGCCGGGCTGCTCTTCAAGGTGAGCGCCGTCCCGTTCCACATGTGGACACCCGACGCGTACGAGGGAGCGCCAACGCCGGGCACCACGTACATGGCCGCCGTGGTGAAGACGGGCGCATTCGCGATGATGCTCCGCGTGCTGCTCACCTGCTTCGGCGACAAAGCTTCCATGTCTTGGTCCTCGGGCTGGCCGCCGATCCTCGCGTGGATCGCCATCATCACGATGACCGTCGCGAACCTCGTCGCCGGCCAGCAGGAGTCGGTCAAGCGCATGCTCGCCTACTCGAGCATCGCGCATGCGGGCTACCTGCTCGTCGGTGTCGTCGCGACGATGCACTCGCAGCCGCAGGGAGCCTCGAGCGTCCTCTTCTACCTCCTCACGTACACGGTCTCGACCGCAGGCGCGTTCGGCGCGCTCATCTACTGCGGAAGCCGCGGCGCCGAGGCCGTCACGTACGAGGACCTCGCGGGGATCGGTCGTCGGCACCCGCCGGCGGCGCTCGCGTTCTCGCTCTTCCTCGTCTCGCTCGCGGGTCTGCCGCCCACCGCCGGCTTCTTCGGCAAGTGGTTCGTCTTCCGCGCGGCGATCGACTCCGGCTTCTACACGCTGACGGTCATCGCGTTCCTGAACAGCGTCATCGGCGTCTATTACTACCTGCGCGTCATGGTGTTCATGTACATGCGCGAGCCCGCAGCGGGCGCGCCCATCGCGACCCCGATGCGTTCCGGATACGTGACGGCAGCGCTCGTCCTGTCTGCCGTTCTCGTCGTCATCCTCGGCATCATGCCCGGGCAGTCACTCGACATGGCGATCAAGGCCGCGTCGATCTTCGGCGGCTGAGGCTGTCGTGAAGCGTCTACTCCTCACCGCCCTGGCGGGCACCGCGCTGCTCGCGGGCTGTGCGGACTGCAACAAGAGCGGCGGCGGTGAGACCCCATCCGGCGTCGACAGCGGTGCGCTCGAGCCGATCGAGGCCAGCGCGCCGACGCGCCCCGAAGGCGGAACGCTGAACGCGACGCCGGTGCCCACGGCGAGCGTTGCGGCGCTGGTGAACCCGGATCACCTCCCCGAATACAGGGGACCGACGGGGAGCGTCGAGGGAACGATCACCGTCACGGGCGATCCCGCTCCTGCGACCCCCGGCGACTTCTCGCGCTGTCCCGACGCCGAGAAGGCCTGGGGCCACGCGTTTCGCGAGGGCCCGCCCGGTCCGGGAGGCGCGCGCCTGCTCGCCGACGCGATGGTCGTGATCACCGGCTACAAGGGCTTTTACGTGCCCGAGACGCAGGAGGCCAAGGAGATCCGCATCGAAGGCTGCGGGTTCACGACGCGCGCGCTCACGATGACGTTCGGCGAGCGCCTCGAGGTGAAGAACCTATCGAAGGACTTCTGGACGCCCGTGCTCGAGCCGGGACCGAACCTGGTCCTGATGATGGCCACTCCCGGCGGCGACCCGGCGAAGATCTACCCGAAGAAGCCCGGGCACTACGTCCTCTCGGATCGCGATCGCAAGTACGCCAAGGTCGACGTGTACGCGTTCTTGCACCCGCTCCACACGGCGTCGTCGCCGACGGGCTTCTACCGGATCGACGGCGTTCCGGTCGGCAAGCTTCGGGTCTCGACCACGCACTCGCAGATCGACTCGAACGCCGAGGCCGACGTCACCATCACCGCGGGCGTGGTCCTCAAGGTCGACCTGGTCCTGAAGAACGTGAACAAGGAAGCTGGCGCCTCGCCCCCGGTGGACGCCGCCGCCGCCCCCGCGCTCCGCTGATCGCACGCTCGCGCGAAGGCCCACAAAAAGCGGAGGGCCCCGGATCGCTTCGGGGCCCTCGCCTCATTTCGTAACGCGAGGAGTAGCCGCTTACTTGCAGGCGCTCTTGGACCCCGTCCAGGTGCCAGCCTTCGAGTCCGTCGCCGAGGTGCCGTACGTGCCGTTGATGGTGTCGCCCGAGAGCGTGCCGATGGCGACGGCGCCCGACGTGGCCGAGAGCGTGATCGCCGTGCCCGAGAGCGTGCCGCTCAGGAGCCCCGAGCCGCCGCCCGCGGTCGGGGTGTAGCTACCCGAGAGTTTGTTGTCGGCGCCCTGGACGAGGTTCCACGAGCCGCCGCCGGCGACGGCGGTGCCCACGTACGTCCCGCAGTACACGTTGACCGCGCCCGTCGTCGCCGCCTGCAGCGCGAAGGAGCCCGCGCCGTTCGGGCCGGTGTACGTGCCGCTGAGGGTCGAGCCGGTCAGTGTGCCCGTGAGGGTGTAGCCGCCGCCAGTGATGGTCAGCGTCTTGGTGGCTGCGTCGTAGGTGCCGGTGAGCGAGATGGTCTTGCCGCCGCCGAGGGTGATCGTCGCCACGACGCTGTTCGCGGCAACGGGGTCGGCGAGCGGACTCACCGAGGCGACCTTGGTACCCGTCGGAAGGGTCGCGTCGACGACGCCGCTCTCACCCTTGGCCGTGAGGGTCCCGCGGAACGCGACACCGCCCGCGGTCGTCCCGGAGGAGCCCGAGGTTCCGGAGCCGCCGCTCGAGCCGTCGCTGGAGCTGCTGCAGCCGGCAATGGCCGACAAGATGAACGCGACGAGCATGAGTCGAGCAAGGCGAATGACAAACATGAAGTTCTCCCCTTTGGCCGAGCCGGGGTTTCGAGCGCAGCTGGCCAGCATCGGAGGGAAGCAGAACCCGATCGTGATCGCAACCGCATGAAAGTGCAGAGCGGCCGCGCCAGGAAGGCTGCCCTACTCGGACGCGCGCGCGCTCGGAGACGGGGGCCGGGCTTCCGCCGCCAGGTTGGTCATGGGCAAGACCCCGCGCGCCGCCAGGTCCCCGGCGAGCGGCCCACCGAGTGGGTCGCGTGCGCTCATCGGAGTCCGTGTGATCCGCGCCAGCCACTGACGCGCCACGTCGGCCCCGGCTGCCGCCGCGAGCCGGTCCGCGAAGACGAGCGCGCAGAGCTCGGGCGGCTGGTCCGTGATGCGGGCGAGCACGCCGGCGCGAGCCGTCGCAGCGCCGGTACCGGAGGACGCCAGGGCTGCCTTGACCATGACCGCGCCGCTCGCGCCCGGGTCGGCATCGCTGACGGACGCTGCGATCGAAGCCGAGA
>JANXVA010000348.1 GCA_025351875.1 Myxococcales bacterium | reverse complement strand
GTGCTGACGTGGCTCTTCGGCTTCGACGTGCTCTACGCCCTGCAGGACGAGCACTTCGATCGCGGCGAGGGCCTGCACTCGGTGCCGGCGCGCTTCGGCGCGAAGCGCGCGATGACGATGGCGGCGCTCGCGCACGTGGTGACGGTGACGTCGCTCGTGGGCACGGGCGTGATGCTGCATCGTGGCGCGGTCTTCTTCGGCGGCGTGGCGATCGTCGCCGTCGTGCTCGTGATCGAGCACCGCCTGGTGCGCCCGAAGGACGCGAGCGCCGGCCCGGTCGACTTCGCGCGCATCGGCAAGGCGTTCTTCGACTGCAACGCCTACGTGAGCCTGGGCTTCTTCGTGACGACCGCGATCGACGCTGCCCTGCGCTGAGCGGTCACTGAAGGAGCTTCCACCATCCGGCCATGCAGCCGTTGATATCCTCGCACGTCGGCTGATGGGAGCATTGCCGGGCGGCCTCGAGCATCGAAGGCTTGCGCAGGGCGCCGGCAGTGTTCAGTCTCTCGCAGAGATCGGCGCCATCGAGCTCACCGTGGCTCGGGCATCGCGCGTCGATGGCGGCGCACACCTGGTCGCCAAAGTCGGACGGCGGCGCAGCGCACCTGTCAACGCCCTCCAACTTGCATCCGATCGATGCGATGCAGGCGTAGAAGGGGAGCACCGCCTCAGTGAGGATGAGTGCACGACGGTTACAGGTCGCTTCCTTCCTCGCGATATCCTCGGGCGTTCTCGTGACGTCGCAGCGCGCGTCGAGCGCGGTGCCGCTGTCGAGACACGCCTGCGCCAGGCCGGGCGTCGCCGTGGTCGGCAGGTCTGCCGTCCACGCGGTCTCGTCGCATCTCGCGGCCAGATCCGCGGTGCAGGGCTCTGAGCTGCAGCTCGCGTCGCACACCTCGGCAGCCGAGCATCCGTCCAGGCTCCCGCACTCCGCGCGGCACTTCGAGCAGCCTCGCTCGCGGATCTCGTCGATCGCCTGGCAGGCCGTCTTGACGCAGGTCTTTTGCATCGTGACGGTCTCCTCGGCCGCCGACGTATTCTGGGTGCAGGCGGCGGCGCTGAGGGCGAGGACGAAGGTGGAGGCGAAGGCGAAGGACAAGGAGCAGGAGAACGCAGGGAGGACGCGGGACATGGCGCCCGTTCGGCCGGGCAGCGGGCCAGTTGCGCGGCCTCTGCTTCTTAGGAGGAGATAGTTAGCTGGCTAAGTATCTCCAAGTGCCTGGATTCACGTCGAACCAGGATAGTTAGCCAGCTAACGATCTCCCGTCCGGGGAGGGGT
The DNA here is from genome assembly GCA_025351875.1 of Myxococcales bacterium. Lineage (GTDB taxonomy): Bacteria > Myxococcota_A > Polyangia > Polyangiales > Polyangiaceae > Labilithrix. The sequence continues at coordinate 3,473 of JANXVA010000348.1, read as the reverse complement.
CACACCCGCGGGGGTCTCAGAAAGGCCTTCTGGCCCCACGGACACTTGAAGGTCATCGGCTTCGTCAGGACCCAGAGCGTCGGGACCGGCGCCGGCTCCTTCGGGAACGGGCCGTCGCCGTCGGTGAAGTACACGACGCCGTCGACGTCATGCGCGCCCAGAAGCGAGTGCGCGAACACCGGCCGGAGATCCGTCCCTCCGCGCCCCACCACGTTCTCGATCCGCCCCGCGAACGGATACACGCGCGCGACCGACACGTCGCACTCCGCAATCGTCACGTGGACGCGCTCCGAGAGCACCACGAGCTGCCGCGCGATCTCCTCGAGCTCCTGCTTCGTCATGCTGAGCGACGTGTCGATCGCGACGAGCAACCTTTGCTCCGCGTTTCGCCGCGGCGCCCAGCTCCGGCCCGGCACCTCGAAGATCCGGCTCGGGAACCGACGGCTCGGCCTCGACCACGTGTGCACCGGCGAGCGGGCCCGCGCGACGAACATCGCGAGCGCGGCGCGCCAGTCCATCACCTCGTCCGGCGCGCGGATCGTGTCCGACAGCTCCTCGATCAAGTTCCCCGCGGTGCGCCCCGCGATGAGATACCGGCGCGAAACGTTCGGCTCATCGTCGTCCGCGTCGTCGTCGCATGCGACCGAAGGCTCCGGCGGCGGCACCGGTGCCTTCTTTCCGCGCTTCTTCGGCTGCGCTGTGGGCGGCGGCTCGGGCGGCGGCGGCCGCTTCGCCGCGCGCTCGGCTCGCTCCTCGGCGACCGCACGGCTGATGAGCAGCGCCGTCTGCGCCACGCCGCCCGCCGCGCTCTCGCCGTGCGCGAGGTGCCGATGATCGTCGACGTTGCCGGAGCCCGGCTCGCCCGCGCCGGGCTTCGGCCGCGAGCCGGTGCCCTGCATGTGCCGCAGCAAGATCTCGTAGCGCTCGCGCGTGCTCTGCCCCGCGCGAATGCCCACCGACGAGTACGCCCGCCACGTGACGGCGGGCGGCAGCTCCTCCTCGATGTACTCGTTCGCCGACATCTCGATCGCGAGATCCATCAGCTCGGGCTCCTCGCACTCCGCGAACTTCGGGTGCGAGAGATGCCCGAGGACGATGTGATGGACCTCGTGGAGCAGCACGCCTCGCAGGAACTGCGGCTCTGCGATGAACGAGTCGACGTTCACGTGCAGATAGAAACGCCCGTCATAGAGCGAGACCGCCATGCGCGCGACCGACGGGTCCGCCACGGGCGTCATCTTGGCGAGGATCGCCGCGTAATATGGGTATGCCTCGAGGAATGCCGGGTCGCGCACGAAGCCGTCGAGCCACGCCTCGAGCTCACCACGTGTCGCCTTCGCGACGTTCGCCGGCGCGTTCATCGCTCAGCCCCCAGGCCGTACGGGCATGATGCCGACGCGCTTCAACGTCTCGACGAGCGGCATCGCATGCCGCTCGTGGAGCTGCACGAGGAGATGCCCAAGGCTCGTGCGCGCGACGTTGCTCCGCTTCAGCTCGACGAGCCGCGCCGGCTGCTCGATGAACGCGCGCAGCCCGGTGATCGCGAGCGCGATCCGGTGCTGCTTGCTGGAGTCGCTCCGCCACGAAGCGATCTTCTTCTCTGCGCTGCTGCCCGAGAAGCCGGAGAGCAGATCGGTCGGGTCGACGTCGACGAGCACTGACGCCGTCGGGTTCCGCCCGATCGCCTCCTGGAGCTTCTCGCGCTGGTCGCCCGGCAGGTCTCCGAGCAGCGCTTCGAAGGACGCGAGCGTCAGCTGCTTCTGCGCGGCGAGCACGCCCGCCTCCGGGCCGCCGAGGAGCGGCAGCAACCGCTGCACGATCTCGTCGAGACGATCCGTCTTCCCCTGCTCGCGATACTCGGCGATCTGCTTTGCGAGCGCCGAGCCCGGCGCGTACGAACCGAGGAGATCGCGGACGTCGAGCTCGAGCCGCGAGCCCCATGACCCCTTCGACGCGAGCAGCGCCTCGACCCACGCTGCCGGGAGGTAGCCGCCGAGCGCGTCGCGCAGCAGCGCGCCGTCCTCGAGCTCCGCGGGCGTGAACGCCTGGAGCAGCTCCGACGCGTACGTCCACGTCCGCGGCGGCACGTCGTCGAGCATGCGCTCGTGCGCGTGCGCGAGCGCGACGATGCCGGGATGAAGGTTGCGCGTCTGCGCCCACGCGAGCCACGACGCGCGATCGGCGCGCACGCTCACCTGGAGAAACCGTGCACGCAGCGCCTTGTCGAGCGCCGTGACGTGATAGTCCGCCGTCTGCGGGTTGATCGTCGCGACGCAGACCCACCCCTCGGGGAGCTCGTACTCGTGGAGACGTCGCGCCGAGAGGAGCTGGAGCGCAGGCTGCTGGATGTACCGCTCCGCGCGGTTCAGCTCCTCGAGGAGCAGGATGCCTGCGCCCCCGCGAGGCAGGACGTGCGGCAGCGCGTACTCGGTGCGGCCATCCTTCACGATCGGGAGGCCGACGAGATCGGGTGGCTCGAGCAGGCTGAGGTCGAGCACGGTCGTCTCGATCCCGAGCTGCTCGGCGACGCGCCGTATGATCTCGCTCTTTCCGACGCCCGTGGGACCCTCGAGGAGGACGGCGCGCCGCGCCCGGTAGGCGACCGTGAGGACCTTCTCGAGGCGAGGACCGACCGGAACGGCAAGGGGACGCAGTCCTTCGCTTACCCCGGCTTTCGACGACATGGACGACACGTCTCTGAACTAGCACGCCGCTTCCCTGTTGGTCGGTTCCAGAGCTACGCTTCCATCCGGGAGGCTCACATGGCCAAGAAGCGCGCTGCGGGCGTCACCAAGGACACCGCTTCTTTCTCCTGGAAGCACGTCTTGCTCGGAGGAGGTGTCTTCGACAACACGACCCCCCGCCAGAACAAGAAGGGCTGGGACATCTTCGAGCTCGGGCAGAAATCGTTCTGGGCCGTGCCGACCGCCGTCGCCTGGGACGAGCCCGTCCGCGAGGATCCGGAGTACGCCGAGCCGATCGCCGCGATGCTCGCGTTCCTCTGCCCCGGCGAGAAGACCGCCGTGACCGGAGCGAGCTACATCTCCACGATGGTGCGCTCCGAGGAGGCGAAGTTCTACTTCGTCGAGCAGGCGCTGGAAGAGGCGAAGCACTACGACGCGCTTCGCCGTCTCATCCCGAAGATCACTGGCCGCCCGATGGAGGAGCCGGCGCCGTTCGTCCGCGCGCTCTACTCGTTCGGCGTCGTCGACCGCACCGACGTCGCCTACATGATGGGCAACATCAACATCATCGGCGAGCACCTCGCGAACCAGATCTTCCACCAGATCAACCACGTCGCGAAGGACGAGACTGTCCGCAAGATCATCGCCCTCATCGGCAAGGACGAGTCGCGGCACATCGCGGCTGGTCAGCGCTTCTTCGGCGAGGTCTACCCCGAGTTCAAGAAGCGCCGCTCGCAGATCCTCGTGAAGAACCTCGCGACGACGTTCATGCTCGCGTGCGCCACCTAC
>JANXVA010000338.1 GCA_025351875.1 Myxococcales bacterium | reverse complement strand
CAGCTGGAAGAACTCGAAGCGCTTACCGTCGCGCTCGAGCAGCCTCCTCAGATGAGCGTCGATGATCCGTTTCGTGCCGGCCATGTGAATCGCTGCCTTGAAGGCGAGCCCTCGAGCGTGACACGAGAGAACGAGTTGATCGATACGTAGGAAGCGAGGAACCTCTCGAGGATGGCGCCGAAGAGGAACATGTCTCCCGGGCCGACGAAGCCGCTGTCGGCGACGCCGATGTCGATGGCGACGCCGCGGATCGGCGCGCCGCGATAGAGCTGCTCGGCAGGCGAGAGGCGCACGCTCTGGAGTGCGGCGAGGCGCAGCTCGTTCTCGCGCGCGGCCTGCGCGTCGATGCGCGCCTGGAAGTTGTAGACGTCGAGCGCGGCTCGCAGCACCTGCACGTCCGCGATGGAGCTGAGATTCATCGCCGCGTGAGCGACGACGCGCCACTGCTGGTCACGCCCGAACGGCGGAGGCACATAGGGCGTCGGCGGCGCGAGGTTCTTGAACGTCGCGATCGCGGGCGAGGAGGCAGTGGGCACGCAGATCTCGCCGGCCCGCAGCCCGCGCGTGAGCGCACGATTCGTCGCGAGCATCTCGATCGAGATCGCCTCCGCGTCGGGCAGCATCCCTGAGTCGCGGGCGGCGCCGAACGTCATCACGGTATCCGCGCCGTCACCGAGCACGCTGGGCCGGACATGCGCGGCGTAGAACGGACGCTGCGCCTTGCTACCGAGATAACCGAAATCGTAGAACGACGAGATCTCGCTCCGCTCGCCCTCCTCGCCGAGCCCCTCGACCCGGGTGATCGCGAAGACCTCGCCGTGGTTCGGCGAGAGGCCCGCCGGCCGGACGACGTACTCGTGCTTCATCGGACTGAGCGCGAACGGCTCGGCGCTCGTGGCGAACACGTTCACCACCGGCACGCAGTGGAGCTTCAGCGAGTCGCGCTCGATGCGCAGGTCCGCCGGGGGAGCGGCGTCGAAGCGGATCGCGATCGTGAAGCGCGTCGCCGTGAGCGAGACCTCGCCGATTCGCCCGAGACCGACGAGGTCGACGAACGCGAACTTCGCCGGCAGCGCGTAGTACTCCTCGACGAGCCGCGGCCCTGCGAGCGCGGTGCTCGGCGCGGGGAGGAGCGCCTCGTCGTCCGCGAAACCGACGCTCTGGATCGCCCTCTTCCCCAGCACGATCTCGCGTTCGGTGCCGCCGGCCGCGGGCACGATCAGCGACACCGACTCCGCGCCGTGGTGCATCCACATGAGGGTGCCGAGGCTCGTGCGCGACTCGCCCGCAAAGTGGATGCGCATCCGATCGGCGCCGAGCGGCGCGATGGGCATGGCGAGCGGCATCTTGATCTCGATGCGCAGCTCGTACTTTCCTCCGGGCAGGGGCGCGACGCGCGCGCTGTCGATCACCCACGGCATCAGCTCGCAATCCGCGGAGGAGCGGAAGATGCACGGCGTGCCGTCGACCTTCACGCTCGCGAACTCGGTGCCGGCCGGCACGACGAGGCGCTCGCGAAGAACCGTGGGGAGCGGCGTCAGCTCGAGGATCGCCGTCGACGGCATCGGCCGAACGATGTCGGGGAAGAGGAGCTGCGCGATCCCCTGGATGGCCTGGGGCAGCTCGTCGTCGAGCTTCTGGCGCACGCGCCCGGTGAGGAAGGCGACGCCCTCGAGCAAGCGCTCGACATCGGGATCGCCGCTCCGCTCGGCGAGCATCGGCGCGAGCGCAGGGTGGGCCAGCGCGAACTCGCGACCGAGCTCGCGAAGGTAGGCGAGCTCGTCCTCGTAGTAGCCTGCGAAGTCGCTCATCGTGCTCGTGCGGTCACGTGACGCTCACTGTCCGCGCGGCGTCGATCATCGTCTGGAACTTCACGGGCGCGCGGCGCCCTCCGTTGAGGATGTCTCCGGAGATCTCGAACCGGATGTTGACGTCTCGCCCGTCCGCGCCGCCAACGTGCTTCACGCTCACGTTGACGAGGCGGGGCTCGTACGTCTTGATCGAGTGACGGATGCTCTTGAGGACGTCCTCGATCGCGTCCGGACACGAGTGAACGATGTCCGTGACGCTCACGATGCCGTAATCGGGGGCGGTCAGTGCAGTCCCGGTGCGCGTGAGGAACATCTCACGCAGGTGATCCAGAATCGCGTCGCGAATTTCCTCGTCCGCGACGACGCGGCGCGGCGCCGCGAGCCCAGGCTCGCGAATGCGACGGAGTAGAGAATGACCTGCCACGACTGCT
>JANXVA010000316.1 GCA_025351875.1 Myxococcales bacterium | reverse complement strand
GAGGTCCTGACCAAGGACCTGCTTCTCTCGCCCGATCGCCGCGAGGATGTTGGGGCCGGCGTGGGACCAGCAGTGAAGCTGCCGCATGCGAGGGCGAGCGCGCATGCCGCCCCGACACCGACCGCGGTGAGCGTTCGTGTCCTCATGGCGCTTCCAGGATGTCGGACTCTCGCCCGTCGATACCGTCGAGGCCCGCGCTCACGCCCTTCGCGCCGAAGCCTCCCGTCGTGGTCTTGGTCGTGTAGAGAGTCGGCTTGCCACCCTTGTAGAGAACGCCGATCGAGACGCCTCCAGCGCCGCCGCCGCTGCCGCCGCCTGCACCACCCTTGCCGCCCGGCGCGCCGTTGCAGCCGCCGCCGCCGTTTCCACGCGCGCCGCCTACCCCACCGTCGCCACCTGCGCCACCTGCGCCACCTGCGCCTGCGTCTGCGGAGGTCACGGTCGAGCCGAAGAGTGAAACGGGGCTCGCGACCGTCACGAGCGCGATGCTCGCGCCTCCGCCACCGCCACCTTTGCCAACTTCGCCGCCACAGCCTCCGCAGCCTCCGCTACCGCCGCCTCCGCCCGCGCCGCCACCACCGCCGCCGCCTTGGCCGGGCGTGCCCGCCGCAGCGTCGCTACCCGAGCTCGGCGCCCAACCGTTTTCGGTGAGGGTGCCGAGCGTCGTGGCCCCCGCTGCGCCGGCAGCCGCAGGAGCGTTGGACCCCGGCCTGCCGCCTTGACCTCCGCCACATTCCGCGAGCGTGCTCCCGAGGCCGCTGGCCCCGGCAGGATCCACGACAGCTTGCACGGTTGCACCCGCAGAGCCGTCGCCGTTGAGGTTGCCGCCCCCACCACCCCTGCTCGTGCCACCGCCCGCGCATGTGCACAGCTGCGCCGCGCCGCCGACGGTCGCGTTGCCCGCGTTGCCGTTGAGCGATCCGGCCGTGGGCATCGACGACATGAGGGCGAGCGTCGCGGCCTGGTTGGGTATCTTTCCCTTGAAGCCCGCGCCCGCGACCAAGTCCACACGTCGCAGCGTGAGGCTCGGCGTGTTCGTCACGAACGCCGCGATGCTCGACGGAGCCGCATCGGTTCCGGCGATCGCCGTGAGCACGAGGTCCGCAAGGGTCGACGCACTCGAGACGTTGCCCACCTGGAGCGCGTATCCGGCGTCCGTCGGTGCGACCTTCGCCTTGGTGCCGCTGTACGTCCATGCCCCGCACGCGAAACCTCCGTACACTGACACCGCCGACGTCAGCTTCACATGCTCCGGATACGTGCCCTCGCACACGTAGACGCGATTCTTTGCGCCCAGCTTGCCCAGCGCACCGCCGATGGTCTTCACCGGCGCCTCCTTCGTACCCGCGTTCGCATCGGCGCCGTTGGTCGCGTCGACAAAGACGCCGAAGTCGCTCACCACGCACTTCGGAGCATCCTTCGGCTCCGCTGCAGGATCGCAACCGACGGGAGGCTGCACGACGTCCGCGCCACCTTCGGGCCCACCGTCGACACCCGGCGGCGTGGTGCCCGGGTTGCAGGTGCCCTCTCCCTCACACGTAGTGCTCGCGCACGATGCGCTCACCAGTCCGACGACCGACACGCAAGCAGCCGCCACAAAGAGATTCAAAACGATGCGCATCAGAACTCCTGCTCCAAGACAAGTCCCTGCCACTGCTTGCCGACCACCGGCGTCACACTCCGTCGGCTTCCGCCGGTGCTCCCATTGCGCGACGCCGGCCAGAAGAAGGCAACCGTTCCCGCCACGAGCAGGGCGCCCGCGCCGATGAAGGATCCAACCGCAACGTTCGTATCCGACGCGCGCTTGCCCTCAGCGTCCTTTCGGCTTTGGCAATCGGCGCTCGTAACGCCGAAGCACGCGCTGTCAGGAGTCGCAGAGCCCGCTCTCGCAGCGGCGACCTTGTCGGACGCGCTATTCGCCCCGAGCGTGAACCCGATTCCGAGACCTGCGCTGACCGCCGCGCCGGCCCAGAGGACGACGCCGACGGTCTTGCCCGTCGTCCACGATCCCGGCTTCGGCTCCTCGGGCGGTGGAGTCACCTCGGCGCCCGCTGCGTCGAAGGCGAGCGCGACGGGCGTGACGACGCCTGGCTTGGCGTCGCCCGACAGCTCCTTGGTCTTGCCAGCGAACGTTGCCTTCACACGGAAGGGGCCGCGGGCGACGTCGATGGGCTCGCGCTGGCGACGACCCGCGCGCACGTTGCGCTGAAGCCGAAGCGAGTTCTCGTGTCCTCATTTGGCTTCCAAGGTGTCGGCTTTCTCGCCGTCGATGCCCGGCGATCCCGGACCAGTCCCCTTCGCTCCGAGGGCTCCAGTCGTGACCTGCGATGTGGCGAGCGTGGGAATTGGTGCCTTGTAGAGCACACCAACGGAGACGCCGCCGGCACCGCCGCCGCCGCTTCCGCCGTTTCCGCCACTTCCGCCCTTGCCACCGCCGCATCCCGAGCCGCTACCGTTCCCCTTGTCGCCCCCCGTCCCGCCATCGCCGCCAGCGCCGCCAGCGCCGCCAGCGCCAGCGCTAGCGGCTGTAAGCGTGGAGCCAGTCAAGGCCACTGGGCTGTTGAAGGCCAGCAGCGCCACGCTCGCTCCGCCGCCTCCGCCGCCCTTACCGCCCTCACCCCCGCAGCCACCACAGCCGCCAGAGCCGCCGCCTCCGTTGGCCGCCCCGCCCCCACCTCCGCCACCTTGGCCGGTGCCGCCCAGACTGCCGTCCTTGCCGGATTCGGCGCTCCAGCCGGTCTCCGTGAGGGTGCCTAGTGCGACCGCGCCAGCCGCACTTGCTGCACCCGGAGCGTTCGAGCCAAAACGTCCCGATTGCCCACTGCCAATGCACTCGGCGCTCGTACTTCTCAGGCCCGTGGCGGTCACGGGGTCGTTGACGGCCTGAGCCATGGTTCCGTCCGAACCGTCACCGTTCTTCGGTCCCCCCGCTCCCCCCTTGCTCGTCCCACCACCGACGCATGTACAAAGCTGCGCAGCACCGCCGTTGTTCGCATCGCCGACGTTTCCGTTGAGGCTGGCCGCTGTCGGCATCGACGTCATCAAGGCGAGAGTTGCAGCCTTGGTCGGCGTGTTTCCGCTGAAACCCGTTCCAGCCTCCAGGCCGACACGCAGAAGCTTCAGGCTCGACGTGTTCTTCACGAACGCCGCGATGCTCGAGGGCGAGACGTCGGTGCCCGCCATTGCGGTGAAGGACACGTCCGCGATTATCGCCGGTGCCGAGAGACCAACGACCTCGAGCGCATAACCGACGTCGCTCGGTGCGACCTTCGCCTTCGTGCCGGAGTAGGTCCACCCGCTGCACGCGAAGCCACCGTAAAGCGACACCGCGCTCGTGAGTTTCACGTGCTCCGCATAGGTTCCCTCGCAGACGTATACCCGCGCTTTGCCCCCCAGCTTCCCCAGCGCCGCCGTGATGCTCTTCACCGGCGCTTCCTTCGTGCCCGCGTTCGCATCGGCGCCGTTGGTCGCGTCGACGAAGACGCCGAAGTCGCTCACCACGCACTTCGGAGCGTCCTTTGGCTCTGCTGCCGCATCGCAACCCGCGGGAGGCTGTACGACGTCCGCACCACCTTCGAGGCCGGTCTCGGTTCCCCCCTCGGCGGAGGATCCGTTGCAGGTCAGAGGCGCGTCGCAGATCGACGCTGGTTCAACGCCACATGCAGAGAACAGAAGAGCAGAGCCAACGAAGCATCCGATCGAAGCTTTCAAGAGTTTCACAGGTCCACCTTTCAGAAAGAAATTCGAAGCGAGGCGCCGGCCGTCGAGGGGCCAGCCATGGGAATGAGCGCGGTAGCCGCTCGAGGTTGTGAGCTCTTCGAGGTCGCCCAGAGCGCGCCGGAGACGCCCGTCAGCGCAAGAAGGACTCCAGCGCCGATCCACATCCCCTTCGACGCGGAGGCGGCGCTTCGGGTGTCGCTATCTTCGGCCGCGATATCGCCACAGAACGAAGGCAACGCCCCAACCTGGCAGTTCGAGCCGGCGTGCTCGTTACGAAGCGCCGTCGACCGGTCGGCGGCGGAATGGGACTTCGCGTTGAAGTACAACGCGAGCACCCCGGTCACCAGCGTGGCGCCGCCGAAGACGAACGTGAGCGGCTTCCAGATCGTGCCGGTGGGCCTCGGCTCCTCGGGCGGTGGAGTCACCTCGGCGCCCGCTGCGTCGAAGGCGAGCGCGACGGGCGTGACGACGCCTGGCTTGGCATCGCCCGACAGCTCCTTGGTCTTGCCAGCGAAGGTCGCCTTCACGCGGAAGGGGCCGCGGGCGACGTCGATGGGCTCGCGCAGAGGAAGAGTCTGTTCGTGCTCATCCACGATGATGTGGGCGCCGTCAGGTCCGCTGATCTGAAGCCGACCGAGCTTGCCTTCGGCCTCGGCGATCTGCGCTTTGAGGCGCCCGGCGTTGTCGGGGTTCAGGAGCGGATCTCGGAGAGCGGCGCGCAGGTCGCGGATCGCTTCGAGGTCCTGACCAAGGACCTGCTTCTCTCGCCCGATCGCCGCGAGGATGTTGGGGCCCGGGTAGATCGCGTAGGCATCCTTGAATTTCTGAAGCGTCTCAGCATCGCGATGCTCGTTCGCGGCGCGAACTCCCTCCGCGTAGATTGCCTGCGCGCGAGCGATGCGCGGGTCTGTTGCCGCGATCACCGACGGGTCGCGGACCGCGACCGTCCCCCAATCACTCGCAACGGTGCCGCCATCAAAGCGCAAGCGAGTTCTGTGCCTTGCCCTCCGGCCCCGACAGGCCCGGCGTGCCAGGATTGCCCGGACCCGCCCCTGGAGTG
>JANXVA010000204.1 GCA_025351875.1 Myxococcales bacterium | reverse complement strand
CGCACACACCTTGGCGCTTACGGGCTTCCCACGATTGACCCTGCATTTGCGGCGCCGATAGCTTCGCTACAATGGCCCCCTTCTCCGCAGGAACGAGCCCGCTTCCCCGCCGTGCACCGAGACTCCCGGAGCGTCCCTACGCGAAGGGCCTCGCGGCCCTGCTCCTCGTCGCGGCCGCAGGCTGCCGCGCCTCCTCGCCCGAGGCGGACAGCGAGAGCACCGGCTCCACGAGCCAGTCGCTCACCCAGGCCGCCACCTATCGGCGCGGCGTCTCCGGGACGGTCAGCGACGCATCCATCGCCAGCTCGGCGTTGAAGAAGAACTTCGGCGACGACACCAAGCTGCGCGTGAGCGCGAAGAACGAGGCGCTCCTTCGCTTCGACCTCTCGGCCGTGCCCGCCAACGCCGTGATCGAGAGCGCGACCCTCGGGCTCTACCTGGGCGGCGGCGACGACGAGGCCGACGACGACGGGCAGGACGGCGACAAGCACGGATTCCCGGTCGTCCCGATCTACGTGCACCGCGCACTGGCCCCCTGGACCGAGGCGACCGTCACCTATGCGAGCTTCGCGCAGCGCTTCGACACGACGGCCGCGGCGATCATCCTGCCGACGAGCTCGAACGTCCTCAAGTCCGTGGATGTGAAGAGCCTCGTCCAGGGCTGGGTCAGCCGTGCCCTGCCCAACGATGGCCTACTCCTCCGTACCGAAGCCAAGAGGCACACCATCTTCGCGAGCAGCGAGAGCCGCACGGCGTCGCTCCGCCCGTCGCTCGCCCTCTCGTACACGACGCCCGACGACCACTGTGCCGCGAGGCCGTGCCTCAACGGCGCAACGTGCAACAACGGCGCGACGAGCTTCACCTGCGCGTGTGCCACGGGATACACCGGCACTCGCTGCGAGACGGCAGTCGACGCGTGCGCCGGCGCCCCGTGCCACAACGGCGGTGCCTGCGTGGTCGGCACGAGCTCGTTCTCGTGCACCTGTCCGAATGGCTTCACCGGCCCCACCTGCGACACCAACATCGACGACTGTGCCGGCAGCCCCTGCCAGAACGGCGGCGTCTGCACCGACGGAGTCCACAGCTTCACGTGCGCCTGCCCTGCCGGGTACACGGGGAGCCGCTGCGAAACGCGGATCGACAGGTGCGCTCAGTCGCCGTGCGCGAACGGCGGCACGTGCACGAGCACCGCGGAGTCGTACGTGTGCGCGTGTCCCGTCGGATTCTCCGGGGCCACCTGCGAGATCAACACCGACGATTGCGCCTCCAACCCGTGCTCGAACGGCGGCACCTGCAACGACGGCATCGCCTCGTTCACGTGCACGTGTGCGCCGGGATACACCGGCGCGACCTGCGCGACGCTCATCGACAACTGCGCCTCGGTTCCCTGCCAGAACGGCGGCACCTGCACCAACGGCGTCAACGCTTACTCGTGCGCCTGCGCACCGGGCTTCACGGGAACGCATTGCGAGACGGACATCAACGACTGCGCCGCGGGCCCTTGTCAGAACGGAGGACTGTGCGTCGACGGCGTCAACGCGTTCACGTGCCAGTGCCAGCCGACGTTCACGGGGGACGCCTGCCAGACGCCCGTGCCGACCGACCCGTGCCTCGCGAACGGCGGGACGTACTCCACGCGCGTGGGCGACTACACCATCAACAGCGCAACCTCACTCTCGGCGCTCCGCTGCGTGAGCGAGGTCACGGGGACGCTCTACGTCGACGTCGATGCGACCACACCGGTCGTCGATCTGCCGTCGCTTCATCGGGTCGGCGCCCTTCGTGTGACGGCTGCATCGCAGGCGACGACACTCGCGCTCGGCGGACTCTCGGCCGTCGGAGGCATCGTGCTCATCGCGGACAATGCCACGCTCGTCGATGTCAGCGCCGCCGGGCTCGCGCAGCTAGGCGACCTCTACGTCGCGAACAACGCCGCGCTCCAGCGGTTCGCCGCCGGAGGCTTCCCGTCGGCCGGGTCGGTGACGCTTCGCTCGAATCCGTTGCTGGCAGACCTCGGCCCCATCGGGCTCGGTCGTCTCGCATCCGTCCAGAGCGATCTCATCGTCAACGACAACCCGCGACTCCCGAGCCTTGGTCCGAACGGGCTCAGCGCCCTCGTTTCCGTGGGCGGCAACCTCGACGTCCGGAGGAGCCCAGTGCTGACGAGTCTCGGCCCCTCGACGCTCTCCTCGCTCACGTCGGTGACGGGGGCGCTCATCATCCAAGCCGAGCCGCAATTCACGAGCATCGACGCGAGCCACGCGAG
>JANXVA010000281.1 GCA_025351875.1 Myxococcales bacterium | reverse complement strand
CGCGAACGCGCTCGTCGCGAGCGTGAGCAAGGCGACGGGCGAGCGAGCGACGGCGATCCTCGCCGGCATGGGCTCTTGTCACCGGGCGGTCGTCGCTCGGACGCTGGCCGAGCGTCTCGCGGCGCACCCCGATGACGCGGCGGCGCGCCATGTGATGAAATCGCTCGGCCATGTCGGCAGCGCGTGGGCGTGGAAGACGCTCGCGGACCGCAGCGACGAGTCGGCCTCGCGCGAGGCGGCGGCACGGGCGCTCGTCTCGGCATATGTGTATTATACAGGCGAAGCGCGTGACGGTGCGGCGAAGGCGCTGCTGGTCGTCGACGACTCGAACACCCCCGCGCTCCTCGAATCGGCCCGCCGCGGGGCGACCGGAGACGTCGCCGTTGCGCTGGACGACCTGGCCCGTCGGTTCGCCCAGAACCCGACGCGCTGATCGGGTAGCCTCGTCCGCGCGGAGACATTCCGACGGGAGGACACCATGGCGATGGGTTGGCTCAAGGGACTCGTGGCACCGGCGGCATTCGGAGACCAGCAGCAGCAGGGGCAGATGATGCCCGGCATGCAGCAGCCCGGGGGACCGCCCGTCGGCGGGATGATGCCCCCGCAGGGTGGGTCTCCCTACGGGGTCGGTCCGGCGATGGGACAGCCCGCGATGGGGCAGATGGGCGCCGGGCCGCCGCCGGGCACGCCGCCGATCGGCGCGCCGGGCGGGCCGGCTCCTTACGATCAATCGCAGCTTCCTGGGGCGATGCAGTGGTCGACGGGGACGCGCACGCAGGGCGCGGCGCAGGGCGGCATCAGCGGCGGCGGAGGGCTGAGCGGCGGCGGAGGGCTGAGCGGCGGTGTGGTCGCGGGCACGGTCGGTGGCGCCACGTCGCTCGAGGCGAAGTGCGCCCAGCTGCAGCACGACGTCGACTCGCTCGCGCTCTTCGCGCGCACGCTCCTCACGATGCTCGAGGAGAGCAAGGTCGTGACGCGCGCCCAGTTCGACGAGACGAAGAACCGTCTCGACATGCTCGACGGCAAGCTCGACGATCGCTAGCTCCCGGAGGCAGGGGGGGGCGGCCCGCCACGCGCACGACCGTTACGGTTTGGCGTTGTCGCGGAGGAAGGTGAACGCGGCGTCGAAGGTCGCGTCGCCGTCCGTGATGTTGCCGTGCGTGCAGTTCGGCATCTCGACGTAGGTGCTGGGGACGCCCGCGCGGAGCAGGCGGCGCGTGCCTTCCTTCATCTTCCACGGGACGTCCCGCGAGCACGACATCGTCACCACGGCGCGCGCCTCGGCGAGCTTCTTCTCGGACGGATCGGTGGGCGCCCCGATGAGCACGATGCGCGCGTAGCGCGACGGCCAACGCTGCACGAGCTGCTCCGCGAGCGCCGCGCCTTGCGAGTAGCCCACGAGCGTCAAACCCTCGCGCGGGACGGCGGTGAGGCCGGCCGCGGTGGTCGCGGCCTCGATGCGCGCATGGAGCTTCGCCGCGTCCCACGAGAAGGAGCGGAAGCCGGGGATGCAAGGCTGGTCGCCCTCGATCGCGACCACGCCACCCTGACGGCGCGCGGCCTCGGGGAAGGCCTGGAGGTACGCGTTCGCGTTCGAGCAGAGTCCCGGGAGGAAGACGGTGGTCGGAGGGGAGGAGGGGGAGAGGGAGCGGACGATCGAGGCGGGGGTGTCGTTCGGGACGGGGAGGGGGTCGACGGTCGCGGGGGGCGGCGGGGCACGAGGGGCGGGAGGGATATCGGGCACGGGCACGGGCACGTGGGAGACATGCGCTGGCGGATCGGGGTTCGGGGTTGCCTTCGCTTCGCGGCACGCGGGGAGGAGGAGCAGGAGGAGAAGGGCGCGCTGCATCAGGGGGACGTCGGGGAGGGGGAGGGGAGTGTGACAGAGGGTTGCGCGATGTGCGCGAGGGGGCGCGCGGCTTGGGCAACACGGAGTGATGTGGAGTCGTAAAAATAGGCACTTTATGAGTTGTCGACGATGCGCTCGGTGCTAGATCGCTCCCCTCTCGCGCGGAGCGAGACGGCGGGAGGAGAGCGACATGCGAGGGGTAAGAGCTTGGGGCGCGCGAGGGGTTGTTGCAGCCGCGCTCGGGGTCGCGTGGGTCGTCGGGTGCAGCGCGTCGGGGAGCGATGACGTCGGCGGCGATACGACGCCGACCGAGCCGCCCACGGCGCCGCCCTCGACCCTTCCGCCCGCGCGCAGCTCCCCGGGTGAGCTCGATGCGAGCAAGCCTCCGCCGAAGGACGCGGGCAAGGACAGCACCGTCGACGCCGGACCTCCTCCGCCCGTGCCGGGGACGACCTGCGCCCTTCGCGACGAGATCAAGAAGAAGACCTGCGGCGCGTGCGGCGAGCAGTCGACCGTATGCCTCGGCGCCGGCGATGCCGGTGGAGGCACGTGGTCCGAGTACGGGTCCTGCACGAGCGAGCTGGCGGGAGGCTGCGTTCCGGGCACCACGGCCACCGAGGCCTGCGGAAACTGCGGTACGCGCACGAAGACGTGCTCGCAGTACTGCAGCTACGCCGTCGCCGCTTGCAAGGGCGAGCCCGTGAGCTCCTGCGTGCCCGGCTCGGTCGACCTCGCCAATGCCGGATGCGCGACCGCCGACACGTACCATCAGCGCACCTGCGCGAGCACGTGCACGTACGGCAACTTCGGGCTGACGTGTGATGCGGCGCCGACCTCGATCGCGATCGGCCCCACGGTCGGCAACGTGACGTCCACGATCGTGACGCTCACGTCGACGCAGACGACGACGCGCCTCGGCGGAACCTGTCCTGCGGGCACGCTCACCGCGGCCGCCACGGTCACGCCGTACGCATACCTGAAGGTGCACAACCCGCTCGCGAAGAGCGTCGTCGTCTCGGTCTACGACACCGTGGCCCCGGGGGGCGTCGTGTTCCCGACGATCCTCGCATCCTACGGCGCCGCGACGCCCACCACGGACGTGCAGCGCAAGGCTTGTGTGAAGGGCCTCAACGACTTCGGTGACGATCTGCTCACCGGTGACAGCGACTTCGCATCGCTCAGCGACACCGACGCCGTCACGATCCCGGCGGGCGGCACGGTCACGATCTACGACGCCGCCTACAACAAGTACTCTGCGGCGAACCCGGCCCTCTCCACCGGCAAGGTGAAGCTCAACGTGAGGGTCGAGCAGATCAACTGAGGGGGGCGCCGTAGGCGCGGGGGAGGGATGCGCTATCGTGCGTCCATGCGCGACGCGATCGATCCGCACGCACGGACCCGCGCGATCGCGCGGGACGTCCTGCTCGAGGCAGTTGGCGCGAGCGCGACGCCCTTCGTGCCGGTTCCGTTCGTCGACGACTGGATGCGGGCTCGGCTCCTGCGGCGTGTTGCGACCAAGGTCCTCGACAGGCACGGGCTCGACACGATCTCGCTCCCTCGCGCCATCGTCGACGCGTACGTGAAGGAGGGAGCCTCGCCGCTCGTGAGGTCGATCGCTGTCGGTGCCGCTCGCTTCATCGTGCGAAAAGTCGCGATCGTGCTCGACGTGAAGAAGAGCTACGAGGTGTTCGGAGAGTCGATCGCGTTCGCGATCGCACTCGACGTGGGGGCGGCACGGGGGTGGGCGGACGACGCCGGCGCCGCGCGCCTGGGCGGCGCGATGCATCGTGCCCTTCGGGGCGTTGGGTCAGGCGCGATCGAGGCGCTCGTCCGTGCCGGCCGCGACGCCCGCGCCCGCGCCACACCGACGCCCGGCTCGCTGCAGCTCGGTGACGCGCTCGGTCGCGAAATCGACGCGATTCGCCTGAAAATCGAGCCGGTTCTGGCCCACGAGCTGGCCGCGACGTAGACGCTTGCGGCCGGCCCGACTCTGGGGGAATTGTGCCGCGTGCGTCATCGGTTCAACCTCGTCGTCCTGGGAATTGCCGCCGTCGCGGCGTGTGCCCGGGCGCATCCCGATCCGTCGGTCGGTGAAAACGTGGCGGCGCGCGAAGAGGCCGATGGCGGGGCGAACGCGGCGACCGAAACGGAGCTCGCGCCGACGTCCACGACGACCACCACCTCCACGGTCACGACGACGGACGGCGGCGCACCTGCCGACGGCGTGACGCTCTACGCGTTCGCCGTGCAAGCACCGATCTTCAGCGCGAGCGAGTGGCCGCCGAAGGACCCGGGCAAGGCTGCCGAGGAGCGACACGGCGTCGTGCGCCTCGGGTACCTCCGCAAGGGCGAGCACGTCATCGCGAAGCCGACGACGATCACGAAGGCGAACTGCGCCGAGGGTTGGTACGAGCTGGCGTCGCCCGCGCGCGGCTTCATCTGCGGGAAGTTCGCGACGACGGACGCGCACCACCGCGAGCTCAAGTGGGCCCCGCACACGCCGTACATGGATCGCAATCTGCCCTACGAGTACGGGCTGAACCTCACGCCGGGCACGCCGCTCTACCGGCGCATCCCGCTGAAGAGCGAGCGTCGCGACAACGAGAAGACGCTCGCGCTCGGCAAGGGCAAGAAGGCGAGCGACATCGCCAAGAAGCTCCAGGAGAGCGGCGAGGCGGTCCCCGCATACCTGAAGGATTCGGGTAGCGCGAAGCCGACGGTCAGCTTCAACGACCTCAAGGGCGACTCCGAGCTCGTCGCGCAGCGCATGCTCAAGGGCTTCTACATCTCGCTCGACCGCAAGGTGGACGGGCGCTCGGGGCTCTTCTGGCACACCACCACCGGGTACCTGGCGCCGAAGGATCACCTCATCGTGCACGACCCGAAGACGGAGTTCGACGGCGTCGCCCTCGACTCCCCGGACGAGAGGCGGAAGCTCCCGCTCGCGTTCGTCGTCGGTACGAAGGCGCACGCCAACACCCTCGACGCGGACAACAAGGACGTGACGCGCGGCGACAAGATCGATCGCTTCACCATCCTCGGGCTCACCGGGAAGCGTCAGGCCATCGCCGACCGCGTCTATCACGAGACCGACAAGGGCTTCTGGGTGCGCGACATCGACGTCGCCATCGTGACCTCGCCGAAGGTCCCCTCCGACGTGGCGGGCGGCGAGCGATGGATCGACGTCGACATCGGTTCGCAGGCGCTCGTGGCCTTCGAAGGGCAGAAGCCCGTGTACGCGACGATCGTGTCCACGGGCCGTCGCTCCTCGGATCCGGAGAAGGATCACACGACGGTCCTCGGCACGTTCCGCATCCGCGAGAAACACGTCTCCACGACGATGGACGACGACGGCGCCTCCGACGGCACGTACCGCATCGAAGACGTGCCGTGGGTCATGTACTTCGAGAAGAGCTTCGCGCTGCACGGCGCGTTCTGGCATTCGAGCTTCGGGCGCGAGCGCAGCCACGGCTGCGTGAACCTCACGCCGCACGATGCGCGTCACCTCTTCGGCTGGGCTGGCCCGTCGCTCCCCGAGGGCTGGCATGGCGTGCGCGCGACGAAGGAAAACCCCGGTACGCGGGTCGTCGTGCACAAGTAGCCACGGGCGAAACGCCGCGCCTGAGTAGAAATGTCACGCCGCGAGGCCGCTCGCGCTCGCGCCACGTGGTTTGCCGGAGCGGACCCAGCTTTGCAGACGAGCGCTCCAGTCATGCGCCGACCGATCTCGAACGCCGTCCCTATCGTTCTCGGAGTTGCCATTGCGAGCACCGCGGCCACCGCGGCGGCCCAGGGAACGAGCCCCGCGCCGGCCGCTCCTGTTCCGGGCCCGCCTGCTCCCGGCCTGGACGGCAAGGCACCCGCGACCGCGACGACCGAGGAGGTGCTCCCTCCGAAGGATGCCGAGCGGAAGGTGTCTCTCGAGCCGAAGGCAGCCGTGCCGCGGCCGGAGGGACGCGTCACCTTCGACGTCGACCCCGTCGCCGACGGCGCGGTCGTCGCCGTCTCCCTCGGGTTCGCAGGCGTCCTCGATCTCATCAACTCGACCGGCGAGATTCGACCGCAGCAGATCGCGCCCAACTTCGACCGCAGCAAGCTGATCGGGATCGATCGCGGAGCGATTTCGCAGACGACGGATCCCAACGCAAGCTCGTACTCGAACATCGGCCTGTTCACCGCGGTGTCCTTCGCGTTCGTCGATCCGGTCATCAGCGGCTTCCGCGAGTCGGACGTGCAGACGGGGCTCGTCGACGGGATCATGTATGCCGAGTCGATGTCGCTCACGTTCGCGATGACCAACATCGTGAAGATGGCGGTACGGCGCCCCCGACCGCAGGCCTATATCGACGCCGAGGCCCACAAGAACGACCCGAACTACTCGAACACTGCGACCGATAGTGCGCTGTCTTTCTTCTCGGGCCACGCCGCCGAGACCGCCGCGGTCGGGGCGACCGCCACGTATCTCGCGTTCGCGCGCTCGCCGCACAGCGTACGCCCCTGGATCACGCTGATCGTGGCGACGGGGCTCTCGACGTTCGTCTCGATCGAGCGCGTGCGTGCCGGAGCGCACTTTCCCACCGACGTCATCGCGGGGAGCATCGCCGGCGCGGGCATCGGCGTGATCGTGCCGCACCTCCACCAAACCTCGGAGATCAAGCAGCGTCGCGTCTGGGTCGGCTACGCGCCGGTCGACCGCAGCGAAGGCGCGCAGGGCGGAACGCTGCAGCTCAGCGGCTTTTTATGATCGCGCAGCTCAGTGCTGCGACTGACAGACGAAGCACGCGCCCGTCTTGCAGTCGTCCTTCTGGACGCACGTGCCGAGCTTGCCAGGCGAGTACTCGCACGACTGGCCGACCTTCTCGCACGCCCCAGACGGGGTGGGCGCGGGCGTCTTCTTGTCGTCGGGAGGACAACCGAGCAGCGCCACTACCGCGGTCAGAAGGGTTGCGCCAACGAGCGTGTCGAGAGGCTTCATTTGCGGCTCATCGTACGCGCGTCGCGGCCGCGATGCGCGTCGCTGCGAGGCGCGCGAGCCCATAGATAGACTGCTGAGGATTCACGCCTAGGCTCGTCGGGAAGACGGAGCCGTCGATGACGTGGAGGTTGGCGAGCGTGTGGCAGCGCAGGTCCTCGCTCCGCACCACGCTCGTCGTCGGGTCGTCACCCATGCTGCACCCGCCCATCTGGTGTGCGGTCGAGACCGGGAGCGAGCCGCCCTCCCAGCGCGCGGCGTCGATTGCCGCCTCGTCGACCTTTCCCGTCATCACGACGGGGATCTCGTGGAGCGTCCGTACCGTCTTCGCGCCCGAGGCGAACTGCATCTCGGCGAGCCGCTTCTGACCGAACCGGAACGCATTCCAGAGCTTGGGTCCGATCGGATAGTCGAGGATCGGCGCGCCGCTCTCGCGTAGCCGGACGCGGCCGCCGGGAACGTCGTCGTGGAAGCCGTCGATCGTGATCGCGATGTGAATCGCCATGTGAGGCGACTGCGTGAAGACCGCCTCGTGCGCGGCGCCGAACCCGGGGGTCGTTGCGGCGATGAGCGCCGGATACCAGGGGACGGCCTCGAGGAAGAAGCCGATCTCCTCGCCTCGGTGCGCGAAGTGATGGCTCGCCGCGCTCTGCGGTGCTCCCCGCGAGGGCTCGATCTTCTCCTCGTAGAACGCCTGGCTCCCGACGGCGGGATGCAGGAACGTGCGCGTACCCACGAGGCCTCCGGCGTCGATCCCCGACCGGAGCAAGAGGGCAGGGGAGTTGATCGCGCCGCCGCTCACGACGAACCGCTTCGCCTTCACGGTGAACGCGCGGCCGGTCGGCTTGCGACCTTCGCCGTCGAGCAGCGTCCCACGCAGCGACTTGACGGAGCCAGCTTCGACGTCGAAGCGGTCGGCGCGCGCGCGAAAGACCAGCTTCGCGCCGGCGTCGATCGCGTCCGGGATCATCGTCACGAGCATCGAGCGCTTCGCGTTCACGGGGCAGCCGAGGTGACAGAACCCGGTCTGCATGCACGCGTGCACGTTGCGGCGCAGCGTGTCGACGCCCCAGCCGAGCTTCGTGCAGCCGTCGTGGAGCATCTTGTTGTTGGGGTTCATCGAGCCGTAACTGACCTTCGCGATCGCAAGTCGTTGCTCGATGGCCTCGTAGTGCGGAACGAGGTCTGCGTAGGCGAAGCCCGCGACGCCGTGCTTCTTCTTCCAGTGCTCGACGACGTCCTCGGGTGTCCGGAAGCAGGTGGTCCAGTTCACTACCGTCGTGCCGCCGACGGCGCGTCCCTGCAGGATCGCGATGGAGGCGTCCCCGGTCGTTCGGGACATGCCCTCCTGGTAGAGGCGCGATTCAGTGTCCTTCTCGCGCATCGTGAAGTCGGCATGCGTGAAGTAGCCGCCCTCTTCGAGCATCAGCACCGTGAGGCCTGCGCGCGCGAGGGTCGCAGCGGTGACCGCGCCACCGGCACCCGTCCCGACGATGCACACGTCCGCTTCGAGGACGAGGTCGGCGGTCGCCTGCGAGCCATCGACGACGTTCGGGCTCGACCGGATCACGGCGAGCTTCGTCATGGCGTGTCACCCTCGGCGCGCGCACGCAGCCATTCGGGGGTTCCCACCTGCGAGTCGTCGTAGGCGATCGCGCGCAGGCTCGGGGGCGGCTGGTAGTCCAGCGGGCCCCAGCTCGATTCCTCCATGTAGTACGCCGTAAGGGCGAGCTTGCGGAGCGCCTGGTAGCCGTTGCGGCGGAGCTCGATGCGGCTGGTTCGCCAGCTCTCCAGCACCGCGTCCTGGGACTCCGGCGAGAGGCGCGTGAACGGCTTGATGCGCCCGTCGAGGAGCAGCCCCGGCAGCGCGTTCTCGAAGAGCCCGAGGAGCTTGTTGATCGCCTCCTGGGTCTCGGGGAGCGCGTAGCTGAGCGAGCGATCGACGCCGTGCGCGATCGCGACGGGGTTGGCGCCCTTCGCGGTGACGACGCGGCTCACGAGCGCGACCAGGACCTGGAAGCTCCGCGCCTCGAGCGCCGCGAGCGGCTCGGTCGGGACCCCGACCTCCTTCGACGGATAGAACGCGAGGCTCACCCCGCCAAGCGCGAGCAGACCGCCGCCGACCAGACCGTTTCGCAGGAAGCGCCGTCGCGAGGTGGGCACGCCGTGAGGATACCACCAGCTTCCAGCGTGACGAGCGCACGCGCGCGACGGAGGTGCTACGGCTTGCGGATGGATATCTGTTCGCAGTGTGACCGGCCCGCGAAGTACTTCCGGCGCGTCGGCGCGAATCTGTCGTTCACCTGTGATCTCCCGCAGCACCTCCGTGCGCAGGGCGGCGACACCAACGACTGGCGCGGTGTCGGCGCGATGAACGGAGGGCTGCTCCGGACGGCGAAGGTGGGCGCTACGACCGTCAAGGTCGTCCTCACACCGCGCTGATCAAGCTCAGGTGTGCGCGAGCTTGCGGAACTTCACGCGGTGAGGCTGCGCGGCGTCCTCGCCGAGCCGCTTCTTCCGGTCCTCTTCGTACGCCTGGTAGTTCCCGGCGAACCAGGTGACCTGGCTGTCGCCCTCGAACGCGAGGATGTGCGTCGCGATGCGATCGAGGAACCAGCGATCGTGGCTGATGACGACGACGCAGCCCGGGAAGCCGAGCAGCGCGTTCTCGAGCGCCTGCAGCGTCTCGACGTCGAGGTCGTTCGTCGGCTCGTCGAGGAGGAGCAGGTTTCCGCCGTCCTTGAGCAAACGTGCAAGGTGCACGCGATTGCGCTCGCCGCCGGAGAGGTCCTTGACGCGCTTCTGCTGGTCGCTGCCGCGGAAGTTGAACCACCCGCAGTACGCGCGGCTGTTGACCTCGCGCTTGCCTAGCGTGAGCGTGGGCTCGCCGCCGCTGATCACGTCGAACACGCTCTTGTCGCCGGCGAGCGTGTCGCGTGACTGATCGACGTAGGAGATCTTGACGGTCTCGCCGATCTTGAGCTCGCCCTTGTCGGGCTTCTCCTGGCCGACGATCATCTTGAAGAGCGTCGTCTTGCCGGCGCCGTTCGGGCCGATGACGCCGACGATGCCGGAGCGGGGGAGGATGAACGACAGATCCTCGAAGAGGAGCTTGTCGCCGAACGCCTTCCCGAGGCCCTTCGCGTCGATCACGATGTCGCCGAGGCGAGGTCCGGGCGGGATCGAGATCTCGGCGGGGTCGGCGGGACCCTTCATCGCGGCGTCGACGAGGGCGTCGTAGGCCGCGAGACGCGCCTTGCTCTTGGCCTGACGGGCGCGGGGCGAGGCCTGCACCCACTCGAGCTCTTGCTTCAGCTTGCGCTGGCGGGCCGACTCCGACTTCTCCTCGATCGCGAGGCGCGCGCCCTTCTGCTCGAGCCAGCCCGTGTAGTTTCCCTTGAACGGGAGACCCTTGCCGCGGTCGAGCTCGAGGATCCATCCGGCGACGTTGTCGAGGAAGTATCGATCGTGGGTGACCGCGACGACGGTGCCCGTGTACGCGTGCAGGAAGTGCTCGAGCCAGGCGACCGACTCGGCGTCGAGGTGGTTCGTCGGCTCGTCGAGAATGAGCATGTCCGGCCGCGACAGGAGCAGGCGGCAGAGCGCGACGCGGCGCTTCTCGCCACCGGAGAGGTTCTTGATCTCGGCCTCGCCCGGCGGCACGCGCAGGGCGTCCATCGCGAGCTCCACGTGGCGATCGAGGTTCCACGCGTCGGCGACGTCGATCTTGTCCTGGAGCGCCGCCTGCTCGTCGAGCAGTAGGGTCATCGCGTCGCCGTCCATCGGCTCGCCGAGCTTGTTGCTGATCTCCTCGAAGCGCGTGAGCAGGTGGCGCGTCTCGGCGACGCCCTCGGCGACGGCCTCCGCGACCGTCTTCGCGTCGCCCATATCGGGCTCCTGCGCGAAGTAACCGATGCGCGTGCCCGGATGAGGCTTCGCCTCACCGCCGAACGTCTTGTCGACGCCGGCCATGATCCGCATGAGGGAGCTCTTGCCGGAGCCGTTGCCCCCGATGACGCCGATCTTCGCGCCCGGGTAGAACGCCAGGTGGATGTTATCGAGGACCTTTTTGTCCGGGGGATGGACCTTGGTGACCCCCTGCATCGTGAAAATAAACTCGGGCATGCGGCGCGGAGGCTAACGGACTTCGGTGGGCGTCGCGAGGCCCACCGCCACACCCCGAGACGACCCCACGCAAGAGCTACCAACTAGCTGATATGGCAACGAAAAAAAAGCCGTAGGTGGATCTCCAAATACCAACTTGCGAGCGACGGAACCGTCCCGTACGACCTGAGGCAGGGCATGCTGCGAACGAAGAGTCGAACCGACCTCGCCGCCCTTGTTTCGATCGCCGCGATCGCCGGAGCGGTAGGCCTCGCTGCCTGCGGGAGCGGCGACATCGCGGATACGTCGATCCCCCGTGCCGCGGAGCCGACCGCGGCGCTGCCCCCGGCCGTCGCTCCGACGCCGAAGCCCGACGACTGCGTTCCGCCCGCGTGTCAGGACTTCCCTCTGGCGAAGACCCCGCACGTGGTGCGGCTCACGAGCTCGCAGTGGGAGCGCACGATGAAGGACCTGCTCGTCCTCGATGCGCTGCCGGGAAGCTCGGTCGACTTCCCGGCCGATCCCGTCTCCTCCGCCGATCGTTTCGGCTCCGAGGCGGGCGAGCTGATCGTCACGACCCAGCACTGGGCTGCCTACCAGAAGGCTGCCGAGGCGCTCTCCGCGCTCGTCACCGGCGATGCGGCTTCGCTCAACCGGATCCTCCCGGCCGCCGCGAAGACCGGCGACACCAGCGCCCGCGTTTCGGCGTTCGTAGCGGCGTTCCTCCCGCGCGCCTACCGGCGTCCAGTGACGGCCAAAGAGATCGCGGACGTCATCGCCGTCGGCGAGCTCGCGGCAGCGAACGTCAGCGTGGGCGATCCGTTCGTCGTGCGCGTTACGTGGATCCTCAACGCGGTCCTCCAGTCACCGAAGCTGCTCTACCGCATCAGCCTCGGCGAGGATGTCACGAAGGACGGGCGCGCGCGCCTCAGCCCCTACGAGATCGCGACGAAGCTCTCGTACGGGCTGTGGGGCACGATGCCCGACGCCGCGCTCATCGCTCTGGTCGACGGCGGCAAGCTCACGACCACCGCGGGCGTCGCCGAGGTCGCACGCGGGATGCTCGCCGACCCGCGTGCAGCCGTCGCGATGCTCGATTTTCACGACCAGCTCTATCTCGTAGAGCACTACACGGACGTGAAGAACCGCCCGCTCGATCTGCACCCGAGCTTCTACGACACGATGATGTCGGACGCTCAGGCCGACATCCGAAAGACGGTCGAGGAGCTCGTCGTCAAGAACGACGGTGGCTTCCGCGCGCTGGTCTCGTCGCCCGTCGCGTTCGTGAACCAGAAGCTCGCCGCGGTGTACGGCATCGACGCGAGCAAGTACCCCCAGCTCACGAGCGCCCCCACGGCCTTCACGAAGGTCGCGTTCGACCCGGCGCAGCGCAAGGGCATCCTCATGCACGCCGGGTGGCTCGCGTACGAGGGCGCGCCGAAGGATCCGTCGCCCATTCATCGTGGCGCCTTCGTCGCGCGCCACGTCATCTGCAGTCCGCTGGGGAGCCCGCCTCCCGGTGCCGCAGGCGCCGACCCCTCGAAGGGCACGGGAAACACGAATCGCGATCGCGTGACCGCGACGACCGGGGGCTGCGGCGACGGATGTCACGGCGGCAAGGGCGGCGTCATCAACCCGCTCGGCTTCAGCTTCGAGGGCTTCGACTCGATCGGAAAGCTTCGCACGATGGACGGCGCATTCCCGATCGACACGACGGGTGAGGTGGGGCTCGTCGGGGCCTTCTCTGGAGCCGTCCCGCTGTTCGACACGCTCAGCTCGAGCCCGCGCGCGCATGCCTGCTACGCGGCGCACTGGTCGTCGTACCTCAACGGCTCCTCGCTCGTCGACGTGACGCCCCGGTGGCTTTCTCCGGCCGTGGCCAAATCGCTCAAGAACGGCTCCGTCCGCGACATCGTCGTCGAGCTCGTGCAGACGGACGCCTTCCTCACGGTGTCGAGGTAACCGGCATGGCCTTCTCTCGTCGCAAGTTCCTGCTGGGCGTCGGTGGTGCCGTCGTGGGCTTGCCCTTCTTCGAAGGGCTCGTGCCGAAGAACGCACGAGGCGCCGGCGCCGGCCCGCAGCCGTACGCGCTCTTCTATCGGCGCGGCAACGGCGTGCAGCAGGCCGTCTTCGAGCGCAACAGCTACCCGGCGTCGGGCTGGTATACGCCGACGGAGCCACGCGAGCCGGAGAGATGGTGGCCGATGGCCGACGCCTCCACGCCGATCCCTTACGGCCCACTCGCGACGTTCGGTCCGATCAGCGCGCTGAACGAGCTCGAGACCTACGTCTCGAAGACCACCGTGGTCCGCGGCCTGCGACACCCGTACGGCACGGAGAACGGCCACCCCGAGGGCGCCGCGCAGGGGCTCACCGGCGCGGGCGTTCTCTATCCCGCGGATCAGCCGAACTTCCAGAACGCGTCGCCGCTCGGCGAATCGCTCGACAACCTGATCGCGAGGCAGCTCACGCCCGCGCATCCTGAATCGCTCTACATGGGGGTCATGACCCAGAAGGCGGGCGGCGTGTCGTGGATCCGCCAGGGCGGTTCGATCTTCCCGCGCTCCGCCGAAGAGAACCTCGTCAACATCTACAACGAGATCTTCCTGCCCTACGCGACGCCCGATGCCGCGCGGCAGCTGCTCGTGAACCAGCGCAAGAGCGTGAACGACCTCGTCCGCGCCGACATCACTGCGCTTCGCAACGACCCGCGCATGTCGAAGGCCGATCAGGACCGACTCGCGGTGCACCTGAACGCGATCCGCGAGACCGAGGTCGCGCTCGCCGCGTGCATCGTCCCGCCGACGCTCCAGGCCGAGGTGCAGGGCTACAACGCGAGCTCCGTGACGGCCACCGTCGACGTCATCGGTAAGCTCGCGGCGCTCGCCATCTCGTGCGGCGTCCGTCGCTCGGTCCTGCTCAACGTCGGCGTTCCGCAGGATGTGATCCAGTACAACGAGGTCCCTGGCGCGGGCGCGTACGAGTTCCACGCGATCTCGCACCGCCAGGCCGCCGAGAACGACCCCACGCCCGTCGCCGCCGCGCGAGACCTCCACCACGCGATCGACCGCTACCACCTGCGGCGCTTCAAGAGCATCCTCGATCTGCTGAGCCAGTACGACCTCGGGGGCGGCAAGACGCTCGTCGATCTCGGCGTGAACGTGCACTTCTCCGACCTCGGCTCGGGGCAGCACATCGTTACGCAGCTCCCGTACCTCTATGTCGGAGGCGCCGACGGCAAGCTCGTGACCGGGCAGTACGTCGACGCCGACAAGGAGTACCTCGTGAAGTTCCTCAACACGATCGGCGCGGCGGTCGGCTGCACGAACGCGGCGAACGCTGGGCCGCTCGACGATTTCAACGCCGACAACAACAACTATCGCTCCAAGAATTACACGTACAACTACTACCTCTCGCCGCAACCGGCGGAGCCCGCCGACGGCAAGCCGCCGATCAAGGGCCGTCTCCCCGCGCTGGTCGTCGCGTGATGAGCAGCGGCGACCCCCCGGAGCTCTCCGAGGACGTCGACCTCGACATGGAGACGCGCCGGTACGTCCTCGACGTCTACGCGCAGCTCGAGAGCATCAGCTACTACGCGATCCTCGGCGTGAACCGCGCCGCGGAGAGGAAGGCGATCAAGGACGCGTACTTCCGCCTCGCCGGCGTCGTGCACCCGGATCGATACTTCGGCAAACGCCTCGGCACCTTCAAGTCGAAGATGGAGCTCGTCTTCGCGCATGTCACGCAGGCCTATGACACGCTCTCGAAGGCCAAGCTCCGCGCCGAGTACGACCTCCAGCTCGGAGAAGTGGAGGCGCATGCCAGGTCGGTCGGTCGGATCGCGGCCGCGGCTCCCGTCGACCCGCGCGTCGCTGCCAAGCGTCAGGCCGCGCTCGAAGGGCTGAAGGCTCACTTCGCCGAGAGCAAGGCGAAGGCCAAGCACTACGCGGATGCCGGCGCCCGCGCGCGCGCCGCCGGAGACGTGGTTGCCGCCGCGAACGCGTACCGGAGCGCGCTCACGTTCTTGCCGGCGGATCCGGAGCTGCTCACCGCCTTCGAGGAGGTCGAGCGTGCCGCCGGCGCCAAGCTCGCCGAGAGCCACATGAAGAAAGCGCAGATGGAAGAGCGGTTCGGCCGCTGGGCGGCGGCGGTGGAGTCCTGGCAGCGCGTCCTGGCCGCGCGACCGAACGACGCCGAAGCGCAAGGCCACCTGGCCAACGCGGTTGCCAGGGCGCGCGGCAACGGCACGTGAGCTTGCGCCCCAGGTCGGTTAGTCTGCCCATGTGAATGGGGGCGTGAAGGCCAACACGAACGTCACCGGTGGAGTCGCCGCGGCTCACAACGAGACGCTGTTCGAGCTCGCGCAGTGGCTCGCCCGCGTCCAGCAGTACTCCGCGAGCCATCCGGCGTGCGCGCAGCTCGGCGAGCGAACCCACGCGGCGCTCATGCGCTCTCTCGGCATCCAGTCGCCGCTCGTCATCGACGTGCTCACCGACGGCATGACGATCGACGGCGCGGTCGTTCCCCACGCCGCGGTCCGCACGAGGCTTGCGCCCTACATGCACGAGCGCGGAGTGCTCGTGCTGACGTTCCTCCCGGGGGTGACGGTCGACGAGCTGACCTCGCTCATCGAGCTGCTCACGCTGCCGGTACAGACGACCTTCGATCGGGGAGGCGTCCGAGAGCTCGCGAAGGAGCGAGGGCTCGCGCGCATCGTCCTCGCGGAGATTGCGCACGAGTTCTCGACGGACGAGCGCGAGACCCAGCAGAGACGCGGGCGGCTTCGGAGTCGCTTTGCCGACGTCCTCCGCGAGCTGATCGCGAGGCGGACCGTCCGTGGTCTCACGGGCGCCGAGCTCCTCGAGCTCGTCGACCACCCCGACCTCGCCGTGACGATCCTCGAGGAGGATCCGCTCGGCATCGCCGAGGCGCTCTCCGCGCTGTGCTGGATGGTCCGCGAGGAGGAGCAGATGACGGGACAGGAGCTCTACCCGAAGCTCAAGGTCATCATCCTCACGCTCTCTCCGCTATCCCACGACCGCGTCATGATCGGCCTGCCGATGCTCGTTGGCGACTTTCGCGAATCGCTCGTGTGGGCGCTCGATGGGCTCGACGAGGGCGAGCTCGCGCGCGTCGCGCTCGCGTCGTTCCGTACGCATGCAGCCGAGCTGGAGGTGACGCTCTACGCGCTCGCGGTGGCGGTCCCTCACGACGGTCGTCGAATCTCGACGCTCCGCCGCGTGGCGCTGCTCTTCTTCGACCTGCCCACGGACGACTCGAGCTCCACCGAGCTCATCACGGCGTGCGCCATGAACATGGGCGACGTCGACTCGTACTGGCGCGAGCGCGACGTCCTCTCCGCGAATGCGATGAGCGTGCTCGTCCGGCGCGGGTCGCTGTCGAGGATGACCGCCCGCACCGAGCCGCCGGGCGCCCCCGCCGCCAGCGGCGCCCGCGACTACGTGGGTGACGCGCGCCGTGTGATGCGCGAGCTCGTGAAGATGTCCTCGCGCACTCGACGCTATCCGCAGCTCTGCGCGAAGCTCCCCGAGGTCGCGGTCACCCTCGCGCGCGCGGGCGCCAACGAGAGTGTCATCGGCATCCTGGACGGGCTGCAGGCGGCATCGCGGCCGGAGGTCAAGGAGCTCTCCATCGCGACGCTTCGCTCGGTGGTGTCGCCCGCGGTCGCGAGCAACCTCCTCGCGGACACGGACGCGACGAGCGAGAACCTCGAGGGCACGCAGCTCGACGACGTCGTCGGCACGGTACGCCTCCTGACGGCGCTCGCTCCGACGGTCGTCTTCGAACAGCTCGAGCTCTCCGAGAGCCGGAAGATGAGGCGCGTCTTCATCGAGGCGCTCTCCGCCGTCGGGCCGAAGCTCCTGCCCCTCGTTCGCCAGAAGCTCCGCGCGACGAGCTGGTTCGTCGTCCGCAACGCGCTCATGATCCTCCCGCGCGTCGGCGGTACCCCGGCAGACCTCGCCCCGGTCGCGAATCACGCGAACGAGAAGGTACGCCTCGAGGTGTTGCGGGCGCTCAGGCTCATGCCGATCGACACGAGGTCGATGGACTACATCGCGGCCTACCTCACCGATCGCCAGCACGAGATCCGGCAGCACTCGGTCGTGCTCTTGCGCGGTGAGCTCCTCTCCGCGGATGCCATCAACAGGCTCGAACAGATCGCGCTCGCGGAGGACCAGCCCGAGGACGTGCGCCGGCGCGTCGTCGAGGCGCTGGGTCGCTCTCCGCTCGATCACGCGGCAACTGCGCTCAACACCCTGATGCAGCCACGCGGTCTGCTCGAGATCGGCTCGCTCCGCGACGATATCGCGGTCGCGCTCCGCAAGTCGCCGGCCCCGCTCGCCGCGGGGTACTTCGCCGAAGGCCTCAAGTCCCCGGCGTGGCGCGTTCGAAAGGCCTGCGAACGCGCGGTGGGGACGGCTTCGTGAACGAGCAGGCGGCACCGCGACAGTCCGAGTGGCAGAGCGTCCTCGACGTCCTGCACGCGTTTGCGAACATGATCACCGTTCGCTCGCACTACACCGACGGACACCCGGCGATCGCGCAGGCCGATGATCACGCCGCGAATGGCTTCGTAGGCGTGCTCGAGCGGCTGCCGGAGCTCGTGGTGGCGCTGGTCGACGGCGAGTTCATCGTCTCGGAGCGTCCGCTCCCCGATCTCCGCGCCCGCCTCCACGCGCTCGCCGACGCGATGACCCGGCACGAGATCGAGTGCATCGTCTTCCAGCGCGGGATGACGCGCGACGAGTGCGGCATCCTGGGGCGCGCGCTCGCGACACCCGAAGGTAAGCACGTACGCGAGGATACGCAGGCCCAGCTCACCAATGTCCTCCTTCGCTTCATCCTGCGCGGTGACGACGCCGCCACGGGCACGGGCGCCCAGTCGTACTTCTTCGTGCCGGCTGCGCACGACATGCTCGTGGGGCTTGCGCGCGCGCTCGCTGCCGACCAGCCCATCGACAAGCTCGGCATCTCGGCACTGGCGAACCAGATCGTGACCTCGTGCGCGGCGCACACGGGGATGATCCACCAGCGCTCCTGGACGCGAAGCATGGAGGACGAGGCCACACACGCGGCGAACGTCGCGACGATGACCGCGATGCTCGCCCAAGACGCGGGGTATCCGCAGCGCGTCTGCATCGATGCGACCGCCGGCGCGCTGGTTCACGACATCGGCCATCTCTTCCTCCCGGAGGAGATCCGCGGGGTGCCCGCGCCCTTGCTCGATGAGCGCGCGAAGCCCGTGTTCCAGAACCATACCTTCGCCGGTGCCCAGATGCTGGTCGGGGCAGGCTGCTCGGCGTTGTGGGTCGCCGCTGCGTACGAGCATCACCGAGGGGTCGACGGAGGTGGCTACCCGGCGCTCGAGTCTTCGGAACCTCCGCACGAGCTCGTGCGCATGATTGCGCTCGCGAACTACTACGACAGCAAGCGCACCCTCCTCAACGGCTCGGCGGACGACCCCGAGACTGCCCTCGCAGGCGCGATGGAGCTCGAGGCGAAGTACTTCGGCGCCGGCCTGATTCGCCGCTTCTTGCGCGTGTTCGGCGTGTTCCCGCCCGGCACGACCGTCGAGCTCACGACCCTCGAGCCTGCCATCGTCACGCGCGCCAACGGCGCGGATCCGTGGCGCCCGCAGGTGAAGATCCTGCGCGGGCCGAACGCGGGGAAGTTCATGGAGGTCCGCGAGATCGACGTCCGCGAGAACCGGCACCGGGTCTCGATCGTGCGTGCGATCGCGCCCCCGCTCCTCTTGCCGGGCGACATCGCCGTCGCCACGCCTGTCGTTCTTCCGATGGCCGTGGAAGAGAGTCTCCCGGACTACGAGGAGCTCGAGAGGAACAAGGAGAGAGAGAAGGCCAACGCAGGCACCGGCGCTCGCCATGCAGCCGACCGGGCCCGCGCGCAGCTCGGCGGCATGGACGCGATGCTCGACGATCTCCTGACCGTCCCCACGCACGCGCTCGTGTCGGCAATGCCGGGGCCCCTGAGCTCCCGGCCGCGCGCGGACTCGCTCCAGATCCCATCGTACAAGCCGGCGCCGCTGGTCGCGAGCCTCCCTCCTCAGTCAATGTCGCGGCCGGCGCCGATGATGACGATCAAGCCACCGGAGCATGCGCCGACCTCATCGACGCGACCTTCGGCAGCGACGCCGTCCTCCGCACCGCCTGCGGATCCGCGGGAAGCCGAGAGCGCGCTCCTGAGGCGCCTCGGACCCGTCAGCGCAGTGCCCGCGATCGTGTCCGGCGCGGCGAGGAGCGGCCTCGATCACCGCGCAGGGTTCCTCCTCACGTTCGTCGACGGAGTGTCGTCGGTCGAGGACATTCTCGACGCGAGCGGACTGTCGCGCATCGACGCGCTGCACGTCCTCGCCGACCTCCTCACGAAGGGAGTGATCGTCATCCGGTAGCTGGCGCGCGAGGGCGGGGTCAGCCTGCGTCGTTTTCGCGCGACGTCCGGCGACCCTGGCCGCGCCTTCGTCGCACGAGAAAACAGGCCCAAACACTGGGTGCTGACGGCCCCTGTGCTAGCCTCGGAAGAGGGTGGCGAGCGTGAGGCGCATTCGTAGGGGGCCTGCCTGGATCGCGCTGCTGATGGCGGCCGCGACCGGCTGCGCCGCCATCCTCGGCGGCGAGGCTGGCGTCCTCGACGAGGGAGCGGCGTCGGTCGAGGCGGGCTCCGCAGATTCGAATCCAGACCGCGACGCGGATCGCGCCGACGGCGCGGGTGACGCGACCGTCTCCGCCGACGCGGGCACGGACGCTACCCCCGAGGCTGGCCCCGGGTGCCCGGAGGCGGGCGGCGGTCCGCTCGTCCGCGCCGGCAGCTTCTGCATCGACAGGACCGAGGTGACGGTCGCCCAGTACACGCTGTTTCTCGCCGCCAAGGGCGGCGATGTGTCCGGGCAACCGGCGGAGTGCGCGGCGAACACCACGTACGTTCCGTCATCGGGTTTCACGCCGTCGGTCACGAACAATTTTCCGGTCGTCAACGTCAGCTGGTGCGACGCGTACATGTTCTGCAAGTGGGCCGGCAAGCGGCTTTGCGGCGGAACCGACGGAGGCGCGGCGACCTTCTCGGGCGCCGGTCTGACGACCGAGTCTCAGTGGTACAACGCGTGCTCGCACGCCGCCGACGGCCAGCACCTCTATCCCTACGGCAACAGCTTCAATGCGAGCGCGTGCGCCATCGACGCGGACGGCGGCGCGCTCATCGAGGCGGGAAGCAAAGCTGGCTGCGTCGGAGGCTATCCCGGCATCTTCGACATGAGCGGGAACGTCCGCGAGTGGGAGGACTCGTGCACGCCCGCTGCAGACGGCGGGCCGGCGTTCGACCTCTGTCGCCGCCGCGGAGGTGCCGCGGACGACACGGCCGCAGAAAACGCGTGCGCGCCCGTCCAGGTCCTTGCCCGCGGTTCGGTCACTGCCCACACCGGCTTCCGGTGCTGCGGCCCATGAGCGACCCCAACGAGTCCGCCGACACGCGCAGCGGCCCGTCGGTCGGCTCCGACGCCGGGAGCGGGAGCGATCGAATCCTCGCGAACACGTCGGCTTTGCCCTCCGCGCCGCCGGCGATCGGGGACGTGATCGCCAACAAGTACCGCGTCGACGAGGTCCTCGGCGCGGGCGGGATGGGCGTCGTCGTCGGCGTCACGCACCTGCAGCTCCGTACGCGGGCGGCGATCAAGTACCTGACGCCGTTCGCGCTCTCGCGGCCGGAGATCATCGAGCGCTTCGCGCGCGAGGCGCGGATCGCCGCGAAGCTCCGGAGCGAGCACGTCGTGCGCGTGCTCGACGTGGGGACGTTGGAGCGCGGCGAGCCATACCTCCTCATGGAGCGGCTCGAGGGCCACGATCTGCAGGCGATCTTGAAAGAGCGCGGAACGCTCCCGGTGGACGAGGCAATCGGCTACGTGCTCCAGGCCTGCGAGGCGCTGACCGAGGCCCATGCCGCAGGCATCGTGCACCGTGACCTGAAGCCGTCGAACCTGTTCGTCACGACGCGCGCGGATGGCTCACCGCTGGTGAAGATCGTCGACTTCGGCATCTCGAAGC
>JANXVA010000180.1 GCA_025351875.1 Myxococcales bacterium | reverse complement strand
CTTTCCGCAGACGGTCACGATGCGATCGGGGGACGGGGGCTCCATGCCGAGCAGGCTGCGCGACACCATCTCGACGCGCTCAGGCGTCTTGTAGCTGGCCGACTCGAGCTCGAGGACGCGCTTCACCTCGCGGAGGCGCATCTGCTCGGTGCGTGACTTGCCGAGCTCGTAACCCAGCGAGACGGTGCGACCGCGCATCGCGAGGTGCACGACGAACGCGCAGACCGTCGCGACGACGGCGAGCGTCCAGTTGAACATGAAGATGCGCGCCCGGATCATTTCGCGGGAGGTGCTCATCCGTACTTCCCGCGCTTCGTCTCCTCGGCGGAGACCCGACGTGCCGCGCGGAGCTTGGCGCTGCGCGACCGGGAATTGGCGGCGCTCTCCTCGTCGGTGGCGACGAGCGGCTTCTTGGTGAGGGGCGTCCACGTTCCCTTCGCGTGGAACGCGCGCTTCACCTGGCGATCTTCGAGCGAGTGGAAGCTGAGGATCGCGGCGACGCCGCCGATCTCCATGATCTCCGGGAGCGTCTCGAGCAGCTTCTCGAGCTCCTCGAGCTCGCGATTGACCGCGATGCGCAGGGCCTGGAACGTACGCGTCGCCGGGTCGACGCCGCCGACACGCACGGGACCGACGGCGCGCACGATGGCGCGACGAAGATCGAGCGTCGTCTCGAGCTGGTTGTCGCCGAGCGCGCGCTTGACGCAGCGCGCGATGCGGCGCGACCGGCGCTCGTCGCCATACTGGTAGATGATGTCCGCGAGCTGATCGTCCGAGAGGCGCGCGATGAGCTCGAGCGCAGTCTCTTCGCCCTCGCTGGGGTCCATGCGCATGTCGATCGGGCCTTCGCGGCGGAAGCTCATGCCACGGCCCGCTTCGTCGAGCTGGGGGGAGCTGACGCCGAGGTCCGCGCAGATCCCGGCGACGCTCCGGAGGTTGAGGTCGGCGAGCGCGTCGCCGATCCGGCCGAACGGGGTCTTCACGAACGTGATGCGGTCGCCGAAGCGCTCGAGCCGCGTGCGCGCGGCATCGAGGGCCATCTGGTCGCGATCGAGCGCGATGACACGCGACTCGGCGTGCGCCTCGAGGATCGCCTCGCTATGGCCTCCGCCGCCGACTGTCGCGTCGACATAGACGCCCGCTCGTACGGCGAGCGCCTCGGTCACTTCGACCTTCATTACCGTGGCATGGACGAAGTCGGGCACGTCGGCCTCCTCTCCCGTCTCTTCGGTCCACACCCACTCCGCGGCGGCATCCGCCACGAGACCGGGCAGCGCGAGCTGCGCCTCTGCTTCGGCGCTCACCTGCGCCTTGGGCGCGGAGGAGCCCTGCTCTCTCTGGCTCATAGACCGAGCTCCGCGAGTCGAGCGCTGATTTGCTGACGTTCGTCGTCGTCAGTCTCGAAGTACTGCTTCCAGGCCTGCGTGTCCCAGAGCTCGGCGTACTTCCCGTTGCCGGCCCAGAGCACGTCCTTCTTGAGGTGCGCGTGGTCGCGGAGCGTCGGGGGCACCAGGATGCGGCCGGAGTCGTCCACCTCGCACTCGACGGCGCCAGAGACGTAGATGCGCTTGAGCTTCTGCACCGCGCGGTCGAATTGCGGGAGCTTCGCCAGGCGCTCTTCGAAGGCGGCCCACTCCGGCGCCGTGTACGCGACGAGACACGGATCGAGCGCGCTCGTGACGATGACGCGACGCTCACCGATCGACGACAGCACGTCGCGATAGCGCGCAGGGAGGCTCGTCCTACCCTTTGCGTCGATCGTGTGCTCGTACCGGCCGCGAAACATCGACGAGACGCCCTCGCGTTACGGGAGGGACTGACGTGCCCCGATCGGGCGTCCATGCCCAACTTTGGCACTTTCCGCCACTTCTTCCCACGTAACAGCCGCAAGGTATTTAGACGCAACCCGTCTGTCAATAATTTCCAGGTGGTAGGTGGTATGTCCACCTGGGAGACCAAGGCACTTTGGGCGTCCATGACGCCTGTCGTGGAGAAGCTCTCACAGGTTTTCCACAGGGCGAGCCGCGCGGGCAACTCCGCCCCTCGCGAAATTTCCGAGCGTTCGGCCACACCGCAACGCGGGTGGGCAAGTGTAGGCGTTCCTGTCGGTCCGCTTCACTCAGCCGCGGCGCACGGCCCTGGTCGTCAGCCGAGGAGCAGCTGCTTCGCGATGACGATGCGCTGCACCTCGCTGGTGCCCTCGCCGATCTCGCAGATCTTCACGTCACGCAGGTGGCGCTCCACCGCGAACTCGCGCGTGTAGCCGTACCCGCCGTGGATCTGCAGGGACTTGTTGCACGCCCGCGTAGCCGCCTCGCTCGCGAAGAGCTTCGCCATCGAGGCCTCCTTCGTGAAGGGCCTTCCCTGATCGGCGAGCCACGCTGCGCGATACGTCAGGAGGTGAGAAGCATCGAGCTCGGTCTTGCAGTCCGCGAGCATCCACTGGATCGCCTGGAACTCGGCGATCGGCTTGTTGAACTGCTTGCGATCCTTCGCGTATGTGACGGCCATGTCGAGCGCGCCGTAGCCGAGCCCGAGCGCCATCGCCGCGATCGAGATGCGACCGCGATCGAGGATCTGCATCGTGTCGAGGAAGCCGTGGTCGACCTCACCGACGCGCTGCTCGTCGCCGACCACCACCTCGTCGAACGTGAGCTCGACGGTGTCGCTCGAGCGACAGCCGAGCTTCTCGAGGTGCTTCGAAGCGGTGAACCCCTTCGTGCCATGCTCGACGACGAAGGCCGTGATGCCCTTGTGCTTCGCGACGTCCGGGTTCGTGCGAGCGAGCACGACGCAGAAGCCGCCGACACTCCCCTGCGTGATGAACATCTTCGTGCCGTTGATGATCCACTTGCCCGAGCTCGCGTCGCGACGCGCGGTCGTGCGGAGGCCGGCCGAGTCGCTCCCGCTGCCGGGCTCGGTGAGCGCCCACGCCGCGAGCCACTCCCCCGAGGCCGCCTTCGGCAGGTACTTCTTCTTGATGGCCTCGCTGCCGAACGACAGGATGTGCCCCGTGCCGAGCCCGTTGTGGGACGCGACGGTGAGCGCGAGCGACCCGTCGACGCGCGCGATCTCCTCGACGCAGATGGCGTAGCTCGTCACATCCATCCCCGAGCCGCCGTACTCCTCCGGGATGCGGATCCCGAGGAGACCGAGCTCCGCGAGCTTCGGCACGATCTCCTTCGGGAAGCGCTCCTCCTCATCCCACTTCTTCGCGTGCGGCAGGACCTCGGAGCGCGCGAAATCGCGGACGGACTTGCGGAGGAGCTCGTGGTGCTCGGACGGGGAGAAGTCCATGATCCCGTCGATCTAGGGTGTCCAGCACCGCGACGTCAATGGTCGTGACGCGTCCTCACGGGTCCCGTGACGCAGAGATGACGCGTGCCATGACGCGTCAGAGGACACCGACGCATGCGTTCGCGCTGGGGCCGCCCGAGACGGGCAGGCAATGGTAGTGCGTCGGACAGCGATCGCCGGTTCCGCAAGGCCTCGAGCAGTACTTTCCGTCGGCGTCCGTGATGCACACGCCTGCGGCGCAGTCGGCCGCGGTGTCGCACGCTCCGCCGACATCGCTCGGCGGCTTCTGCTTCGTCCCGCGGGCTGGCGCGGACGCCGGCGCACCGCCGTCGGTCTCGCCGTCATGGTCGAGACCAGCCACCTTCGCGAAGGCCTCGTCGACGAGCCAGCTGAACGTGTCGGCGCGCGTGTAGATGTTGTGCACGCCCGCCCCCTCGCAGCTGGGACCGCCACGCGAGACGACGCCGACGACCTCGCCGGTGTCCTCGTCGAGTGCAGGGCCGCCGGAGTCCCCCGAGCACGTGGCCTCGCCGACCGTGAGCTCGGCGGCGCTCACCGAGAGCACGCGCACGTGCTCTCGTACCATCTTGCTCCCCGCCGCGCCGTGGTCACCCGTACGCCCGTATCCGACGGCACGCACGCGATCCCCACGAGCGACGCCGTGGGACCTCACGGGCAAGGGCTTCACGATCTTCACGTCCTGATCGAGCACGACGATCGCGATGTCCGCTTCGCAGAGCGTGACTCCACCAGGAGCCACGATCGCGGTGCCGTGCGCGACGACATGCGCGGATGCGACGTCGTCACCGACGAGGATCGCGAGCGTGCTCGGATCGCGATCGCCGAGCACCTGGACACCGCTCGGAGGGCAGCCGACCTGCTCGACCGTGCGACTCGTGCAATGACGAGCCGTGAGTACGAGACGTGGCGAGATGAGGGTGCCGGTGCAGAGGGCGCTCTGACCGATGCGTACGGCGACGACGGCGGGATCCCGGTTGTGGTCGGGTACGCCCGTGACGATCTCCACCTGGTCGGCAGCGGCGGCTGCGGCGGTCGATGCATCGGCGCCGGCATCAGCCGCGCGCGCGCTCTCGGCAGACGCGCGCAAATCACTCCTGTCGGCAGAGGCACCGCACGCGAGCACGCAGGTCACGAAGAGAAACGAGCAGACGGGACGAAGCATGGGACTCTCCTCCAGTGGCGACGCCACGACGGCACCGACGCTCGCCCTCAGCGAGCCGCGTGCCGAACTCCGCTCCACGAGATCGTTCTGATTTCCGGTCAGGGAGCCTGGCCCGGACAGATCGGGGGATGGCCCGCGCCACCCCGCTGGGGTAGGACCACGGCGCATGAAGCTCCTCCTCGGCGTCGCTGTGCATCCAGATCAAGTGAGGGTGAGTGCGCTGTAACCAGCCGTTCGCAGCCGCGACGTAATCGCCGCGGTGCGTTCGGCGAGCAGTTCCACGAACAGCCTCGATTCATGGGCCGGCGTCGTTGGATGGTGCGAAGATCTTCGGTACGTGACTTGCGTAGAACCTGTCGGCTTGAGTAACCCGGCCCGCTTTGTCCTCAGGTGTGCGCGAGTCGCCGCCGTCCTCGCCCTGGCGCTTTCACCCGCAACGGCAGTCGCCCACGGCGCCGTCCTGCGAGCCCCAACCTCAGCCGATCCGACGACCCTCGACGTGGAGCTGGCCGTCGCCGTCACCCCGTACGGAACGACCCGCTGGACACGTCTCACGGTCGGTGGACCGCCGAGCGTCCTGTGGCTGGTTCCCGTACGCCCGGGCGCTGCGCTCGATTGGGCAACGAGCGGGTGGCTCACGACACTCGAAGGAGCCACCACGCCGCGCGTCGCGCCGCCCACGGCCACACCGCCCTGCAACATGCCGACTTCGCCCGAGCGCGTCGCTCCCTGGTCGAGCACCGCAACCGAGAAGTTTCCTTCCGCGGTCGTCCTTCTCGATTCGGCAGCAAACGCGCGCTCGCACGCCGGCGCGCGCGGATACGCGCTGCCCGCCGACGTCGACGCGAAGGTCGGAGACCTCTACGCGCGTGGCTATTCTCTCGTCGCGCTCGAGCTCGCCGGCGGCGCCGGCGCGACCCTCTCTTCGCCGACCCTCCGCATCAGCGACGACGGGGCGCCCCTCCTCCCGCTGGCGCTCACGGGCAGCGGGAGCACTGCCGTGCACGTCACGGCGATCGTGATCGCCAGCGGCGCCGCCAGCCTTCCGGGAACACGAGAGCTGGACCCTTCCACGCTCACCTGGGGCCGCAACTACAGCACCTTCGGCGACCGACGCGCCAGCGCTCTCTTCACCGGTGGCGGCGCGATCTGGCTGCGCGAGTCCGCGTCGCACGCGGTCCTCTTCGACGGCGTTCCGATCCCGCGGGACACGCCGATCACGCCGCTGTCGACGGCGTACTTCAAGGAGGCCAACGGCCAGGCCAAGCCGACCTGCGACGCCGCGGCTCGCGACGCCTCCGCCGCGAGCGGCACGGTCGGACGATGGTGCGCGACCGGTGCGCTCGCACGCGTGCCCGGTGGACCGACGTGCACGCCCACGACGACGCCGATCGATCCGACGGTGTTCAGCTGCGGCCCGGGCGTGGACGACCTCGCACTCGCGCTCACGGGCGCGTCTCCTGCTGCCGCTGTCGTCACGCGGTTCACCGGCATCGTCGCGGCGAACAACCTCGGCTTCGACGCCGCAATCACGTCGGCGGCGAGCGCGCTGAGCCCCGTCGTCTACGCGGGCAGCTACGAGCCCTGCCCGGTGCCGATCAGTCCACCGAGCGGAGGTTCATCGAGCGGAACCACGAGCCCGCCGCTCCAGGCGTTGCCCTCCGGGGACAGCGATCGGCCGTACCACTACCGCCGCAGCGACAGCGGATGCTCGGGGAGCTCGACGGTCATCGTCTACGACGATACCGGTGACGAGGCGCCCGTCGCGGACGAGGGCTGCGGCGGCACCTCGTCGACCGGGACCGACAACCCGACGACCAGCGACACGACGGGCGACAACTGCGGCTCTAGCTCGACGAGCTCCTCCTCCAGCTCGTCTTCCTCGAGCAGCTCGTCGTCGTCCTCCTCCTCGTCCTCCTCTACGACCTCGTCGTCCTCCTCCTCGTCGTCATCCACTACCTCGTCTTCGTCCTCGAGCACGTCGTCGTCGGGTTGGGACGAGAGCGACAAGACGGACGACAGCTCCAAGAGCGACTCCTGCGACTGCGGAAAGTCGAGCACCGGCAGTAGCTCCTCGAGCAGCGGCGACGACAGCACCGGCGCCGCGCCGAAGTCGGTCAAACCCCAGCTCGGCGCACCCGCGAATTCGCTCCCCAAGAAGACGAGCTCGCACCAGGTGAAGCGCCGCGGCCCGAGCCCGGTCTCCCGCTACGCGCTCTTCTTCGTCGCGCTCGTCCTGCCGCTCCGCCGCCGTCTTCGCGTGAAGAAGCTCTGACCGACCTTTGGGGAGTGATAGATCACGCGACGTGATTGCGTCGCTCTCCTTCCGTGCCGGAACGATCGAGCTGCGCGGCGTGCCTCGCGATCAGCCGCAGATCCCCGCGCCGCTCGCCTGGGACGAGCGCGCCGCATGCTTCCGTGCACCGGCCATCGCCTACACCGAGGTGCTCGCCGCGCTCCGCGAGGTTGCCATCGACGTGGAGGACGACGCACGACGTGACGCCGATCTCGGATCCGGCGCGCGTGTTCATCGTGAGGCACGTCCCTTCCAGAGCGAGGCGCTCCAGGCGTGGCAGGCTGCGGGCGGTCGCGGCGTCGTCGTACTGCCGACAGGCTCGGGAAAGACGCACGTCGCGGTGCTCGCGATCGACACCATTCGCCGGAGCACGCTGGTCGTCGCGCCCACGCTCGACCTCGTACGCCAGTGGTTCGACCTCTTGCGCGCGACCTTCGCGGTGCCGGTCGGTGTGGTGGGCGGCGGTGATCACGACGTACAGCCGATCACCGTCACCACCTACGACTCGGCCTACCTCCACATGGAGCACCTCGGCGCGAGGTTCGGTCTCGTCGTGTTCGACGAGTGCCATCACCTGCCGGGGCCCACGTATGCGCTCGCCGCGCGTCTCACCCTCGCGCCGTACCGGCTCGGCCTCACCGCGACCCCCGAGCGCGCGGACGGACGCGACGCGGAGCTCGGCGCCCTCGTCGGGCCGACGGTGTACCGGCGCGACATCGGAGAGCTCGCGGGCGAGTACCTCGCGGAGTACGAGACCGTGCAAGTCGACGTCGAGCTAGAGGCCGACGAACGAGAGGAGCATGACGCGGAGCGCGCGCTCTATCTCGCGTTCGTCTCGAAGAACGGCATCCGTCTCGGCAGCCCGCGCGGCTTCGGCGAGTTCATCATGCGTTCGGCGCAGAGCATGGAAGGGCGTCGCGCGATGCGCGCGTACCGGAGGCAGCGCGAGCTCGCGTTCACAGCCAGCGGTAAGCTCGCCTACGTCGAGCACCTGCTCGACCGCCATCGAGACGACCGCGCGCTCCTCTTCACCCAGGACAACGCCACCGCCTATCGCGTGGCGCGCCGATTCCTCGTGCCCGTCATCACGCACCAGACGAAGGTCACCGAGCGTAGCCGTATCCTCGCGAGCTTCAGCGCGGGTAAATACAGGGCGATCGTGACATCGAAGGTCCTCAACGAAGGCGTCGACATCCGCGAGGCCAACGTCGCCATCGTCCTCTCGGGCAGCGGCTCGGTACGCGAGCATGTCCAGCGCCTCGGGCGCATCCTACGCAAGCGAGACGACAAACACGCCATCCTCTACGAGCTCGTCACCACGCGTACCGCCGAGACCGGCACGAGCGAGCGTCGTCGGGAGCACGATGCTTACCGCTGATCACGTCGACGCGCGGAGGCAGGGCGGAGAGCTGGTCCTCCGACGGCTCGACGCGCGCGCTCACACCGAAGCCCGTGACCTCGCAGAGGCGTACCTCGCCGCGGCGCGCGAACATGTCGGCCGGACGCGCGAAGAGCTCGAAGAGGCCTGGAAGGAGATCGGCACGCGCGCCAAGAAGCGCCGCCTCGCCGCAGGGCTGGAGAAGCTCGTCGACGACGCTTGCAGCTTCGACGTCGACGACGACCTCGACCCGATCGCCCTCCGCGAAGCGCTCTTCCTTCGCGCGACCGAGCTGCGCCGCGCGCGCGGAGACGCCCGTCCATTCGATCGCGAGGCGGTCGTCGCCGAGGTCGCCACCTCGATGGGTCGCGCTCCCGCCGAGCTCGAGACGGCGCTCTTCTCCGATCTCCGCGGCGAGCATGTCCTCCGCGCCGCGCCCGTGCTCGACGCGGCCTCGCTGGTCGATGCCTACGAGCTCGGGCAAGCGCAGGCCGTGCTCCTCCGCGCCGTGCGCGTGACGTGCGAGGTGAAGGCCGCTTCGCCCGTCGCGAT
The DNA here is from genome assembly GCA_025351875.1 of Myxococcales bacterium. Classification (GTDB taxonomy): domain Bacteria; phylum Myxococcota_A; class Polyangia; order Polyangiales; family Polyangiaceae; genus Labilithrix. The sequence goes on along the minus strand of JANXVA010000180.1, from coordinate 85,360 downwards.
GCGCGCGTTCTTCGCGCAGATGAAATTCCACCGGCTGCTCTTCACGGTGACGCGGCAGAGCGAGGGCTTCACCATCGCGATCGACGGTCCGTTCTCGATGTTCGAATCGGTCACGAAATACGGTCTGCGCCTCGCGCTGATCCTCCCGGCACTACGCCTGCTCGATACCTGGACGCTCACCGCCGACGTGAAGTGGGGCAAGGAACGTGAGGCGCTCGTCTTCCGTCTCTCCTCGGCGGACACGCGGGAGCGAGCCGCTGCCGCTCCGTCGCTGCACCTCTCCGACGAAGTGCAGCTGCTCCTCGACGGTGTGACCACGTTGCATGCGTCCGGCTCGCCCTGGAAGGCCGAGGTCGCGAACGTGCTCCTCGATCATCCGGGGCTCGGCGTATGCATTCCGGATCTGGTGCTCCGTCACGAGAGCAGCGGGGAGCCGGTCTACGTCGAGGTCCTCGGCTTCTGGAGCCGCGACGCGGTGTGGAGGCGCATCGAGCTCGCGCAGCAGGGTCTGGGCGCCCGTATCGTCTTCTGTGCGAGCTCGCGCCTTCGCGTGAGCGCAGAGGTCCTCTCGGACGAGACGTCAGCAGCGCTCTACGTGTTCAAGGGAAAGCCGAGCGCGCGAGCGCTGATGGAACGCGTCGACCGCGTGTATGCTGCCAAGCCATGCACGTCGTCGTCACCGGAGCCTCCAGCGGAATCGGCGAAGCCATCGCCCGCGAGTACCTGAGGCGACCAAGCGCGAAGGTCACGCTCATCGCGCGCCGCCGCGACCGGCTCGACAAGCTCGCCGAGGGTAACGAGAGTCGAACGCACGTCGTGCAGGCCGATCTCGGCAACCCGGAGGTGGCGTTCGCCTGGCTCGACGCGGCCGAGGAGGCGATGGGCCCGATCGACGTCCTCGTGAACAACGCCGGCGTCCAGATCGTCAAGAGCGTCCTCGATACGAGCTGGGAGGACGGCGAACGACTCCTCGCGCTCGATCTCCACACGCCGCTCCACCTCACGCAGCTCGTGCTGAAGCGCATGGTGCCGCGCAAATCAGGGACCATCGTGGACATCGCGTCGATGGCCGCGCTCGGTCCGACTCCGGGGATGTTCTTCTACAACGCCGCGAAGGCCGGCCTCGCCGCCGCGTCCGAGGGGCTCCGCGCAGAGATGAAGCCGTACGGCATCCACGTGGTCACCGTGTACCCGGGCCCCGTGACGAGCGACATGGAAGCGGCCGGGCGAGCCGCCTACACGGAGACGGCGGCGACGAAGTACACGCCCACCGGTACGCCCGAGGTGCTCGCGAGGATGATCGCATCGGCGGTCGACAACAAGCGCGCGCGCGTGATCTACCCGCGGATGTACGCCCTGTCGCGCCACTTCCCGAACATCACCCGCTGGGCGATCGACGCACTCACGCCGCCGCTGAAGCGCCTCGCGCCCTGACTCCCGCCGACCTCACGCCTTGGGGCGGACGTTCTCTCTGACCCAGCCGATGATGTTCTCGAGCGTCGTGCCCGGCGTGAACACGCCCTTCACGCCCGCCGACCGGAGGCGCTCGAGGTCGCCCTCGGGGATGATGCCGCCGCCGAAGATGACGACGTCCGTGACGCCTTTGGCCTTGAGCGCGTCGATGACGGCGGGGAACAGGGTGTTGTGTGCGCCGCTCATGATCGAGAGGCCGACACCGTCGACGTCCTCCTGGACCACGGCGTTGGCGATCATCTCGGGCGTCTGGTGAAGCCCGGTGTAGATGACCTCGAAACCGGCGTCGCGGAGCGCGCGGGCGACCACCTTCGCGCCGCGGTCGTGGCCGTCCAGCCCCGGCTTGGCGACGAGGATGCGGACCTTGCGAGAAGCGCTCGTATCGACAGCCTGTTCCGACATGGGCTCCGGTTATCGTCCGCAGACGGGCCGCTGTCAAATCCCGCCGTCCCCGGCCAACATCACGTCATCTCGCGTCGCCTGACGTGAGCGGACGTTTGCCTGACGGGCATCGGCGCAGCCTGCGCGAGCCGACCACGAGCGAATTACTGCTGGTGCACCACGAACCGCCGGACGAGCGACCAGACCACGGCGGCGAGGAGCGTGGCGAGGCCACCCCACCCGACGATGCGGAGCTTCACGATGTTGGCGAGCTGCGCATCGCTGGTGACGAAGCGGTCATAGTGCGTGCTCAGCAAGACGCAGTCTTCGACGGTCAGTGCGGGAATCGCCCGGAGGTCGGGAGTGGCGACCAAGCGTCGCTCGATCGCGGCACGGTGCTTCGCGAGGTCTGCCGTCAGGTCCCCGGAGCCGCCGATGCTCTCGGCGCACTCGCTCGAGGCGGTCGGTGGCGGCGACTTCGACCAGGTGAGGATCACCGACCCGTCGTCGAACGTCGTGCTGAGGTAGTACGACGACATCGCGCCTTCGATGAGCCCGCCTTTCTGTCGACGCGCCGAGACGCGCACGTCGCCGTCCTCGGTCACCCAGCCCTCGCGTGGGACCCAGCCCATCAGGCCGAGGTAGGCGTACTCGCCCGCGAAACGCAGGCCGAGCGCGGCCGCCTTCTGCAGCACGTCGGGGCTCGCGAGGCTCCCTTCGGGTCTCTTAACCGTTCCGCGATAGTCGATCGGCATTTGCGCTTCGGGTGCGCGCTGGACGACTCTGTAGAGCACGACGAAGCGCGAGAGCGCCCGCATCGGTCCCTTGGACCTGCGCACCTTGGCAAGCGCTTCGACCGTGGAGCCGCCGCCATCACGAGAACGGTCGGACATTTCACCGAGGATATTTCAGAGTGTACGAGAGCGAAACCCCGCTCTCGCAGGGAGCACGAGTATCGACGTCGTCGTGGTGCTCCATCTCCTCGTGGTCCACCGTGCGAGCGGACGTCGCGTCTCGCGCTGGCGGAGGAGGAGGAGCTCCGTCTCCTCGGCGAAGAGCCCGATCACGAGCCGCCGGAAGGTTGCTACGACAATCGGTGACGGGCGCCGTAGCACTACCTGCTCGCGGTCAACGGCTGAGCACGAGGGCCAGTCTGCCGGGAGGAGAGTGCTCCGGGGAAGACTACTTCTTGCGGCGCGACGTGGCGCGCTTGGCGGCGCGCGTCAGGCCGGCGGCAGGGGTCGCACTCGCGGTGCTCGAGCAGCGCTCGTCGTGATCGCGGGCGCCCTCGCGCTCGACCCAGCACGGGTCGGAGAAGAGGGCGAGCGGACCGCGCCGATCCTTCGACAGCGCCTCGACGATTGCCTTGTCCTTCATCGGCTCGAGGAGACGCGCCGCGATCTTCGGCGTCGCGACAGCGCGATCCTCGGCGTGCTCGTTGTCGATCCACACGAGGTGCGTTCCCCAGTCGAGCCGCGGCCTCGTCTCTCCGTTCGGCTCGAAGGTGAAGGAGAGATCCGCGAGCACGCCGAGGCGCGTCCAGCCGTTGACGCAGACGAGGTGGCGGTCCTCGGGCAGCACGGGGAACATCGGCGGCTTCCACGACTCGCCCTGGTTCGTGACGAGGTTGCCGACGGACGCGAAGAGCGGAACGCTTCGCCCGTCTTTCGTCGAATGAACGACGACAGGCGAGGCGACGTGCGGATGGTGGATGATCACCGCATCCGCGCCGGCCTCCGCGGCGTGCGCCGCCTGATCCATGACCAGCGTCGTCTGAGGGGCGTACTCGGCGCCGCCGTGGAAGATCGCGATCGTGGCGTCGCACTGCGTGCGGGCCTTGGCGAATGCGCGATCGATGCGTTGCTTGCCGACCCCGTTGAGAGGCGCCACCGCGAGATGCCGGCTCTTCGAGCATCCGCCCTCCGAGTTGGAGAGCGTCGTCCACGCGATGGCGCAGATGCGCTTGCCGTTCTGCTCGACGATCGCGCGAGGTGCCCACGGGTCGGTCGCGTCGGCGCCGAGGGCGACGAGGCCGCTCTTCTGGGCGTCCGCCAGCGTCGCATCGAGACCTGGCTCACCGAGATCGCACGCGTGGTTGTTGGCGACGGTGACGGCACGCACGCCCGCCATGGGAAGCGCCTCGAGCCAACCGTGCGGAGCCGCGTACGCCAGGCGAAAGGCCTTCGGGTCGACGTCGCCCGTCGCGGCCTCGTAGTTCGCGACGACCGCGTCCGCCTTCGCGAAGAGCGGTCCGAGGGGAGCGAGGGCCGCCTGGATTGCGGCCGGTGCGATGAGGCTCGGTCTGTGAGGGAGGATGTCACCGCCGACGATGATCCGCAGCGCGCGGTCGAGCGGCGGCGGCCTCGGCGGTCCGACAGGAACGTCGTTCGCGAGCGAGGTGGAGGTGGAGGCCGGGCTCGGCGCCGAGGCCTGCGGCCCGCCGGCCTGCGGGTCGCGACCCTTCTCCGAGCACCCCGCGAGCGACACGCACGCGAGGGCGAGGACGATCGCCTTCGAGAGGAGCGCGCGCGAGCGCCGGGGGAGCATGTAGGCATGTATCCCACTGGCGTGGGAAGGAGGCCTAATTTGCCGCGATCGGGCGTTCGGAAGCCGCTTTTGGCGTCACCGGGCGGGGTCGCGGAGCGGAGTCCGCGCGGTCCCGAGGTGTCCGAGCGAGAGCACCTGCGCGTCCCGCGTGATGCCGGTCACCGCGAACGAAGGAGCGCCTCGCGTGATCGCCCATGCGTGCCCCTCGAGCGTGAAGCCGAGCGCCGCGCCGTTCGGCGCGAGGCGGATCGCGGTCACCTTCGTCGATGCGCTTCCCTTCCCGAGGTCGAGAGACAACCCAGCGGCGTCGGTCGACGCGACCGGAAACGCGGCGAGCGCGCCGATTGCGTCGGAGAGAATCGCGGCGCTCTCCGGGCGGCCGCCCACCGCGCGCACGAACGCGAGGTCGAGCGCGCGGGGAGCGTCGAGGACCAGGAGATACGCGGCCGCACCGACGACGTGCTCGACGCTCGGCGCGCGAGGCTTGCCGAGCATCTTCGCGCCCGCCCCCTGAGCAGCGGCCGCATCGTGCTCGGCCTGGAGCCGCAGCTCGCCGCGATTGTCGAGCGCACGTTTCACGGCAAGGACCACGAGGTCCTGGATGATCGTCGCGGTCGACGGGTCGACCTTGCTGGGCGTCAGCTCCTCTCCGAAGGGATTCGCGTCGCCCGCGCCGCCCCCGACGAACGCCACGATCCCGCGCGCGCGCAGCGGTCCTCGGTCCTCTCCGGCGTAGATCACCTCGAGATCGACGCGCGCTCCCGGCGTACGCGTGAGGGCCTCGTGCACGCGACCGACCGCGGCATCATCGAGCTTGCCGGCATCGGCGAAGAGGATGCCCCACTCGGTGAGGATCTTGCGACGCGCCCCCTGGAGGCCGAGCCGGTCGGACGCGTCGACGCGGCGTGTGAGCCCGTCGGGAAGCATGTCGAGCAGCGCCGCCTGCGCCTGCGCGCGGACGCGACCAACGCTCTCGGCGACGACGCCCTCCCCCTTGAGCCAGCGCGCGTTGCGCTCGACGTGATCACGGAGCTCCTTCGAGCATGCGTCGTAAGCAGCAGCGGAGACGCCGGCGCTCGCGTCGTGCGCGGCGAGCGTGGGACGTCCCGCGTTGGCGATCGTCCCGTCGAGGAACGAGTAGATCGCGACGAGCTCGGAGATCGCCCCCGGCTCATGATCCAGGCCGCCGACGTACTTCTGGAAGACGGCGTCCGCGCGCAGCAAGAGCGCCCGCGTGACGGCCTGCGCGAGGAGCGGTCGGGACGACGCGCTCGACACGCCGAAGGTGAGCTCGCGCAGGAAGACCGCCCGTTGATCGGTGAAGGGCACCGGGACGACAGCCTCGGACAGCGCCGCAATCGACTCCTCGGCGGTGAGGTCCGTGCGCGCGACGAGCGCACGAACGCGCACGGCATTCTCGGCGTGGGCGCTCGAGACGAAGTCGCGAATCTGCCCCTTCTCGCTCGACGAGAGAACCGCGTGCGCGGCGCTGGTGCTGAGGAGAGTGAGCGTCGCGGCCAGGAAAGCGGCACGGAGTTTCATGCACGAGAGCCTAACGCCGATTCACGCTCCCGTGGTCGGCACCTGCGTAGGGCTTCAGGACCACGGCGTCTCGGCCCTCGAGGATCTCCTGGAGATCGGCGGCCTCGGCCAGCAGAACGGCGCTCAGGTCGCGCTGCTCCAGCGGGTCGTCGATGAGGTCGAAGAGCTTCTTCTTGTCCGTCGCCCCGTCGGACATGAGCTTGTAGCGCCCGCGCACCACACCGCGCGCGGTCCGGCGCCCCGTCAGCGTGTTGACGTCGACGGAGGAGAAGATCGGTCTCGTCTGCCAGGGCGCGGGGTCGCCACCACCCATCAGCGAGAGGAGGTTCCACGGCGCCGGGTCGATCCGGGCGACCCTCGCGCCAGCGAGCGCGCGAAGGGTCGGGTTGAGGTCCACGAGCGAAACCGGAACGTCGACGGTACGTGCGGAGAGCCCTGGAACGCGGGCCAGGAGCACGACCCGCGCGTCGGGCTCGTAGAGCGAGTTGCCGTGGTTGCTGTAGCCGTGCTCGCCGAAGAGCTCGCCGTGATCGGAGAAGACGATCGTGGCGGTACGACCGGCATCGGCCCGCGCGTCGAGCGCACGAAAGAGCCGCCCGAGCTCGTCGTCGCAGTAGGCCGCCGCGCTGTCGTACTGGTCGATCGGGGACGAGCCGAACGGCCAGCGCGGGTTCGCTGAATAGGTGTCGTGCGTGCACTGGTAATGGACGAAGAGAAAGAACGGCGCGTCATGCGGCTCGTCGAGATAGCCGAGCGCGGCATCCGTCGTCGTCGTCGCCGCCGTGGGAGCGGCCGCGTCCCACTGATCCGTGGGCCAGGGAGTGTCCCACGTGCGGAATCCGCGGCCGGCACCCCGGATGTGCTGGATGACATAGGAGATCGTGAAACCGACGCGATCGTAGTGCACCTCGGCGAGGGCCTCCGCGAGCGTCTCGGGACCGGGGAACAGCTCGATCTCCATGGCAGGGCCGCGCTTCTGCGGAACGCTGTCGATGTCCTCGGCGATGAAGATCGCGGGGAGCGCCACGCGCGTGCTCGTGCCTCGCGTATACGCACGCCGGAACCACGTGGCAGTCTCACGAAAGCGGTCGAGGTTCGGCGACGTGGGCCGCGGATAGCCGGCGAACCCGAGATGGTCGGGGCGCATTGCGTCGAGCTGGATCATCACGATGTTCGGCCGCTCCGGCACGGTCGACGGACGCGGGACATCGCGTTGCGCCGCGACGCTCATGATCGCGGCGTCGCTGCCGGAGCAGTTTTCGTCGATGCCATTTCCGGGAACGTCGTGCGCACCTGGATGAATCGCAGCGTTGCCATCGTCGCAATCGCCGCCTCCGAGGATCGTCGAGTAGCCGTCGTGGTCGCGGTCGCCGAAGACACGCACGACGGTGATGACCGAGGCCGCCGCGCGGGACTGCAGCGTGAGCTCTCGCGCGACGGGCGCGAGGCGCGAGAACATCGGAAACGCAAGCGACGTCAGGGCGAAGACCACCGCCGCGAGCGTTCCCCGCGAGCGAAGAAAGCTCTCGAGCCGTGCGGTGGGAGCCCACGCCCCGACGACGAACGCCGCGAACGCCGCCGTCGTGAGGACGAAGACCTCGCGGGGAAGGATCTCGAGGGCCGTGAAGCTACCGAGAACGGCGCTCATGGCGAAGGCAAAGACCGGTTGGCGTAGGAGCCCGACCCTTCGCTCGGGCCCTGCGAGCAGCCGCGAGGCGAGAGGGCCGACGCGCGACGCGACAAGGAGACCGAGGAACAGCGTGGCGACCACGCATAGCGCGGTGGCCGTGACGGCGACCTCGGGGCTCGCGGACGTCGCGAGGAGTCGGCCGAGCGCGCGGGCCACGGCGATCGAGCCGAGCCCCATGCCCACGAGCAGCATGATCGCGATCGACACGTGTCCGATGGAGCGCCCGCCGGCGAGGAGCCGTGGAGCTTTACGGATGAAGACGGCGGTGCGCCGATCGCGAAGGAGAAGAGCAAGCCCGAGGACCGCGAGCCCCGTGGGCAGGAGCACGAGGGCGAACGTCTCGAGCCCGGCCGACAGCACGATGTCGGCTCGGTATCCCGCCTTGACGCCGACGAGGACCGTTCGACCGGCCTCGCCGACCGCCGCGCCGATCGCGGCTGCGGCCATGGGCTGCAGGCACCAAGCAACGCCAACAGGCGGCATTCGGCGCTCCCGCCGCGTCTGTGGCGACAGGCTCCCGCGGGCTTCGATCGACTCCTGCACCTCGTACGGAAGGTGCCAGGAGCTGCTGCAAATGCATGCAGTTATCGAAAAATGAGTACGAGAGGCGCGCCGACCACTCCACCGACCATGAGGCCTCGCGTGACGGCGGCGGTCACTTGGGCAACTCGAGCGTCACGGCGATGCTCGTCTCGCCCCGCACGACCCGGCCGGAGATCCGCGGTGCTCCGCTGGCGGCGGCCTGCATCGCGGCGGAGGTCATCGCGCTCACGTTGGGTGTGCGTGTACCCGCGACCGAGACGACGACGTCACCGTCCCGAAGCCCCGTGCGGTATTTCCCGACGCCCACGAGGCGCGCCCCGAGCTGTGAGCCGTCCGCCGTGAGCGCGTTCGTGGCTCCCACGTCACGACGCTCGAGCGCGCGCGCGACGATCGCGGCGGGAACGAAGATCGTTGCCTTGGGCGCATCGCCGGGCGCCGACGCGGCGGCGACAGCCCCCCCCTCGTTCGCGATATCGCCCGCCCGGTCGGCCGGGCCGGCTCGATGGGCGGACGGCCCCCGCGACGCCACCCGTCGCGGAAGCGCACCGACGGCTTCGAGTTGCTCGTCGGTCGGGTCCGGGATCGGCGCGACCGACGGCGACGCGGACTCGCTCTCCGGCGCGGCTGTTGGCGCTGCGCTCGCGGCGGGCGGAACCGCTCGCGCGAGGCCACTCGCGATCGCATCCCCGACGGGAGCGACCGCGAGCCGGAGCGCGCACCATGACAGCGCTCCGATCACGAGCGGCAGGGCGAGAGCGGTGGATCTTGGAGAGAGCTTCCAGCGCTTCATTCGCCCTGCCTGTTCACGCCGCGGGCTTGTCTCGCGGCTCGTCTCGCCTCAGGCCTTCTTCTCGACTTCGGCTTCGGCTTCGCCGCCCTCGGCGTCGTCGTCGTCGTCGTCGTCGTCGTCGTCGTCGTCATCGTCCGGAAGATCCTCGAGCGACTCCGGCTCGTCAGGCGCCGCGCGCCCTTCCTTCTCGGCCTGCTGACGTTCCTTCTCGCGCTGGGCCTTCGCCTGCGCGACCTTCTGCATGATCGCCGGCTTGGGCGCGACGAGCACGGACATGGCGCGAGCCTCCATCGCCACGCGTGTTTCCACGTTCGCGATGTCCTCGATGCCCTGGATGATGACGGTGATCTGCTCCTGCGCCTTCTCGGGGTGCGTGATCTCGCGGCCGCGGAAGCGCACCGTGATCTTCACCTTGTGCCCGGCCTCGAGGAACCTACGCGCCGCGTTCGTCTTGAACGCAATGTCGTGGTCGTCGGTCTTCGGGCGCAGCTTGATCTCCTTGATCTGGACGACCGTCTGCTTACGCTTGGCCTCACCGGCCTTCTTCTTCTCTTCGTACTTGTACTTGCCGAAGTCGAGGATCTTGCAGACCGGCGGCTCGGCTTTGGGGTTGACCTCGACGAGGTCGAGCCCTTGTTCCTGCGCGCGCTTCAGCGCCTCGTGCGTGGAGAGCACACCGAGCATCTCGCCGTTCGCGTCGATGACGCGCACTTCCGGCACCCGAATGCGGTGATTGACTCGAATCTGGAACTGGCGCTGCGGCTGGCGCGGATCAAATCTGGGACGACCCATCGACATTGGTTAAAGAGACCTCCTCGAAAGAGTGAAAAACGCCCACGGGGATCGTGCCAAAACGGTGTTCGAGCGCGCGCCCACGGAGACAGGTGCAGTCTTCCCCGGGACGTGGGGTGGGGTCAACCCCGGCGGGCCCTGAATTTCACGCTTTTTTCGGCGCGACATCGCGTGCCGGTCGCGGAAAACTACCGCGAAGCGCCCACGATCCTTCGCTAATCACCCTCCTACGCCGCCCAAACCTGGCCAAACGGCCGTGGTAACGTGCGCGACGTGCTCTCGCTCGTGATGAATCCGGGGACCTCCGAGGAGCAGACCCTCCTCCTCTCCCCAGGCACCTCGACCATCGGCCGGACGAAGGAAAACCAGATCGTCTGCATGCACAAGAGCCTGTCGCGGAAGCACGCGCAGCTCGACTACGACGGCACGAAGGTTCGCGTCGCCGACCTCCAGAGCAAGAACGGGCTCTACTTCGACGGCAAGCGAGTGGCCACGTGCGAGCTCGTCGAGGGCGACTCGTTCCGCTGTGGCGACATCACGTTTCTCCTCGAAGGCGCGACGATGCGCCAGCCGAAGCACTCCGGCGGCGCCCAGACGCTCCCTTCCCCGATCGGTCTCGAGGCCGCGCTCGGCAAGCGCGTCAACAGGGAGCCCGTCTTCGTCGACGACCAGCGCTACAAGGACAGGCTCTTCCTCCTGATCCGCGCGAGCGAGCTGCTGGTGGGCGAGCTGGGGCTCGACCGCACGCTCGAGGAGATCATCGTCCTCGCCGTGCAGGTCCTCGAGGTCGATCGCATCGCGCTGCTCACACTCGACGAGCAGTCGCTCCAGATGAAGCCGAAGGTCCTGAAGACGTTCGTCGGCGCGGCCCCGCGCCCGTACAGCAAGCGCGTCGTCGACTGGGTCGTCGACAAGGGCAGCCCCACCTCGTTCTCGGACGTCTCGCGCGACACGTCGCTGCCAGGCGACCCAAAGGAGGACGCCGCGATCAAGGCGGCGATGGCCGTGCCGATCAACCCGGGTGGCGGCACGGTCGGCGTGCTCTACGCCGACAGCGTCTCGCGAGCGGATGCCTTCGGGCCCGACGACCTCGCGCTCTTCCGCGCGCTCGCGAACATGGCGGCGATCGCGATGGATAACCACGCGCTGCGCCGCCCCGCCGACGACGCCGAGTCGCCCACGAACCCGAAGCCGCGTTAGTAGACGAAGACGAGTAGACACGGAGCTCCGAGCCGTCCGTGTGATCTCGTGTCCGGCTTCGCTACAGGGGGAGCTTGCTCTCTTCGGCGAGCATCGCGGAAAACTGGTCGAACGGCATCGCGCCGAGCTCGCCCTTGTCGCGCGAGCGGACCGAAACCGTACCGGCCTCGGCGTCCTTCTCGCCGATGACGATCATGTAGGGATGGCGAGCCGTGCGCGCGTCGCGGATCTTCGCGCCGAGCTTGTCGCCGGAGAAATTGCCCTCGACGCGGAAGCTCCTGGCCTTGAGGCGCGCGAGCACGTCACGGCCGTAGGCCTCGCTCTTGTCGCTGACGGTGAGGAGCTTCGCCTGCATCGGCGCGATCCACGCCGGGAAGTTCCCGCCGCAATGCTCGATGTAGACGCTGATGAAGCGCTCGAGCGAGCCGAAGATCGCGCGATGGAGCATCACCGGGCGATGCTCCTTGCCGTCCTCGCCGACGTAGTCGAGCTCGAAGCGCTCGGGCAGGTTCGGGTCGTACTGCATCGTTCCGAGCTGCCAGCTGCGCTTGAGCGCATCCTGCACGTGGAACTCGATCTTCGGACCGTAGAACGCGCCCTCGCCGGGGAGGATCTCGAACGTGAGACCGGCGCTCTCGAGGCCCTTCTGGAGGGCGCTCTCGGCCATGTCCCAGAACTCGTCGCTGCCGACGCGTTTTTCGGGGCGGGTCGCGAGCTTCACGTCGATCTTCTCGAAGCCGAAGGCCTTGTAGACCCGGTAGAAGAGCTTCATGAACTTCTCGATCTCGCCGGCCACTTGCTCGCGAGTGCAGAAGATGTGCGCGTCGTCCTGGCAGAACGTGCGCACGCGCGAGAGGCCGTGAACGACGCCGCCGCGCTCGTAGCGATGGAGCCGGCCGAAGTCGGCCATCCGCCAGGGGAGCTCGCGGTAGCTCCGGCGACGTGAGCCGAAGATCACGCAGTGGCTCGGGCAGTTCATCGGCTTGATGGCGAACGAGTTGTCCTGGAGCCGCTTGATGAACTCCGCGGTGCTCTTCTCGTTGCCGTCCTTGTCCTTCGCGGTGAGCTCCTCGAGGAGGTCCTCCGTCCAGAGGCGGTACATGTTCTCGTTGTAGTTGCCGAGGTGACCGCTCGTGCGGAACAGCTTCGGGTCGAACGCCTGCGGCGTGATGACCTCGTCGTAGCCATCGATCGCGTACATCTCGCGCATGTACTGGACGAGCGCGTTGTAGAGGAACGCGCCGCGCGGGAGGAAGAACGGCATCGCCGGGGCGACCGGATCGAAGATGAAGAGCTCGAGCTCCTTGCCGAGCTTGCGATGGTCGCGTGCCTTTGCCTCTTCGATGAGCTTGAGGTGCTCGTCGAGCGCCTCCTGCGTCGCGAACGCGGTGCCGTAGATGCGCTGGAGCATCGGGTTGCGCTCGTCGCCACGCCAGTACGCGCCGGCGACGCTCGTGAGCTTCACGGCGCCGAGGTTGCTCGTGCGCGGCACGTGGGGCCCCTCGCAGACGTCGACCCAGTCCTTGTCGTAGTTCTGCGATTTCTCGTGGGTGCCGTGCTTGTAGAGGCTGATCTCCTCGCCTTCGGGGATCGACTTGATGATCTCGACCTTGAAGGTCTCGCCCATCTTCTCGAACAGCGCCAGCGCCTGGTCGCGCGTGACGACCTCGCGGCGGAAGGGAGTGTTGCTCTTCACGATCTCGCGGATCGTCTTCTCGATCTTCGCGAGGTCTTCCTCGGTGAAGCCGCCGCCCGGTTTGTCGAAGTCGTAGTAGAAGCCGTCCTCGATCGCGGGACCGATGGTCACCTTCGTGCCGGGGAAGAGCCTCTGGACCGCGTCCGCCATGACGTGCGCCGTCGAGTGGCGGATGACCTGGAGGCCGTCCTTGTCCGTCTTGCGAACGAGCTCGAACGTCGTCGTGGGGTCGACGAAGGAGTGGAGATCGATGATCGTGCCGTTCGCCTTGATGGCGACGACGTCATCGGCGAGTTGGCCCTTCTGCTCGAGCAGACTTCGTACGTTGATTCGGTCCGACATGTGGAGTCCCTAGGCAGAAGGGCTACCACAGTCGCGCGCTCTACTGGCAGACGCCTTCCTTCAAGCCGCCGATGACGGGCGCGAGGGCACCGAACGCGTCCGTACACGTGAGCCCAGCCGGAGTCGTCGGGCAGTCGCCGGCCACGCCGATCCGGCACCAGCGCTCGCACTCCAGGCCGTACTTCGGGTGGTTCATGCACGCGAAGCCTGGCTGGCAATCGGAGTCGCGGGCGCACGTCGTATACGGCGCGTTCGTGCCCGGCTTGTTGCAGTCGCTCACCGAATTCGGCTTGTAGAAGTCCTCGAACCAGTGGCACGCGTTGGTGCCGCAGACGGCCGCCGGCGTGCGCGGGTCGCACGTCAGCGTGCAGAAGTTCTTGTTGAGGATCGCCTTGCCGGCGCTGTCGAGCATCTCGACGCAGAGGTCGGTGCCGGCGACGGTGCACTTCGACCGCGCGGTGCCGCAGTACGTACGACACGCGCCGTACTGGCACGTCAGCCCCGCGAGGCAGTCACCGGTCTGGACGCACGGCCTACCGAGCGTCGCGCCGCCTGCCGTCACACATGACGTCGCGCCGGTGGTCTCGTTCGTCACGTCGCACGTCTCGTTGATCGCGCAGCCACACTGAGGAGCGAGACCGCAACGATTGTTCGGCGCCACCGTCACGCAAGACGCGGGCGCGTCGGGGACGCTCGCGTCGGGCTGCGTCGGGGACGCGCGGGTCGGGCTCGGGCTCGGCGTGCCGGTGACGGGCGCCTTCGTCGGCTGCGATTCGCCGCTCACGAGGTCGTCCTGCACCGCCGGTGCATTCGACGAGCACGCGAAGAGCGCGACCGCCGTGACACAGCCGGCAATCGCGAAGGTCGTAAAGCGAATGAAGGCCAACCCCACCCTCAAAACGTAGCACCGCGGCCTGTCGCTATCCCACAAAACTGAAGGATTCCAGTCACCTACATGGACCAAGTAAGATCCATCGCGCGCGGACGCGGCGCTGGAAACGAGGGAGTTCCGAGCAGTTCAGGGAGCGGCTGCGTCTGCCGGGTCCGTGCACGACGGGCCGCAGCCGGCGCTCACGCCGCACTGGTAGACCGCAAGAGCGAGGTTGACGGGTCGCTGCGCGAGCCCTGGCGGCGCGAGGCCCTGGTCGTTGTCCTTGAACGCGCAGAGGCATTTCTGGACGCACGTGGGCGGGCCGACGCCCTCCGGTCCAGCGTCACGCGAGCAGAGCTTCTGGCCGTCGAAGATTCCGAGGCCGCCAGCGGGAGCACCGTCGAGGACGCCGGGCGTGAGCGTATCGCTGAGGGTGCTCCCGCACTCCTTGACGATGCACTCGATCGTGAGCTTGCACGCACGGCTCGCGTAGCAGGCGTTGAGCTGAGGACAGCAGGAGCTCGAGAAGCATGCGTCGCAGTTGGCGCTGTGGATGAGCAGCGCGGCGGGATCGACGCGGCACACCGGCAAGCCGCACTCGGCGCCGCACTGCTCGCGCATGCAGCGATAGGCGGTGTCGGCCTCTCGCTTCTCGGCGAGCGACTCGTTGTCCGCGCATGACGTCTCCGCGCGCGCCCCGGCGAGCCCTGCGTGGACGACGCAGGCATGCACGCTGGAGACCGACCGCGAGCAGTCGGCCTTGCGCTCGCAGACGCCTACGGCGTCACAACAGCGGTCTTCGAGGCAGCTGTTGCACGTGGCGTCGCTGAGCGGCGTCATCAGCTCGCCGCCGTGCTGCTTCGAGGGGTCGCAGGTCTCGCTCGGCAGGTCGAACTTCTTGCACGAGAACGCGGCACCGAGGGCAGCGAGCCCCGCGGCGACCAGGAGCGGGCGAGAGATCGCCATGGTCAGAACGTTCCCACGAAGCCGGCCGAGCCGGGTCCGAGGTAGGGCCTCGCGCCGGCCGTGACCTTCTCGTTCACGGGTCGGGAGATCGCGAGCACCGCGACCGTGAGGAACGCGAGCGTCGACGCGCCGGCGACGGCGGTGACGGCGATCCACGTGCGCATCACGGTGATGTCCGAGTCGCGAACCTGCTGAGGGCAGTAATCGGAGCCACAGCGATCGTGAGCGCGGCCCGCCGCGTTGATCGCGAGGACCGACGCGACGCCCGTGATGGTGCCCGACACGGACGCGGCGGTGAAGCCGAGGAAGACCAGCGGGTTCGTCTGGCGGAGGTACACGACCTGTCCGCCGGGCGGCGGCGTGGGGGGCGGCTTCGGGGCGACCCATTGCGGCGACAGATCGACGTCCTTGGTCTCCCCTTCGCCGATCTCGATGGTGACGCGCTCCTCCGGGCCGTCGCCGGCGCGCGCGAGGATGACGTGCTTGCCGGGCTCGACCGCGCGCGGCGTGACTGCGCCGGTCATCGCGACGGGCTCATCGTCGACGTGCACGGCGGCGCTCGCCCCGGGCGGGAGCTTCGCGAGCTTGATGCGCAGGGTCGGGATGCGAGGCTCGAGGTCGGCGGCGAGGCGGCTCGCCTCTTCGCGCGCGGTCGTGGAGCGCTGCGACTCCTCGAGCGCGGGAGGGAGGCGCCCGATCTTGATGAAGAGCTCGTGTGCCTGCAGGACGTGACCCATCAAGAGGTGAGTCTTGCCGAGCTCGAAGAGGGTGACCGGCGTGGCGACGAGATCGTGCGCCGTCGTGAGGCGGCCGAGCGCGCCGACGAGGTCACCCTTTTCGCGAAGCGCGAGGCCTTCCCTGAGGGCACTTCGTGCGGTCGCGAGATCGCCCGCGCTCGGTTCGGCAGCGACGCCCGGCGCGGCATGCGCGCGCGTGGGAGACACGACCGGCAGGGCGAGCGCGAGCGAGAGCGCGAGGGACAGCGAACGGGAGCGCATCAGGCGGGTCGGTTCATCAGAAGAGAGGGTCGTCGTGAACCGTCGCGGAGGGGCGAGGCGCGACGACGGTGCTCGGGGTCGGCTTCACCGAGGCGACCGCCGCCGAGGATCGCACGGGAACGGTCGGCACGAACGGAACAGCGCGGGGAGCCGATGAAGCGGAGGTCGCCGGGCGGTCCAGAGACGCAGCCGGTGCCGCGAGCGCAGCGGTGTCGCGTGCGATCGGAGACGAGGATGCCGCCGGCACCGCGGATGCGATCGGCGCCAGCGAGCTCGCCGCGTTCGTCGAGGGAAGCGGTCCGGGCTCGCTTCGCTCCTTCGCCTTCCAGCCGGCGGCGAGGGCGAGCGCGACGACGACGAGCGCCACGACAGGCACGACGACCTTGCCGCGCGTGGCGCCTCGGCCCGACGCGCGAGAGTCGTCACTGCGATCGGTGGTGGCCGGCACCGAGCGACCTGGCTCGCTGCGCGCGAGCGCGGACGGATCGCCTGCGGAGTCGTCGGTCTGGACAGTGGACGCGAGGACGAACGACGGACGACCGGTGTCATCGGCCTCGACTCCCGCTGACGGCTTCGTCGGGCGCGACCCGGAGCTGACGGGGCGAGGGTCGGAGGTCGCGCCACCCGAAGGCGCGGGCGGCAGCGAGACGACGCCCTCGAACGCCGCGCGAAGGCGATCGGCGAGCTCGCGCGCGCTGGCGAACCTTGCCGAGGGCTCACGCGCACACGCCCTCGCGAACCACGCATCGACGCTCGGAGGGAGCGCGGGGTTCGCGGCGGAGGGCCTCGGCTGGTCGCCGGTCGCGATCTTCACGGCAAGCGCGCCGAACGAGGGCCCGTCATAGGGGCGCTGACCCGTGAGCGCTTCGAACGCGACGATGCCGAGCGACCAGAGATCGCTGCGTGCATCGACGACCTTCTGCGCCGTGACCTGCTCGGGGCTCATGTAGAAGGGCGTACCGACGACCTGTCCGGTCTTGGTCTGTCCGTCGAGCTCGCTCTCTCCAGCGGCGGTCGGGGTCTTGGCGATGCCGAAGTCGAGGAGCTTCACGAAGAGCTCCTCCGCCGTCTCGCCGTGGCAGAGAAAGATGTTGGCGGGCTTGATGTCACGGTGGAGGAGCCCGGCGGCGTGGGCCTTCGTGAGCGCCTTGGCGATCTGGGTGACGATCACGACGACGGTCGTGGGATCGAGGGCGCCTCGCGCCGTGAGCTCGACGCCGAGGTCGCGACCTTCGAGGTGCTCCATCACGATGAAGGGGACGCCGTCGGCGGTGACGCCGTGGTCGAACGTTTGCACGACGTGCGGGCTCTTCACCTGCGACGCGGCCTCGGCCTCGCGCTTGAAGCGCGTGCGCGCGCTGGTGCTCGAATCGTGACCGTCGAGCATGAACTTCACGACGACGCGCGTGTTCAGGCCCGTGTGGTCCGCAAGCCACACGGCGCCCATTCCGCCTTCGCCGATCGGGCTGACGAGGCGCACGCTCGGCGTGACCTCCATCCCGGCCGCGAGCGTGGCGCGCGGTTGATTCACGAGCGGAGTGTAGCCGAAACTGGCGAAAGCTCGCTGTCGTGCTTAGCTTCTCGGCGCATTGGCGCAGCGTAGCGATCGCTCGGCATCCAGCTTTTCGGGCGTGGCGTTCGCCTTCAAGGCGTTCTGCATCGCGCTGATGGTGGGCGCGCCGCTCTCCGGCGTCTGGCTCGCTTCATCGCTTGCTGCATTCGCGAACCGAGCCACGTGGCTGCCCGTCGCGGCGGGGCTGCTCCTCTTCCCAGGCCTACCGCTCGCATGGGAGGGCATCGGCGTCCTCCGTGGACGGAGGGACAAGAAGGCGAAGGGCCGCCGCCGCTTCCTCACGTTCTCGGATCGTCTGATCCTCCGCACACTCGCGCTCAACCTCGTCTTCCTTGTGGTGCTGCTCGCGGCGTATCCGTCGCGCGCGTTCGTCGCGCTCTCGACGCGCGGCGACTGGATGCTCGACGGCCATCACGGACCGAAAGCGGAGAGCACGCGCAAGGTCCTCCTCACGCTCGCGGGCGCCGTCGAGTGGCTCTACACCGCGTCGCACGACAACCCGTACCGCGAGGGCCGCGAGGGCCAGGGCGACGGCGTCGACCCCTCCCCCACGCCCACCGCGAAACCGATCCCCACCGCATCGGGCACGCCGACGTCGCCCATCGCCTCCACATCCCCTTCGGGCACGGCCCCCTCCCCCGTCGCCTCCAGCTCGATCTCGCCCGCGCCCGCGCCCGTGCCCGTGCCCGTGCCCGATCTCTCCCCGATCGCACCCCGTCTCCCCAACGCCTACCCCTTCCCCTCCACTCTCCACCCCGCCGTCGCATCGATGCCAAAGGAGGTCGAGGTCTCGATCTCCTCCGTCGCCAAGTACATCCTCGCGCACGAGCCCGATCCTCTCCAGCGCGTGAAGGCCCTCCACGACTGGGTCGCCGATCGCATCGCGTACGACACGCCGAACTACGTCGCGCACAAGGTCCCCGACGCCGATCGCGACGCGCAGGCCGTCTTCCGCTCACGCGTCGGCGTATGCGCGGGCTACGCGAAGCTCCTCGCCGAGCTCGCGAAGGTGACGGGCGACGAGATCCTCTACGTGGTCGGCGACGCGCGCTCCGAGGAAGCGCCGATGGAAGGCGAAGGCCACGCCTGGAACGCGGCGCACGTGAACGGCAGCTGGTACCTCATCGACCCGACGTGGGACTCCGGCTCGAACGACAACGGCACCTTCAAGAAGAAGTACGGCACGGAGTACCTGTTCACGCCGCCCGACCAGTTCGCGATCACGCATTTTCCCGACGCGCAGAAATGGCAGCTCCTCGAGCATCCGCTCTCGCGCGCGGAGTTCTTCCGCCGCCCGGTCCTCGCGCCGGCGTTCTTCGCGCACGGCCTCGAGCTCCGCAACCCCGATCGCTCGCAGGTCTCCGTCGGCAGCTCGCTCGACGTCGCGCTCGGCAACCCGCGCAACGTCTTCGTCCTCGGTGACTTCACGCCGAAGCACGGCACGGCCCGCACCGAGTGCAAGGGCGACCAGCACACGGCGATGCACTGCGACTTCCCTGCCGCGGGCACGTACGACGTCCGCCTCTACGCCAACGACAAGCGCTACGGGACGTACGCCTACGCGGGATCCGTCGAGGTGAACGCGCGTCCCTGAACGCGTCGCGCTGTTCTACAATCAGGCGATCGATGCCCGACGTCCGCGTGATCACCTACAACGTTCGCTACTTCGGGCACGGGACGCGCGGCATCGCGAGCACGGCGAAGTCGATGGAGCGGATCGCCGGCGCGCTGGCCGGGCTCGACCCGCTGGCCGACGTGATCTGCTTGCAGGAGGTGGAGACGACCTCGCTGCGCTCGAACCTCGCGCACCCCGCGCCCGACGGCGAGACGCAGCTCGAGCGCCTGATGGCGATGCTGCATCGCGCGCTCCATGCCGCGGGCAAGAGGGACTCGTACGAGGCCTATTACTTCCCCGCGCACGCGTACAAGCTGAGCGTCGCGCCCCTCTACACGACGGGCCTCGCGGTGATCGCCAAGCGTGACTTCCGCGTCTCGCATCACAACGCGCTCGAACCGCACGACATCACGCACCGGCGCTCGCGCATCCACCCGGTGAAGAAGCTGAAGCAGACGCGCATCTGCGCGCACCTGCGCGTCGAGCACAAGTCGGGGCTCGACCTCGACATCTTCAACACCCACCTCAGCCTGCCGACGACGTTCTCGTCCGCGTTCTGGCTCGAGCCGCGGCGCATGGGCTGGGGCCCGAACCAGCTCGAGGAGGCGATGAACCTCGCGCGCTTCGTGACGAAGGAGCGAAAGAGCGAGCGCTTCGTCGTCGTCGGCGACTTCAACGCCCTCCCCGGCTCGCCGGTCTATCGCGCGCTCCGCGAGATCGGCTTCAAGGATGCGTTCGCCGACTTCTATCGTCTCGACGAGGAGGCGCTCGTGAAGTGGCCGACCGCGGGCTTCATGAACCTGCGCATGCACCTCGATCACATGTTCTGCGGCGGCGGGGTGAAATGGCTCGATTTCGAGAGCACGCATCGCTTCGGGCAGCGCAACGGAGTCTTCCGCGGGCTCTCCGATCACGTCCCGATCGTGGGGCGGTTCCAGCTCCGCTGAGCGTCGCGTAGCATCGCCGGCATGACCACTCGAATCGCCGCAATCACCGGAGGCGCCGGCGCGCTCGGCGGCGCGCTCGCCGCCCACCTCGTCGGCAAGGGCTACCGCGTCGCGCTGTTCGACACCGAGCGCGCGAAGGCTCGGCTCGCGCAGCTCGTGGGCGAGCTCGGCAAGGAGAACGCGCTCGCTCACGCCGGCGACTTCGCCGCCGCAGCGACGTGGGACGCCGCGCTCGCGGCGACGACGGCGGCGTTCGGCGCGCTCCCCACGCACGGCGTGCTCGTCGCCGGCGGCTGGGACGGCGGCGCCCCGCTCCACGCCGCCAAGGACGACAGCGGCTACGCGAAGATGATCACGCTCAACGTCGACACCGCCTATCGCGCGCTGCGGGCGCTCTTGCCGTCGATGGTCACGGCGAAGCACGGCAGCGTCGTCGTCGTCGGCTCGCGCGCGGTGGAGCGTCCATGGACGAGCACCGGCTCGGCGGCCTACGCCGCGTCGAAGGCCGCCGTCGTCACGATGGCCCAGACCGTCGCGCAGGAGGTGCTCGAGCACGGCGTGCGCATCAACTCGATCCTCCCGAGCACGATGGACACGCCGGCGAACCGCTCGTCGATGCCCTCCGCCGACCCGACCAGGTGGGTCTCGCTGGACTCAGCCTCATCGGTCATCGCGTTTCTGCTCTCCGAGGATTCGCGCGACGTCAGCGGAGCCGCGCTCCCGGTCTACGGCCGCGCGTAGCGCGCGCGGCGCGTCACGAAGCCTTGGGAACGACCGGGGCAATGCGCGCACGAAGGCATGGGGCCCGTGCCGCTCTCAGTCATTCGTGGTCGCGCCCGACGCGTCCTTGCTCGCCCGCAGGATCGTCGCTTCTACCCAGTCGAGCGCGGTGAGCAGAGGGGTGCGCGCGCGGTCGGTCGTGACGAGCGCCATGTGGCCCGGGGGCCCGCGGCCGTCGTCGCTGCGCGTGACGTGGACGAGCTCCACCGGGCCGCCGCAGAGGCGCGCGAACGCGTCCGCCGACGCCGGATGGCACATCATGCGATCGCCCTCGCTCGATACCGCGCACACCGGAGCGACGACTCGCGCGAGTGACGCGAGATAGTCGTCGCGCCCGTCGTCGCTCCTCCACGCCTCCTCTTTCATGAACCGCAGGAGATCGCGCACGTAGCGCCCCGAGGCGTCGTCGCTCCCGAACCGCAGCTGCCGCGCCGGCAGCTTCCCCACGCGCGAAACCGACTCGTGCATCACGCGCGCGAGCGCGACCTTCGCGGCCCATCGCACGCGCGAGGTCTCGAGCTGGCGCAGCCACAGGTTCGCGGCGATCGCGACGATGCCGTCCGCGTTCATCCTGCCCGTGCCCTGCGCCGCGAGCGCCACGTGGCCGCCGAGCGAGTGCCCCACGACGACCACCGGCTTGCGTTCGCTGCGCGCGCGCGCACATTCGACGACCGCCGGCAGGTCGAGACGCACGAGGTCGTCATAGCCCCACTCGGGCGCGCCCTTCGGGAGCGAGCTCTCGCCGTGCCCGCGAAAATCGAACGCGATCGTGCGCCAGCCGTTCGCGGCGCAGGCCTGCGCGAGCCCCGGGCGCTCACGGCGACCGAACTCCGTCTTCCGCGCGAACATGGCATGCGCCATCACACACGACCCGCGGAGCGCCACGCCTTCGGGCGGGTCATGGACGATCGCGCGAAGCGCGACGCCGTCTTCGGTGCGGATCTCGAGCTCCTCGAAAGAGGAGCGCGGCGCGTGCACCTCGCGCCTCGCCTTCGCGCTGTGCGAGCGCTTCGTCGGCGCCCGCTCGGTCATCCGGCCTGCGCGGGTTGCTTCCGCCCTCGGTCCGCGACCTCGAGCACGCCCTCGCGCGTGCGCCTCACGACGGCCAGCGCGTGCGCGAGCCGCACGTGTGCCGGCACCTTCACGCCCTCGCCCTCGGACGGGAAGAGCAGCTCGCAGAGCCCGTGAAACAGCCGGTTCACGGGCGGGTCCTCGGGCCATGCGGGGAACTCCTCGCGCATCACCTTCTGCATCTCCATCTGCTTGCGAAACCCGATCGCGAGGATGTCGCGCGGGTCGACGCCGATCGTGACCAGATCCGGCTCCATCGCCTTCAACGAGAACACCGACGCGGCCAGCAGCTCGAGCTGGAAGAGCGCGACACCCACCGTCTCGCGGATCGACATCTTCGCCATGAGCGCGGGCACGAGCTGCGTGCCGAGCCCGACGTGCCGCGCCTCGTCTCGCTCGTAGTACGGGAGCAGCTCCGCCAGCACTGGCTCCACCCCCAGCTCGCGAACGTGCTGGAAGAGCGTCAGCGCGATCGTCTCGATCGTGAGCTGCATGCCGAGCAGCTTCTTCGTGAGGTCGTCGGTCTGGAGGGTCATCTCGACGACGCGACGCGACCAGAAGTCCATCGGCGGAGGCTTGTGCCCGAGGAGATCGAGGTAGTCGTGCATCACGTAGAAGTGGCGCGCCTCGTCGTGCACCTGGCTGGCGGCGGCGAGCTTGGGCTCGAGCTCGACGAGGCGATCGCTGAGCTGCGCGCTGATCTTCCACGCCGCGAGCTCGCCCCACATGATGATCGAGAAGATGCGCGACAGCGCCTGCCGCTGCGCCTCCGGGAGCTGCGGCCGGCCGTGCTTCTGCACGAGCTCGGCGAGGACGTCACGCCCATCCCAGATCTTCGCCTGGCCATGGTGGTAGATGCTCTCGAGCCGCCGTGCGCGTCGTGCCTCGCGGTCGGCGTGGCCTGCGGTGAGCTCGAACATGTCGAACGGGAGGCTTTCGTCCTCACGCTTCCGGCGACGGCCCAGGAGTCCCATTTCTCGACCTTATCACTCGAGCGGCAGGACCCACGCGTCCGCGCCGACCTCGAGCCCGAGCGCGCGCGCCGCTTCTCCGCCGATCGCGCACGTGTCCCCCGCGCGTTCCTCGAACGAAGCGAGCATCGCACGGAAGAATGGCGGGCCGTTCGGCTCGACGGCCACGACGGCGCGCTTCCGCTTCTCCGAGGCGATCGACGGCAGATCCTGCTGATCGAGGAGCGCGACGATGCGGAAGCGACGTGAGCTCACGACGAGGCTCACCTCGTCCGTCATCGCGGTGAAGTGCGGACCGCCGTCGAAGGGGTCGACGCGGTCGGCATAGCGGAAGCCGATGCGACGGAGCAGCTTCTCGACGCCGCGCGTCTGTGCGCCGACCTTGCCGATGACGTCCTGCGCGTCCTTCGGGAGCAGCGATGCGTAGATCGTCCCCTCCGGAAAGAGCCCGCGGATGAACTCCTTGTTCCGTCGCGAGAGCTTGTCGGCCTCGGCGTACGTCATGCCGGTGAAGTGCTGCCCGATCGCGTCCCAGAGGTGCGACGTGCCGTCCTTCTCGAGCGGGGGGAGGAGCTCGGCGAGCACCTCGTCACGAAACCACTCGCGGTGCATCTTGATGAAGAGGAAACGTACGTACGACAGGAACGTGCCGAGTCGCTCGGGCACGCGACGGTAGGTCGGGTCGAGCACGAGGCCGCCGATCTCCGTCGGGCCGTTGTACGAGTAGCCAATCTTGAGGATCGTGTGCTCGAAGTGCCGGTCGAGCGTCTGCGAGTAGCGCTCCTCGTCGATGACGTCGAGATAGATGTAGGGCGCATCCTTTCGGCCTAGCTGCGCGAAGACCATCGAGGTGCCGATGATCCGCTGCTGCGCGCGGTCGATGAGGACGAACACGAACTGCCGGCGCTTCGGGTCCTTCGTGGCCTGCGTGAAGCTCTTCTGCGAGGCCTCGAGGATCTGGCGGACGCCCTCCTCTTCCTCGGGGAGGTTCACCGTGTTGAGGTGCCGGGAGATCGCGAGGATCTGCCCTTGGTCCTCGATGAGCGAGCCGCGAATCTCGTAGAGCGGCCCTTCCACCGCGCGTGCACCGGTCTCCATGAGGGGGCGCCCGTTGTATCACGAGCCCGACCGCGGACGAACGAGGTCCCCGGTGCAAAGAGACGGACCTCGCGATACCTTGCGGTGCGTGCGCAGACTCGCCCTCGTTCTCCTCCCGTCCCTCCTCGCCGTTCTCCCTGGTTGCTCGAAGGGATGTGGGGGTAGCGGCAGCGGCGGTAGCGAACGCCTGAGCGTCACCGTCTCGATCTTCCCGGTCTACGACCTGGTGCGCCGCATCGCCGGGCCTGATGCCGACGTGGCGCTGCTGCTGCCCCCCGGGCACAACGAGCACTCGTTCGACCCGACCCCGAAGGACATCGAGGCCGCGTCGAGGTCCAAGGTCGGGGTCATGGTGGGGCTCGGCCTCGACCCGTGGATGGAGAGGTTGATGCACGACGCGGCGCCGAAGGCTCGCATCGTGAAGGTCGGCGATCGCGTGCCCACGCTCACGATCAAGGACGACCCCATCGGCGACGAGGAGGCCGACAAGGCGCGCGAGGCGGCGCAGAAGGCCGGCGCGAAGAAGGAAGAGCATGATGAGCACGAGCACGAGAAGGGCGCGACAGACCCTCACGTGTGGCTCGACCCCGCGCGCGTGCGCCTCATCGTCCGCGCGGTCGCCGAGGAGCTCGGCAAGGCCGACTCGCCGCATGCGCTCGACTACCGAAAGCGCGCCACCGAGATCGACGCATCGCTCGCCGCGCTCGACACCGAGATCGAGACCCGCACGAAGGCGCTCACGACGCGCGGCTTCGTCACGTTCCACGGCTCGTTCCAGTACTTCGCGGAGCGCTACAAGCTCGACATCCTCGCGGTGATCGAGCCGTATCCGGGCTCGCAGCCGTCCGGCGCGTACATCTCGAAGGTGCTCGAGGTGATCAAGACGAAGAAGGTCCCCGCGCTCTTCAGCGAGCCGCAGCTCGACCCGCGCCCCGCGAAGATCCTCGCCGACGAGGCGAAGATCCCGCTCGGCGTCCTCGATCCGGTGGGCGGCGGCCCCGAGACCGACTCCTACGAGAAGATGATCCACTTCGACATGGGGCAGCTCGAAAAGCACCTGAAATGACGACGAGCGCTGATGCGAAGAGCATGCCGCCTCCCTCGCGCGGCCTCGGTCCTGCCTCGCGTGTGCCGCGGCGTCCGGCGGACGTGCCGTTCATGGGCACGCTCCCGCCCGACGACGCGCCGCGTGTCCTCGAGGTCGCGAACGTCACGAAGAAATTCGGCGACAAGCTGGTCCTCGACGACGTCACGTTCCACGTCCCGGTCGGCGAGTTCCTGTGCCTCTGCGGGCCGAACGGCGCGGGCAAGAGCACGCTGCTCAAGGCGATCCTCGGCCTCGTGACGCCGGACAAGGGGTCGGTGCGCATCGCGGGCCTCTCCGCACGGGAGGGCCGTTCGAAGATCGGCTACGTCCCGCAGCGGAAGGCGTTCGATCGCGATTTTCCCGCGTCGCCGCTCGAGGTGATCGTCGCGAACCTGCGCGGTCGCTGGCCGCTGCGAATCACGAACGCCGAGCGAGAGCTCGCCATGGCCATGCTCGAGAAGACGGGCGCGACCTCGCTCGCGAACGCGCAGATGAGGGACCTCTCCGGCGGCGAGACGCAGCGCGTGTTCCTTGCGCGCGCGCTCGCGACGAAGCCCGAGCTCCTCATCCTCGACGAGCCCACGGCCGGCGTGGACGTCGGCGGGCGCGCGGCGATCGTCGATCTGATGGCCGAGATCAGCGGAAGCGCGTCCATCGCAGCGATCCTCGTCACGCACAACCTGCAGGCCGTCGCGCGATGCGCGGAGCGCGTCGTGTACCTGGAACGGACCGTGAGAGCGTGGGGTCTGTGGTCCGAGCTGAGCGCGGACCAGGACCTCAGCGCGATCCAGATCGCCTCGGGCGACCATCACGCCCTCGCGATGGATGGCGACTAACCACGCCGGCGAGCGACGCCTGCGACAAGCACGCACCCATCTGGCGGGAGCAGTGCCGTGGAAAACCTAACGATCCCGTTAGATCTTTCACGGGCACACAGATTGGTCTGCCCCATTGTGGATGCTAGCTTGAGGAGTCTGGACGGCGCTGCAATCAGGCCGCATCCTTGCAGTGTCACTCGGCCTCTCCCAACAACATGGCATCACGCGGCCCCGAGATTCCTATCGTCCTGTGGATTTGCGCGGCCGTGTGCGCGCATTTCATGATGGGCGGAGGGACCGAGGAGGTCTCGAAGCAGCTCCGCAAGTACTCGGACGACCGCCAATACCTCTCACTCCTCGGAGCGCAGGCGCGAGAGCGCACGCGCGCCAGCGAACAGTCGTTCGACATCGCCGTCGTCGACGTGGGCGCGAAGCCCAAGGAGGACGAGCCCGAGGAGCCGCCCGCGCCGCCGCCGGTGGCGAAGAAGGACGAGCCGAAGCCCGAGCCGCCGAAGAAGGCTGAAGAGCCGAAGAAGGTCGAGCCGCCGAAGCAGGAGGTGAAGCTCGTCGTCAAGCCGGACGACCCGCTGAAGAAGCTCGACGAGCAGCCGCTCAAGGCCGACCAGCGCATCGCGGTGAAGCAGCACGCGCAGCCGAAGCAAGAAGACAACCCGAACGCCCGCTTCATCGCCGACGAGGCGAACAAGGTCGAAGAAGAGAAGGTCGCGACGCAGACCGCGCACGATCAGGACGACGAGAACCCGACCCCCGGCGCGAACAAGACCGCAGGGCCGAAGGACCACACCGGCGACAGCGTGCGGACGAAGATCGCCGATAGCGACGAGCACAAAGGCAACAAGGACAACGCGCCCGGCGAGAAGGGCACCGAGTTCGACGTCCAGCGCGACAACAAGCCGATCGAGAAGCCGATGGCCACGGCCGCGGTCACCGCTCCGCCGGCGGAGAGCATCCCGAAGTCCGGCGGTGACGGTCGCACGCCCAGCCCGACGACGCAGAAGGAGACCCCGCCGCAGCTCGCGCCGGGCGCGCAGCCGTCGCCGTCTCCCGAGCTCGCCGAGTCGCCGAACGGCGCTGCGTGGTTCACACCGGTGAAGCCCGGCGCGCAGGCCGCCCAGGATCCGATCGCCGGCACCACGAACCAGCAGCGAAAGCCGGTCGTCCCTAACGCGCAGCAGCCGACCAAATGGCTCGGCCTCGGCGGAAGCCCCGGCCCGGGCCAGGTGAACCTCAACCTCTCGACGAAGGGCGTCGTCGCCGTCGTCGGGTCGGAGCAACTTCGCAAGGAGCGCGATGCCGACGGCGAGCGCCGCAAGAGCGAGCATCGCGGTTCGTGGACGGCCTCCAACTTCGAGCGCTGGAAGAACGCGATCGAGAACTACGTGTCGAGCGTCAAGCCCGGCAACCAGACGGCCCTCAACACCGCGGCCGTCCCGTTCGCCTCGTACCTCAACACGATCCACAACCGCATCCACCCGCTCTTCGCGGACAGCTTCCTCGGCTCGCTCGACAACCTGCCGAAGACGCACCCGCTCAACTCGCCGAGGCTGATCACACGCATCGAGATCGTCGTGAGCCCGAAGGAGGGCCGCATCGTGAAGCTCGGCGTCGTGAAGACGAGCGGCATCACCGCGTTCGACATCGCCGCGCTCGACGCGGTGCATCGCGCGCAGCCGTTCGGCCCTGCGCCAGGCGCGATCGTCTCTCCCGACGGCAACGTGTACCTCCACTGGGAGTTTCACCGTGACGAGGTGTTCGCGTGCTCGACCATGCACGCGCGTCCTTTCCTCCTCAACACGCCGGCCAAAGGGCCGGTCGAGGAGCCGCAGCCGCCGGGCCCGGGCCCGAAGGCACCGCAGGAGCGCGGCGCGCCGCCTCCGGTGAACCTGCACGAGCTCCGCGAGGGCGCGGCCCCGCCGTCGCTTCGGGATCCGCAGGCGCTTCCCGCTGCAGGCTGAAGCGCCGCGCCGCGCGCGCACTGAAAGGCGTGGTAGGCTCCAACCTCGCCCCCGTGATGGACGCGTCGAACCCGTCAGAACCCTCGCGCTCGTCGGGCGAAGCCAACCCACGACCGACCGCTAGCATCGCGTGGGCGGGCGGCGCGCTCGTGCTCACCGCCGTGGTCGGAGCGCTGGCGAAGGTCTTCGGTGTGCTGATCGCGCCGGGGATGCGCGGCATCGCCTCGCAGCGTTCGATGGAGCTCACCGAGGGCCTGTCGGCGACCCTCAGCTACACGTTCGCGGCGCTGCTGATCGCGCTCATCTGCGGTGGCTCCTTCGAGCTCGCACGCGTCCAGAGGATCGGCGTCGGCTCACGTAGCGGGGTCGTCGCCATCTCCGGACTCGTCGTCGCGCTCGCCTCCCCCGCCGTCATGCATCGACTCCACACCATGGCGGCGCTCGCGCTCGCGCTCGTGGCCAGCGTGCTCGCGATGATCGCGACGGCGAGCACCCTCCGCGTCGCGCACACGCGCGCAGTCGGCGCTCTCCTCGCGCTGCTCGCCATCGCGGGTCTGCTCCGGCCGATCGCCTGGGAGCTGACGGCGCTGGCCGGCGAGCGCGCGAGCCTCGGGCTCTACCACGCGGGTCGCACCGTCGCGACGCTCACGATCGCCATCCAGGCGTTCGCCACGCTGCTCGCGGCTGCATGGCTCGGCACACGCTCGCGCTGGCGCGGTCGCATGCTCGCGAACGGCGCAATCGTGGTGGCCTTCGCGATCACCTACCTCGCCGCGCACGACAGCGGCGACACACCGTCGACGGTCGAAGCCGTCCTGCGCGGCTCGCTCTCCCAGACTTCGGGCCTTCCGGTCCCCTACGCACTCACCAGCATCGCGGCGTTCCTCGTGCCCGCGAGCATCTTGCTCGCGATCGTCGCCCTCGTGCAGCGCGCCCAGCCGCTCGCGGTCCTCGCCGCGATCGCCCTCGCGCTCCTCTCCCACGGCGCATTTGACGTGCCCCTCCAGGCGCTCGCGATCGCCGCGGCGAGCCAGTGGGCGATGCTCGCGATGGTCGACGACCGATCGCTGTGGGCCGCACGCGTCCAGCAGCGCGAGCAAGAAACCGTCCCCGCCCGCGCTCCCACGACCCAGGCGTGAACGTCGGCGCCCGCAGGCGAATCACAGCCGGCCAGGTCGCTCTCACGTTGGGGACCTCCGGTCCTCCTCGCTGCTCCGCAGCGAGCTTCCCCCAGGGAGATTCGGCGCTGCGTGCCGACCGGCGTGCGCAGCGCACGCCGTTTCCCGTGAGTAAGCAATCGCGAGACCCCACGAGCGGAAGCTCACAGCCCCACGCACCCCAGGCGTGAAATCGGCGCCGCTGCGGCGCGTTCGCCGAAGGCGAATCACAGCCGGCCAGGTCGCATCCCAAGGCTCAGCGAAGCCGAGGGGCGGAGCCCAACCTGCTAGAGCTTCGCGGGCGTCCAGCAGCCGACGTCGGCGGACTCGCCGAACGGGTAGAGGCCGTGGCAGTAGTCCTTCGGGACCTGCTCGAACGCGTCGCCGCGGCAACGGATCGTCGCCTTCGGGGCAGACGAGGCGGGACACTTGAAGTCCGTGCCCGCGACCGAGCCCGTCTTGCACGGGATCTCGGACTTCTTCGCGCACGACAGCTCCGTCGTGTACTGGCCACGCACGCAGGCGCCATCGTCACCGCAGTCGGCATCGTTGCGGCACGGCGCGCAGAGCCCGCCGTCACCGACACACACGCCGGCGCGCGGGTAGCAGGTCTTGACGCCGATGCCGCCGTCCACGCACTTCGCGTCGTGCGCGCAGTTCTGCGACGTCGCGCACTCGGGCGCGCAGAAGCCGACGCTGTTGTCGTCCGGCACGCAGTGCTGCGTGAGGCCGTTGAGCGTGGGGCAGTCGAGATCGGCGGTGCACGGCGCGCAGTAGTCGCGACGCAAGCAGGCCGTCGTGGTCTGGTGGATGGTCGGCTTCGTCGTCGTGACGTTCGGCGCGACGTTGATCGTGGCGCAGTAGAAGTTCGGCGCGCACTCGCTGTCGGCGTGGCAGTCGTAGCGCGTGCAGTACGACGCGCCGTCCGCCGGCGACGTGCCGAAGCAGAAGAAGCCCTGCGCGCTGTCGCAGTCGACGTTGTTGTCGAGGCCGGCGGTCGCGTTGCAGCCGGCGCCCCACTGCTTCGGCCCGGCCTTGATCTCGCTCGTGATTCGCTTGCAGAACGGCTGGGCGTACGTCTCGGCGGGCGCGTCGTTGCAGCACCACTTGTTCGGTTCGGCAGTGGCGATGCAGCCCTTCGGCGGCGCATTGCCGTTGCCGCAGGTGTAGAACGTGAGATGCGTTCCGCCGAGCTTGGTGAGCGCGGAGCAGCTCGCGGCAGTCACCTCCTCCGTGCCCTTGACGCACGTCTCGGCGATCGTCGCGGGAGCGTTGGCGGCCACGCAGACCGCACCCGACGGGCAATTGGTCGCGGGATCGTTGTTGCTCGAGCAAGGCTTGCGGCACTTGAACTCGCCGTCACCGTGGAGGCACTTGTTGCCCTGGAGGCACTGGCTCTCGTCACAGCTCGTCTGCAGGCCGCCGGTGGTGGTCGACGGAGTGGCCGTCGTCGACGAGCACGACGGCAGCAGGGCAACGAGCAGTGCGGCAGCCGTGAGGCTCGCGCCGAAAGCGAAGACGGACTTCATGGCCCCGCCATTACCGCTGGGCCGAGAGGGTGACAAGCGCTCGTCCGCCCATCGTTTCCTGGTCTGCCGAGGCCCGTTTGGGGCGATCTGCCCCCAGAGCTGGGTATGGCCACAGGCCGCAGTCGCCGCGCCAGTCGGGATTCGGGAAGAATTGCGGACCCGTTGGACGCCGCCGCGCGTAAGGGCCATAAATAAGAGCACGGCTTGCCTTGACGGAGGTGTGGTTGGAAGTACCCTGCCGCCGCTACCGCACGCAGTTCGTCACTCCGAGGTTACCCCCCATGAAGATCGTCAGCCTTTCGCTCAGCCTCGCCGTCCTTGCTCTCGCGGCGTGCTCGTCGTCGAGCACCCCCGCGACGTCCAGCGGCGGCACCAACCCGGACCAGGGCCTCGCTGGAGACGGCGACACCGCCGCCGCCGCCGCACCGGACAAGAACCCGCAGGGCGTCGCGTACCCGACCGACAACATCGGTACGAACCCGCGCCTCGGCGACAAGGCCGGCAACAAGCTCGCGAACTACAAGTTCCTCGGCTACCCGAATGGCGACACGTCGCAGGGCCTCCAGCCCATCTCGATGGCGACGCTCTTCGACCCGACCGGCACCTCCTACAAGCTGATCCACATCCAGGCCTCGGGCAGCTGGTGCGTCTACTGCCAGGAAGAGACGAAGACGATCGTCCCGCTGCGCCAGGCGCTCGCGGACCGCAAGGTCGCGTGGATCATCAGCCTCGCCGAAGGCCCCACGCCAGGCAGCCCCGCCACCACGAAGGATCTCGATCGCTGGGTCTCGCAGTTCAAGGCGCCCTACACGCAGCTCCTCGACCCCTCGAACAAGAACTTCGGTCCGTTCTACGACGCCGCCGCGCTCCCCTGGAACGCGAACGTCAACGCGAAGACGATGGAAATCCTCTCGTCAGGC
This sequence comes from Myxococcales bacterium, assembly GCA_025351875.1. GTDB lineage: Bacteria > Myxococcota_A > Polyangia > Polyangiales > Polyangiaceae > Labilithrix. Next base: position 53,987 of record JANXVA010000180.1, on the reverse strand, counting down.
GTCGGCGCCACGACGAAAGAGGCGGACATCCTCGCTGACGTCGACGGCTGGATCGGGAAGATCGACAGCGGCTCGATCAAGTGAGCAGCGCCTCGCGCGGGCTCGTGATCAGCGCGCTCGTCCTCATGACGAGCGCGCTCGGGTGCGCGCGTCAGGAAGGCGGCGCGCCAGGCGGAGCCACGACTGCTGGGTCCGGCGGCGCGGGCGCTTCCGCGTCCGACTTCACGGCGCGGGACATCGAGGGCAAGAGCGTCAAGCTGTCGAGCCATCTCGGCAAGGACGTCGTCCTGCTCAACTTCTGCGCGACCTGGTGCGAGCCGTGCGTCGCCGAGTTCCCGCACCTGCGGAAGATGTACGACGCGAACAAGGCCAAGGGCTTCGTCATCCTCGGCATCGCGATGGACGGCCCGGAGACGGTCGCCAACGTTCCCGCCTTCGCTCGTCGCAATCAGCTCAACTTCCCGATGCTCACCGACGAGGATTCTCGCATCGCCTCGCTCTACAACCCGAAGAAGTCGGCGCCCCTCTCGGTGCTCATCGACAGGTCCGGGAAGATCACGGCGATCCGCGAGGGGTACAACCCCGGTGACGAAGAGTTCCTCGCCAAGGACGTGGCGAAGGCGCTCGAGTCCGTTGCGCCGGCCCCGGCGCCGCAGTAACAATCCCAGCCCTCGTGGCTAGGGCGGCGCAGGTGCGGAGAAGATCTGCAGGTCGAGGGTTCGCAGCGCTCGCGGCGCTGGCGGCCACCTTCGTCCCGCGCGCGGCGCTCGCCGTCGACCTTCCGACGGTCGACAACAGCAAGGTCACGCTCGACGTGACCGAGACGACGATCGTAGCGCAGCGCTTCAACGCCCGCGTTGGCGAGGTCGAGAACGACCAGGGTTACTTCTCCTGGCTCAATCGCCTCAACGCCGTCCTCTCTTGGAAGAAGCTGACGCTCGGCGTTCGCCTCGACTCGTCCGTCTACGCGCTCCGCCCCGAGGATCGCACCTTCCCGGACCCGCAGCTGAAGGCGAACGCCCAGAAGGACGGCGCCACCCGCTATCGCGATGCGCTCTACCCGGCGAAGGTCTTCCTCACCTACAAGGACGGCGGCCTCGAGGTCACCGCCGGCGACGCGTACGTGCAGTTCGGGCGCGGCCTCATCCTCTCGATGCGGAAGGTCGACGAGCTCGGCATCGACACGACGCTCCTCGGCGCCAAGGTCGTCGCCACCAAGGACATCTTCGGCCTCACCCTCGTCGCCGGTCTCGCGAACCCTGCGCGCGTCGACGAGCCGACGGGCCGCGCGCTCTTCTTGCCGCGCACGGTCGGCAACAACGCGCTCGGCGCGCAGCCGGTCTTCGGCAACGACCGCATCGTGGGCGCGTCGATCACCGCGGGGCGCGGTCTCCCGGTCGTCCTGTCCACGAACGGCGTCGTCCTCTCACGCTGCGCGCCGTACCACTACAACGCAGACGGTTCGGTCAACGACTCGACCTTCGATGTGCCGTTCGGAACGTGCGACGAGCCGGATCGCACGACGTTTCTCGACAAGCTGCGCAACAACAAGGTCGGACCTGTGTTCGAGTCGCGGCAGACGATCAACGCGAGCCAGACGATCGAGGTCCCGAACCTCTGGGGCCACGGCAACCTCTACATCGAAGGCGCAGTCCAGAAGCGCGACGTCGGCGACTCCACCAGCGCGCTCTCCGAGGGCAACGCGATCTACGGCTCTTTCGTCGCCTCCGGTGGCCGCATCACCAACACTGTCGAGGTGAAGAGCTATCGGAACTTCTACCCGCTCGCGGCTTCGGTCGAGGTCTCGCGCGCGTCGGCGTTCGGGAACATCGCCTACTCAGCCCCGCCCACCGCCGAGCCCGTCATCGCGGACACGATGTTCGGCTTCTTCAATGCGTGCGTCACCGGCGGTCGCGACCGCCTCGATTACCGGCTCACCGACTCCGTCCTCGTCTATGGCACGTTCGGCTACTTCAAGTCCCTGAGCGAGCAGCCGGGAGGCCAGTGCGACCAGCTCGGGCGCAGCACCGCGACGAACAAGGACCAGACGACGAACTACGTCACCGACGCGAGCGTCGGAACAGAGGCACGCTTCGACGACGACAAGTCGATCGCGTTCGTCAATCTCGGCGCCCGTCACGACATCAAGGGAGACGGGCACGCGTATTACCGCGAGGGCTCGGCCCAGTACTCAATCACCAAGTACATCGCGGGCCCGTACTCCATCGAGCTCTCGGGACGACACCGCTTCCGCATCCAGGACCGCGAGAACGTCAACCCGGACACGTTCGAGCCGCAGCTCTGGTTCCAGAGCGACAACCAGCTCGCGCTGAAGGTCGCTCCGAAGTGGATCTTCTCGACGGGCTACGAGTACACGTCGCTCGAAGGCCTCCCGCACGACTACTTCAACGGCGGCGTGCTCTACAAGTTCACGAGCCAGTCGAACCTACGCCTCTACGGCGGACAGAACCGCGGCGGGCTTCGCTGCGTGAGCGGCATCTGTCGCGTGTTCCCCGCGTTCAGCGGCGCACGCGCCGAGCTCACGATCCGGTTCTAGCGACCTCCTCGCGCGGGCCCGACTGGCCGAGCTAAGGGCCCGTGTCCGCGGTGAAGAGGTCGAGGAGCTGGGGCAGGTCGGTCTGCACGTTCGCGTCGAAGTTCGGAGACCACTCCTCGACCGTGCCGGCGGCCGCGGCGGGGACGACCTCCATGGCACGCGTGCCGTAGTGCTTGCTCACCTCGCTGAGCAGCGCGAACGTCCCGCCGTGGCCGTACGGCGCGGACGACGAAACGCCGCGCAGGGTCGGCGTCTTGAAGGCGCCAATCATCGACGGCGGCGCGGTCGTGAAGAGCAGGGTCTTCGCGGCAGACGGGGCGTCGCTCCACTTCGAGGTCGCGACGAACTCCGAGGCGGCGAGACCGAGGAGCACCGCCGCGCGGCCCTGATCGGAGAGGCCATCCTGCCGTCCGGTCGGAAAACGTAGGTTGTGGAACGCGTCGTCGCTGAGGCGTGGGCCCCAGTGACACTGAACGCACCCGATGTGGAAGAACTGATCGAGCGCCTGACGCTGCTTGCCGACGAGCGCGGTCGTGTCGCCGGCCGCATACCGATCGAGCGCGTTCGGCTTTACGCGGAGCGTGCGCTCGAAAGCGGCGATCGCCTTGCCGACGTTGACGTAGACGCGCGCGACGAGATCACGAGTCGCCTGGGGAAGGGCGTCGTATGCAGCGTCGCCGGGCTTGCCTGCCGCGAGCGCGAAGCCGCTGAGATCCGGGAACGGGTACTTCGCGCCGAAGACAGCGGTGTACTCGTTCTTGTACGTCGACTCGATCTTCCGCACGACGAAGAGGCGGCTCGACGCGAACTCCTTGTCGTTCTCGAACGGTCCGAGCGCCTGCATCCAGAGCGTGTCTGCGCGCCCGTCCCAGAACTGCCAGCGCGCGTGGGAGGAGAGCGCGATGGCGGGCGAGTTGCGATCACCGACGCTCACGCCAGTTGCCGTCTTCAGGCCGTCACCGAAGGACTTGGCGGGGTCGTGGCATGTGACGCACGCCACGACGCCAGACGGAGAGAGCGAGTGGTCCTCGAAGAGCTTCTTGCCGAGCACCGCGGCCGCGGGCACGTCGCCGTACTCGTTCGTCGGATCGACCGGGGGCGCGCCTGGGACCTTCATGTCCTGGAGCATGTCCCACGCGTCGTCCGTGAGGAGCCCGTCGTGGAGCTTCCGCGGCGGGAGGTCCAGGCGGGGCTTGCCGTCGAGCGACGCGAGCTCGATCGCGAGGTAACCGCCGAGGGTCTCCGGGTCGGGGCTGGAGAGCACCGTGCGGAGCTTCATCGTGCGGGTGTCGATGACGACGTACTCGGGCAGCACGTTCTTCGAGGGGAGCACCGAGGCAAACGTGTACTTTGCATCCATCGCCACCTTGCCCATCACGGCGGGTGGCGCGTCGATGCGGGAGCTCCAGCGCATCGTCGCCGCGGCGGTCGGCGGCATGTTGTCCTCGTCCGCGAGGAGGAGATCGACGAGCTGAATGCGTCCCGCGAAGCGAGGGTCGTCGAGCAGGCGCGTCGTGTGCGTCGCGTGCCAGATGCACGGCCCGCACCACGCCGGTGCCGAGCGCACGACGAGCAACCGAGACTGCGAGGCGCACGGCTCGAAGTAGTCCTTCAGCTTCACGGTGCCGGTGGGTCCCTCGAACGTGAGATCGGGCGGGAGCACGGACGTGAGCGAGAGCTCGTAGGGCCCGGGCGGCCAGTCGACCGGCTTGCCGTCGACGCAGAGCGACGCGACCTTGCCGGCGTCGGCATCGAGGACGCCGGCCTCGGGCAACGGCTCCGTTGCGGTCACCGGCGAGTCGTCACCTCCGCATGCACCTGCGGCCGCCCCGAATCCGAGCAGCGCCACGAGAGAGAGCGCGAGCGTTCGACCACCGAGAACCATCCTGTTTCGTTAGCACAGCGAAGCCCGTGTGCTGAGCCTTGGGCCCACCAAAAGCGACGAATTCAACGCGGAAATGCGGCGGTGTTCCCGCCGTCGACGGTGATGACGCAACCGGTCGTCGCCCTCGCTTCGGCCAGATACGCGAACGCTGCAGCGACGTCGTGCGCCGTCACCTCGCGTCCGAGGAGATTCGAGCGAAAATAGTCGTCGACGGAAAGACCACGCGCGGCAGCCCTCGACTCGAGCACGCCGCCCGAGAAGATGCCGGTCCGGATCCGGTCGGCGTTCACCGCGTTCGCGCGGATCCCGAAGCGCCCGAGGTCGACCGCGTACTGGCGCATGAGCGCGACCAGCGCGGCCTTCGCGACCGCGTAGGGCCCGAAGCCCGGTCCCGGATTGAAGGCGCTCTTGCTCGCGTTGAAGAGCAAGCACCCACCACGCCGGGCGCGCCGCATGGCCTCGACGGCGCATGAGGCAACGGTGTTGTGAGCGAGGAGGTTCGTATCGAGCGAGCGACGGAGCGCCTCCTCTCCCTCGGGGGAGTCGAGCCGGCCCTCGGGCGCGTCACCGGCGTTGCTGACGACGATGTCGACGCCGCCGAACATCCGCGCGGCCAGCATGAAGGCGCGGGAGACCTGCTCGCGGTTCGTGACATCGGTCACGCACGTCACGAGCTGCTGCCGCCTCTTGCCGCCAATCTCCGAGGCCATCGCGTCGAGCGCGTTCCCGTTGCGGTCGCAGGCGACGACGTGCGCGCCGAGCTCCATGAAGAGCGCGGTCGTCGCGCGACCGATTCCGGACGCCGCGCCGGTGACGAGCGCGACCTGCTTGGCGAGCGGGAGCTCGGGCTCCTTCTTGATCTTGGCCTGCTCGAGGCTCCAGTACTCGACGTCGAAGAGGTCGCCGAGGCTCACCGGGGAGTAGCGACCGACGTCCTCGGCGTCGGTGATGACCTGGATCGTGTGCTCGTAGATGTCGGCGGCGATCTCCGCGTCTCTCTTGGTCTTGCCGACGGCGAGGATGCCGACGCGAGGAACGAGGATGACGCGCGGCCACGGATCGAGCTTCGTGCGCGTGACGTTCTTCTTCGCGCACATCTTCTCGAAGTAGCGATCGTAGCGGCGCGCGTACTCGGCGATCTCGCCCTCGATGCGCGCGGCGAGCGCGTTCGGCTCCTCGCTCTCCACGTGCGGAATCAGCAGCGCTGTCGGCTTCGTCCGAATCACGTGATCGGGCGTGGCGCAGCCGCGCTGGACGAGCTCGTACGCATCCTTGCGCTCGAGGAACCCGAGGATCCATTCGCCCGCACGCACGGCGACGATGGGCGCGCGCTCCGGCGGCTCGCCGGACACGTTGGCGAGCGCACCGCGCACGACCGTGACGACGGCGGCCTCGAGCCGGTCGTCCGGTGTGCCGCCGAGCACGTTGGCGGTCTCCATGCGATCGGCGGCGAAGCGCTCGGCGATCGTCACCGCCTCGATCATGCGCTCATAGCTCTCCTTCGCGCTCTCGCCGAACGTGAAGACTCCGTGGCGCTCGAGCACCATGACCGTGGGCGCGCGCCCTGCGCCGATCGCCTCGTCCCACGCCTTCTTGCACGCCTTCGCGAGGCCGAAGCCCGGCATGACGTACGGCACCCAGAGGAGGCGTTCGCCGAAGAGCTCGCGGCAGATGCTCTCGCCCTGCTCCTGGTCGGCGACGGCGAGGATTGCATCCGCGTGCGTGTGATCGATGAAGCGTGCCGGCAGCGCGGCATGGAGTAGCGTCTCGACGCTCGGCGTGGGTGCGTTGGCGTCGAGGAGCGCGAGGCGCATCTCGTTGACCATCTGCTCGTCGGTCATCGTGGGGAGCGAGAGCATGCGCTCCAGGGCGGCCATACGGACCGCGGGGTGCCCCGGCGGCTCGATCGTGGCGAGGTCCCAGCCGGAGCCCTTCACGTGGATGACGGCGACTGTCTCGCCGAAGAGCGTCCGAGCCTCCGACTTCACGCTCGTGTTTCCTCCGCCGTGGAGGACGAGCGAGTCGTCAGCGCCGAGGAGACGCGCCGTGTACGTGCGGAGCGCGACAGGCTCGCCAACGGGCGGAGCTCGGCCGGCACATTCCGAGACCGCGCGCGAGGCGTCCGCGTCCACGTAGCGACTGTCCATCGCTTCGCGTCATACCAGCTTCAGGGGAGCGACGGCTGGTCGGTCACGACGGCGGTGAGGATCAGCACGAGATGCCCATCGGCGCGCACCTCCACCTCGGTCTGGCCGGGACGCAGGCCGAGGAAGGCGTAGTCACCCGGCGTCACGACCCCGGTGACCTCGACGACATTCGTGTCCTTCGAGCGCAGCTCCGCAGCCAGTTCCTTGTGATCGTCGTCGTAGGAGACGATGTGCGCCGTGACGATGGCGCCGACGGAGACGTTGATGCGTGCATAGTTCACGCGACCGTCGAGCGGCTTCGGCGGAGCGTGGACTCCGACGATGTCCGTGTGGTCGTACTCCGCGCCGCAGCCCGCCAGCGCCACTGCAGCCACGGAGAACGTCGAATGGAGGGCGAGACGCCGCGCGCGAGACCAGGCGCTCATTGCGACACCGTGATCGGAATGTTCTGCGTGAACGTCCCACCGACCGCGACGAGCGACGCCGTGCCGGCAGACTTCGCAACGACGGTCGCCTTGCCGTCCGTCGTGCTCTCGACCGCCGCGACCGACGGGTTGCTCGACGTCCATTCGATCTGGAGACTTCCGGCGAGGTCGGCGCTGTTCTGCTGCGCGAGCGCGCGGTACGTCCTCCGGTCGTGCGCAGAGACCGAGAGCGTGATGCTGGCGACGTGCGGCGGCGTGCTCGTGGTCGTTTCGTCGGCGGAGTACACGACGAGCGCGTCGGGCTTCGCGATACGGACCACGACGTAGTCGACGAGGGCGCCGGTGGCGTCGCGAGCGGCGAGCGACGCGTAGCCGGTCTTCACGGCCGCGAGGCCCTTCGCGCCGCGCGAGACGTAGACGTCGCCGATCGCGTTGACGGTGATGCCGCGATCGACCGCCGACTCGTTGAAGTGGATGTCGAGCCCGCTGTTGGTCTTCGGCACGAAGCGAACGGCGAACGTGGAGCCGACGGAGACGGCCTCGGGAAACTTCGAGGCGTCGTTCGTGTAGCGGCTGCACGCGACGGTGTCGTCGCAGGAAAAGTAGAACCCTCCGTTGCCGAGCTCGCCGGGCTTGGAGCCGCTGTCGCTGGCGCTGCAACCGGCGGTGAGCGCGGCGGCGAGGAGGGGGAGGAGCGCGACGAGGGGCTTGCGCGTGGTGAGGTAGGTCATGGCGCCTTGGGCTCCTATCATCGCCGAAAAAAAGAGAGCGCGCGCCGAGGACGACGCGCGCGCGGGCTACCTGAGCCCGAATGCGGAGCCGACCTCGGGCGCGCGCTCGAGACGCGAGGGCCAAGAGCCTGCGCGAACCAAGGGAAGCGGAAGGAAGTGAGCTCCTCCGTCGCAACGCTCGTGCCGAGGACGGAGCTCGAGGGCGCGGCACGCCGAGAGGCAGGCAAATCGGCTCGAACCCGCCGGAAATCAGGAGGCGGCGGGTTGCCTACCCCGGGCGCTGTGAATTGCAGCCCTGACATCCGTGACAGGATCCCGTGGTCCGCCGGTGACACTTGCGAGGTCCCAGGCGTTTGGAGGTCCGTGCAGACCCTACCTTGACAGCTGGCGTGGGCTTGGGGTACTTCCCGGAGCCCTTTAGGCGCGTAGCTCAGTGGTAGAGCACTACCTTGACACGGTAGGGGTCGTTGGTTCAACCCCAATCGCGCCTACAAAATAGGCACTTCGGAGTAGGCGGGCTGGTCGCGAAAGCGGTCAGCCCGTTTCGTTTTTGGGGCGCCGGCCTCTTGCCGAGGAGCCAGAGGACCGTCCCGAGGTGGTTCGCTCTGCGCCCCGAGCCATGGTTTCATGAGGGATGCGTTTGCCTTCCGCTCTCCTCGCCGCAACGTGGATCCTCGCCGCGGGTTGCAGCTCCAGCCCGACGGGGACCGCCACGGGCCCCACCGTCGGAGGCGATCCGCGGGATGCGGGAGCGTCGGACGCGACGACGGCGATCGACGCGTCCGCGATCGGAACGAAGCTGAGTGGAGCTCTGGGAGCGCTCGGCGCGGTCAAGCCCACGGTCTCGTCGCTGTGGATCTCGACCCTCGGCGAGACGCTCGTCTACTTCAGCTCGGCCCAGCTCACGTGCGATCAGGTTAAGAAGCTGCGGTGGCTCGGCACGGTGCCGGCCGGCGCCCAGGTCGTCGAGCTCGTCCGTGCGGGCGCACCGATGGTCGGCACGACCGCCGTCCCGCCCGCGACCGTGAGCTACGCCGAGGGTGGCAAGGCGTCGAGCTCCGAGATCAGCGCGACCGGAGGCAGCATCACGTTCACGAAGGCCGAGGCGAACGGCGTCATCGAGGGGACGTTCACCGCGTCCTTCGACGGCGGAGACACGCTCGAAGGAACCTTCCACGCCGCGTTCTGCGCAGGCGGCCAGGACTTCTGATTCGCGGCGCCGCGGCCGCGCACGAGCGCTAGTTCACGGGCGGCGCGATGACTGGCGCCGTGGTGGTGATCCCGGCGCCCGCGTACTTTCGTGACGTGTCGGAGGAGACGAGGCAGCCCGAGCCGTCCGTGTTGTGGATCTCCACGATGTCACCGGCGCGTGAAAATCCGTAGACGACGTCCTTGTACGCGACGATGCCGAACATGCTGCCAAACGTCTGCGGCGACGCCGCGTTCTTGCACCACGAACCGCGCGTCACCTGGCCGCGTACGCTCTTGAGCACGCTTTGCGTGCCCGGTTTGATCGCCTTCACGTCGACCTCGATGAGCGTGTCCACGGTCGTGCACGGCTTGCTCGGAGGACACGTGCGCACGGTCGCGAAGCCGATCGGGTTGCCGGCGTTCGCGACGAAGACGATGTCGCCCGAGAGGGCCCACGGGAGGCTCGTCTTCGGGTCGGTGCCGAGCGTTCCGACCTGCGTGGGCGTGCCGCTCGTCGCGTCGATCTGGTAGAGGCCGCCCAGTCCGTCGGCGCCGATGAGGACCTCGTCCTTGGCGACCGTGTTCTCGGGCGCGACCGTGAGGCCGTAGAACTTCGTCTGCGGGAGCTGCCACGTCGCCTCGCAGTGGACGGTGCTTCCCTGGATCGTCAGCGGGAACGCCGCGCCTTCGCTCACGCCGTACAGCTTGCCGTCCTTCGCGACAGCGAGATCGGTCATGGTCTTCGCGGGTCCGGTCTTCCCGACACAATCGAAGTCGCCGACCGTCGTGAGCGCGCCACCGATGTCCTGCGGGTCGAGCTGGAAGAGCGTCGTGTCCGTGTGAGCGTAGAGCAGCGGCGCTCCGCTCGGAGCCATCGGTACGGGCCCACCACCGTCGCCTCCTAGCTGGCCGCTCGGGGCGCTTGGAGCTGCGGCGGCGGGTACGCCTCCGTCGTCCTCGAACCCGGCGCTGCCACTGTGGCCGGCGCAGGCCTCGACAGACGACACGGCGAGGACGGTCAATGCACCGAGCGCGAACGAGAACCCGGACGACGGCGAAGGGCGAAGCATCTCCCCCGCAAATGTCCGCGCAGCGCCATAGTGATCCGCAAATCGGCCGTCACGGGCACGACGCGGGCGGTCTCTGGCAGCGATTCGTCGTTGTGTTGCACCACCAGCCGCCGTAGCAGCCGTTCCGCTGGCAGTCCTTGTCGTCCTTGTCACAGGAGATGCATGAGGCGGCCACGGTGGGTCCGTCGAGCCCTCCGCACTGCACGACGGGGGCGCCGTCGCTCGCCGGCGCCTGGGCAGGCGCACACGCGCCGCTCTTCGGCACGCAGACGTTCACCATCGTTCCCTCGGGGGGTCGTACGGCGAGCTGACATACGTCGTCGGCGTCGCATTCCGTGCCGAGCGGGCAGAGACTGGCGCAGAACGTGTGAACGCCTGCAATCTGCACACAATTGGTCGTCGACGGGCAGGCGAGCTCGCTCGCGCATGGGCCGCAGAAACCGGCGATCTCCTCGGGCGCTGGCGTGCCGTCCAGCGCTCCAGCGTCCGCCGTGCCGCCGAGATTCACGTCCGTGCTGCACCCGCCGAACGCGACGCACGACGCGACGGTCGCGAGCGCCGTCGGCACGAGCAGGCGCGCGGCTCGAGCCCGCACGAAGCTGAGCATCAAGGGGACGATGAATCGACGATAGCGCGGATGCGGGACGCATGCGGGCTGGTCGGGTGCGCGGCGAGGAACCGCTCACCGGTGCGACGCGCGCCGGCGCGATCGCCCTTCGCGGCGAGCGCCTTCACTCGCAGGACTTCGGCCTCCTGGATGAACGTGCCTGTCGGGAAGCGCCTCTCGTAGGTATCGAGGAGCCCGATCGCGCGATCGATCTCGCCGGCCGCGAGCGCGGTGCGTGCGCGATCGAACGCAGCGATCTCCTCGGTGACCGACGACGGCGGATCGGCGGGCCCCGCGCTCTGAGCGCGCGGCGAAGCCGAAGGGGACGTCGCGGAGAGGGCCGCGCTCGGTGCGGCCGGGAGATCGGCAGGCGACACGGTCGGCGGATCCATCGTCGGAGCAGGCGCGGGCACCAAGGTCGGAGGGGGAGCGGGCACGACGACCTGCACCGGCTCGGCCGCTGCCAACGGCGTCTGGAGCGGCGCCGCGTCGTGCGAGCCTCGCACGACCGTGACGCTCACGATCGCCGACACGAGCAGCATCACTCCGAGAATGCCGATCTTCGCAGCGCCGGAGAGGCCCGCGGCTGCGACGACCTTCGGCGCGACGGCGGCGCCGACCGCGCTCGAGGCTCCGCCGGTGGCTGTCGCCGTCGCCGCGACCGCTCCGGCGACAGCACCCGCAACGAGCGTGAGCACGCGTGTACGCGCGTTGGGCGAGGGCCCCTCGGACGACCACGACTCGAGCAGATCGCGCTCGAAGGTCGAGGCGTCCGGATCCGCGAGGAGACGACGAGGCTCGTTCATTTTCCTTCCCCCTGCCCTGCCTGATAGCGGCGTGCCGCCGCCTGGAACTCCTCGCGCGCGCGGCGGAGACGCGACGCAACCGTCCCCATCGGTACGCCGAGGAGCGAAGCGATCTCTGCGGTCGTCTGCCCTTCGAGCTCGTAGAGCATGAAGACCGTGCGGAGATCCTCTTGCAGCCCGTCGAGGATTCGGTCGAGGATCCTGCGTGCCTGACTCGATACCGCGGTCTGCTCGGGGTCGGGCGCGGCGTCGGCTCGACTCACCAGCGCCTCCTCGTCGAGCAGCTCGCGGTTGCGCAGCTCCGACCGTCGCGCGTTCGAGGCGATACCGCGCGCGGTCGCGAAGAGAAACGAGCGCTCGCTCCCGAGGATGATCGCATCGAGCTTCTGCGACGCGGTCAAGAACACCAGCTGGGCAGCATCGTCGACCGAGGCAGCGGGGACACCGAGACCGCGCAGGGAGCGCCAGATGAAGTCGAAATGGGCGTCCACGATGGAACGGAAACGCGTCGCGGCGTCCTGCGTGGGCAGCTTCACTGCAGAGCCGAGCACGCGAAACGTGCCACTTGGTGCGACCATCGAGATCATCCCGTCCTCACCGGAATGTCCGCTCGTGGCGTCGTTGATCATCAAAACGACGCCCCGAGCGCGAAGGCCGAGGTACCGCCGACCGTCGGCGCCCGGTACACCACCGCGTAGGGCTCGACGTAGAAGCGATCGCGCACGACCGGGATGATCAGAGCTGCCTCGAGCTCGACGAACAGCGGCGACGGAAGGTCGATGCGAACGCGCGCGACGGCGCCCAGCGCGAACCACGGCCGAACGGCCGAACGGACAGGCTCGACACCGCGTCCCTTGGCGTAGAGCGCGGCAAGCTCGGCACGCACGCAGGGCTGAGCGCGCAGGGAGCTGGCTCCGAGAGCGATCGGGCAGAGGTCTGTCGCTCCGCCGGTCCTCACGAAGGCTCCGCCCTCGCTGTTGGACGAGCTGAGCGTCCGCTCGACCCTCAGCCGCGCGGACGGCCTCACCACCTCATGCCCGGCTCGCGAGATCTCGACGAACGCGGGAATGCTCAGCAGCACGGTCGGTGCCGCCCCCGCGACGAGCCCGCCGCCAAGCCCGGCGGAGATCGTCCACATCCGGGTCTCGGGAGGTAGGCCGGGAGGCACTTCGGGCGCAGGAGTTGGCGGCGGCGCCGGGACGGGCGTCGTGGCCGCTACGGGCACGTCGACGGACGACGCTTCGTCCGCGGACGGCGCGGCCGTATCGACCGTGCCCGTCCTCGCTGTGACGGGATCGATCACCACCGCGGCGATCACCGCAAGCGCCGCGACGACCTCGTCACAGGTCTCTGCGCGAACCGCGCGTTCCGTCGGGGCTGCGCCCGGGTCGCGCACCACGAGGAGTCCTTCGAGCCCATGTCCTGCGCCCGGATGCACGCGCGCCACGAGGACCCGCACGCGCTCTCCGGTGACGGCGAGCCTCGCGCGCGGCGCTCGCGCGAGCAACTGGCGGACGAAGGAGTCGGCGGACGGACAGCCCGCGCGTGCCTCGTAGTCGATCTGTACGGCGACGAGGTCATCCGCACGAGCCGTCTTCGCACCGAGGAACACGAGGCCCGCGGCGACGGCGCGACGTAGGGTTCGTGAATGCGGAGCCAAGAGCGCGTCGGGAGTCTACGCCATGTCGTCGCGCCCCAACCACGGTCCTGGCGAGCGGATCAGAGCGGATTTCCCGATGCGAAGTCCTGCGCGATGGTCTGAGCGACCGTCGTTACCGACGTGACGTTGCTCGTGATGAGCCCGAGCTCGCGGTTGTACTGGAGCGACCCCGTCGTGAAATTCTCCGAGCCGACGTAGGCACGGGCGCCGTCGGCGACGATGGCCTTCGCGTGGATGTACGGCTTGCCGACCGAGACGACGTGCACGCCCGCGGCCTTCAGCTGCGCGACCGCGGTGCTCTGCGCCGCCGACGGCGCGTTGTCGGAGAGCACGACACGGACCTTCGCCCCGGTGCCCACCGCGGCACCCAGCGCGTTGACGATCTTGTAGTCGCTGAGCTCCTCGCCCTCGAGGTCGAGCGAGGTCTTCGCGCCCTGGATCAGCTGAAGGAGGCGCTCGCGAGCGTTGACCGGCGCGACGAGGAGGTCTCCGCTCGGGGTGATCGGCGTGCCGGCGAAGTCCGCGGCGAAGATCGCCTCCGCCTCCGCAACGTCGGCCGCCTGGGTGTCGAGGGCCAGGAACTCGCGGTTCTGCGGGCTCGAGACCTCGAGGTTCATCGTCATGATCCACGCGCTCGTGCCATCGAGCAGCACCGTCTTCTCGTGAGTCAGCGTGAACGTCGTCGGCGCCCAGGTGACCGCGACCCCCGCGTTCTGTAGCGAGGTGAACGCCTTCTGATTCGTCCCGAACCCGCCGGGGAAGACCTTGTTGAGGATGACCTTCACATCGCGCCCCGCCATGTGCTGGGCGACGAGCGCGCTGATGAAGCGCGGATCGTCGAGCAGGTACATCGTCATGTGAACGGACGTCTTCGCCCCCTGGACAGCCGCGAGCAGCGCCCCTGCCTTGTCCGTCGGCTCGACGATGATCGAGACCGTGTCCGGTCCCGGGGCGACCGGGCCGCCGTCCGTCACGCCTGGAGTGCTGCCGCTCGTGGACCCCGGATCCGTCGTTCCGCCGTCGTCGCCCGTCGCCCCAGGCCCGTCGACACCTCCCGCCGGCGTCGATGCGCCACCACATGCCCCGGCGAGCGCGAGCCCCGCGACGAGCAACACGGCCCGAGCCGCTCGGATCACTTGCACACGCCGATGTCGTTGCCCTTCGGCTTGACCGCGGTGCACGTGCCGGTCGTGCACTCCGACTGCTGCTCGCAGACGACGAGCTCGCCGGCCGCGCATGTCGCCGCGCACTTCGTACCCGCGAACTTCGAGAGGTACGGGCCACACGTGTCCGTGCCGATGGTCACCGCGGTGCCCGCCGAGCCGTGCGCGCAGCACTTCTGACCGGGGCAATCGGACGGGTCCTCGCACTCCCAGACCGTCGCGGCCGCGTTGGGACACGCGGTCCCCTTGGTCTCGCAGGTCGAGACGCCGCCGCCCTTGGGGTTCTCGCAGCACTCCTGCGTGACGGTGCAGAAGAGGTTCTTCCCGCCGGTAGGCGCGCTGAACGGGCAGTAGACACCGCCATCGGCTTTCGGCGGGTGCAGAGCGGCCGCTATACCGCAGTCGCTGCCTGCATCCGCCGTCGTGACGCTCGAGTCGCCGGGCGGAGAGTAGGTATCGGGCGCGCTCGCGTCCTTCGCCGCGGTCGGGACCGCCGTGGGCACCGTATCGCCGCTCGTGCCGCCGTTGCTGCTGCTGCACGCGAAGAGGCCAGCGCACGCCAGCGTGACGGACACCGCAAGACCGAGAGCGACGCGACCTCTGTTCATCGCAGGTCAATGTCCGGCAGTGGCGCGAATGATCGAGAAATCAAACCTGGTCGATTGGCAAATTCTCATTACGCATACTTAATCGAAGTTGCGCCCCGATATCGGCACATTGCAAAGGCAACTGCCAGCGCAGCTGCGGTCGAAGGAGGGGCAAATGCTCTCGAGTGAGGAGCGGGGATGGGTCGTTGCCCGACGATCCGGTGGTGCGGCTCGGCGTTCCGGGCGCCGCGAGAGCCCTGCGATCGTCGACGCGGTCGCGGAGATACCGACGGTAGTCCACGTCGTCGTTGCCGGAGAGTGTGGCGGCGCGGAGCGCTTTCTCGTCGAGCTCGCGTCCCGCCCTCAGCAGACGCGCGTACGCCACGTCATCGCGCTGATGACGCCGAGCGACCGTCTCGCGCGGCTCTTCTCGAACGCCGGCCTGCGCGTCCAGGATCGGGGTCGCGTGCGAGAGAACCCGCTCGCGTATCTCGTGCGATCGCTCGGAAGGTCTGACGTTGCGTGGCTTGCCGACGTGATGCGCCGCGAGCGCGCCTCGATCGCGCATCTGCACACGTTTCAATCTCACGTCATCGGAACCCGCGCGGCCCGCCGCGTCGGCGCCCGCGTCGTGCGAACCGAGCACGACACACGCTACTTCGTCGATCCGAGCTGCTCGCCGTTCACGCGCTGGTCGCTCCGCCGAGCGGACGCCGCCGTCGCCGTCAGCACCTCCGTCGAGCGGTTCGTGCGAACGCACGTCCCTGACGTGAGGTGTCCGGTGACGACGATCCGCAACGGCGTCGACCTGGGCTACTTCGCACCTTCGTCGGACGAGCGTGGGCGAGGGCCGTTCACCTTCGGCATCCTCTGTCGCCTCGAGCCCGTGAAGCAGGTGCATCTCGCCCTCCACGCGCTTGCTCGGCTCGATGATGAGCGACTCGA
Source organism: Myxococcales bacterium (assembly GCA_025351875.1). Taxonomy (GTDB): domain Bacteria; phylum Myxococcota_A; class Polyangia; order Polyangiales; family Polyangiaceae; genus Labilithrix. The sequence continues at coordinate 38,213 of JANXVA010000180.1, read as the reverse complement.
GGTCATCGGCGACGGCTCGGAGCTTCCCAAGCTGGTCGCCCTGACCGACACGCTCGGCATCGGCTCGCGCGTGACCTTTCACGGCTTCAAGGCAGACCCGCGCGCAATCCTGCGAACGGTCGACGTCGTGGTGAGCGTGTCGAGGAGCGAGTCGCTCGGGCTCTCACTCCTCGAGGCCCAGGCGATGGGGCGGCCGGTCATCACGTTCGGGGTGGGTGGCACGCCCGAGGCCGTCGTCGACGGGCTGACCGGGCGCGTGCTGAAGGAGCACACCGTCGACGCGCTCGCGGGCTGCATGGCAGCGACGAGCAAGGCGGCCTGGCACGCGAGAGAGATGGGCATCGCCGCTCGGCGCTACGTCGTCGCGGAGCACGGTATCGACAAGATGTGCGCGGCCTACGGCGATCTCTACGAGAGGCTCGCGAGGTCATGATGCGCGTTCCCATCCTGATGTTTCACAGCATCTCCGTCGCGGAGCCTCGGGCGCGAACCCGGAGTCTCTACCTCTCGCCGCGCCGGTTTCGCTCTTACCTCGGTCACATCTCCCGGCTCGGGTTTCGCGGTGTGTCGATGGGTGAGGCGATGACGCACCTCGCGCGCCCCGCCGACGCGCGTCGCGAGAAGGTCGTCTGCCTCACGTTCGACGACGGCTTCGCCGACAACGCGGAGGAGGCTCTTCCGATCCTGCGTGACTTCGGCTTCACGGCGACCTGCTACGTCACGAGCAGCCTCCTCGGCGCGTACAACGCATGGGACTCCGACCTCCTGCGCGTGCGCACGCGTATGATGAGCCGCGGCCAGGTCCGCGAGTGGCACGACGCCGGCATGGAGGTCGGCGCCCACACGCGAACGCACTGCGATCTGACGTCGTGTGCGGAAGCGAGCGAGCGACAGGAGGAGATCGAAGGCTCGAAGACGGAGCTGGAGGACGTGATCGGCAGCTCCGTCTCGCACTTCAGCTATCCGTTCGGTCGCCATGACGCATCCGCCGTCGCGGCGGTCCGTGCCGCCGGTTTCTCCAGCGCCGTCACCACGCGAGAGGGCCGCGCGCGCAGCACGGACGATCGCTTCACGCTGCCGCGCCTCTACGTCGGCGGGAACTACCTCGTACCGATCGTCCTCGCGCGACTCTTCACGCGCGCGGGAGACTGGGCGAGCGCCCGCGCCTAGTGGCGCAGTGGGCTGAGAGCCCTCAGGCCGGTGCGTGCTGCGTCAGCGTGCCGAGGTAGTCGCGCTTGCCGATGCCGACGCCGTTGTGGCGAAGGAGCGCGTACGCGGTCGTGAGGTGGAAGTAGAAGTTCGGCTGGCCGTGCTCGAGGAAGTAGTCCGCGCCGGTCATCCACTTTCCCTCCCAGCGTGGCTGGGTGATCTTCTGCGTCGCGGCGTTCGCGAAATCCGCGGCGCTGAAGGTGTCGAGATACGCGATGACGGTCTTGATGCGCGCGCGGAGCTCCTCGAGCGTCTGCTCGGTGTCAGCGTGCGCGGGGGCCTCCTTGCCGGCCAGGCGCGCCGCGACGGTCTTGGCGGTATCGCAAACGACCTGCACCTGCCGCCCGAACGGGAACTGGTCGACGGAGAGGCGGAGGCCCATGAAGTTCTTCGCATCGAACTTCTTGGTCTCGGCGAGGGTCGCTGCCGTCTCGAGCCACTTGTCGAGCTGGCCGAGGTGCTTCTTCATCTGCTTGATGGCGTCGAAATACATGCGCCACACGCTACCATGCGGTCGCGCTTAGAGAGGGCTTGACGGCCCGCCGACGCCGCGTAATTCCTCTCCCGATGCCCCTCTCCGATCAGCAGCGCCAGCAGTTCGACGACCTCGTCAAGAAGAGCCGTGTCGTTCTCTTCATGAAGGGCAACAAGCATTTTCCCCAGTGCGGCTTCTCCGCCCAGGTGATCGGCATCCTGAAGGAGACCGGCGTTCCCTTCGAGACGGTCAACGTCCTCTCCGATCCCGCCGTTCGCGACGGCATCAAGGAGTACTCGAGCTGGCCGACCATCCCGCAGCTCTACGTCGACGGCGAGTTCCTCGGCGGCTGCGACATCGTGAAGGAGATGTACGCCGCCGGCGATCTCCAGAAGAAGCTCGGCGTCGTCGAGAAGCCCGTCGCGACCCCGACCATCACGCTCGACGAGCGCGCGGCCAAGGCGATCAAGGATGCGGACGAGGGCAACGGCGAGCACCTCCGCCTCGAGATCGACGACAAATTCCAGTACGAGCTCTACTTCGGCCCCCCGCAGGCCGGCGACATCGAGGTCGTCGCGAGCGGCCTGAAGGTGCTGTTCGACAAGGCGAGCGCGAAGCGCGCCGACGGCATCCGCATCCAGTGGGTCGACACCCCGGACGGCGGCGCGTTCAAGATCGAGAACCCGAACGAGCCCGCGCGCGTGAAGTCACTCACCGTCACCGAGCTCAAGACGTGGATGGACGAGGGCAAGCCCTTCGAGATGTTCGACGTCCGCGGTGAGGACGAGCGCACCATCGCCAAGATCGATCGCGCCCGCGCGCTCGACGCCGCCGGAGAGAAGCACCTCCTCGCGCTCGACAAGAAGACGCCCATCGTCTTCCAGTGCCACCACGGGATGCGCAGCAAGAGCGCGGCCGAGCGCTTCCTCCGTGAAGGCTTCACGAACGTCTTCAACCTCGAAGGCGGCATCGAGGCCTGGTCCCAGAAGGTCGACTCCAAGGTGGCGCGCTACTGATGGGCACGCCGACCGAAGAGGCGATGAAGGCGGCCATCCTCGAGAAGATCCCGGACGCGGCCGTGCAGGTCGGCCCGGGCTCCGGCGGGGGTCACTTCACGGTGCAGGTGGTCTCGCCGGTCTTCGAGGGCAAGAGCATGCTCGAGAGCCAGCGCCTCGTCCTCGGCGCGATCGCGCACCTCATGAAGGGCGACGGCGCCCCGGTTCACGCGATCGACAGCCTGAAGACGCGCACCACCGCGTAGTCGTTCAGCGACGACCGACCATCGGCTTGCCCATCCTCGGGGTGGGCCGAGGCGTCGGCTCGGGCATCGCGCGGATGCCGGCCGTCCAGTGGCCCTCGTTGGGATCGGTCACCGTCCTCGGCGCGACCGGCGCGATCGGCGGGACCGGGGAGGGATCGACGTTCACTGGCGTCATCTCGCCTTGGTACATCACACCCCCCGCGACCGCGCCCTGCGTCGTGCACGTCTCCCCCCGCATGAACATCGTCGCGGCGGCGGCGGCCATCGCGCCAGCGCCGGCAACGGCGAGCGCGAGCTTCTTCGTGCGCTTCTTCTTCACGCCGACGGGGCAGTCCTGCGTGAGGATCGTGCCATCGGCGCGCTGGTAGAACCGCACGCAGAGGTCGTCACCGAGGCGGTCGCGCAGGAGCGCCTCGGCGTCGTCCTTCGCCATCGACGAGAGGTTGTAGACGTCCTTCTCGCAGCTCAGACAGAACCGCACACGCTCGTCACCGAGCATCTCGTTCCAGTCCGCCTTGCACGGGCTGGCGACACGAAGCTGGTCGAGGAGCGGGAGCCCACGCTTCGGCATGCCAGCGCGAAGGCGGCCGTCGACGCTGGCGAGCTCGCTCGCCAGCGCGGTCTCGCGAGCCCGGAGCTCGTCGAGGCGCGTCGTCTGGTCACGAAGTCGGGCAATTTCAGCCTCGAGCGAGGCCTTGCGTTCACGGAGGGCGTCGACTTCGTTGCGGTAGGGCGTGGTCACGGCCAATCCAACGGACGGCCGGAGAGATCGATCTGGAAATCGATCTCTTCCGTGGGCATCCCACCTTCACCGATAGATGCGCCTCAGGCCTGGGCGGAGGCCCCCTCGCCTTCCTCGGAGGGGTAGAGCGCTTCGATCTCGACCTTGTACTTCTCGTTCACGACCTTGCGCTTCACCTTCATGGTCGGCGTCAGCTCGCCACCCTCGATCGTGAACTCGCGCGGGATGATCGCGAAGCGCTTGATCGTCTGCACGCGCGCGAGCTTCTCGTTGATCGTGTCGATCTGCTTCTCGAGGTGACGGCGGAACACGGTGCAGGTCGCGGCGTCGTCGACGCTCCGCGCGGGCGAGCCGGCGAGCTCGGCTTCGGTCTTCACGCGCTCGGGATCGAGCGTCACGAGCGCGGAGAGGTACTTGCGACGATCGCCGATGACCACCGCCTGAGCGACGACCGGGATCCCCTTGAGGTGACCTTCGAGCACTTGCGGCGCGATGTTCTCGCCGCCCGCGGTGATGAGCAGATCCTTCTTGCGATCGGTGATCTGCAGGAACCCTTCCGCGTCGATCGTTCCGATATCGCCGGAGTGGAGCCAGCCCTCGGCGTCGAGCGCGGCGGCCGTAGACTCGGGATCCTTCAGGTAGCCCTTGAAGACGTGCTTGCCGCGCATGCAGATCTCGCCGTCCTCGGCGAGCTTGAGCTCGGCGCCGGGCAGACAGATGCCGCACTTGCCGGTGCGATAGCGCTCGGGCGGCGAGTACGTGCCGGGGCCGGTGCACTCGCTCATGCCGTAGACCTCGAGCACCGGGATGCCGAGCGCGAGGAAGAACTCGAGCGTGGTGCGCGAGATCGGCGCGGCGCTCGTCACGCAGAGGCGCGTGCGGTCGAGGCCGAGGCGCTCTCGAACCTTGTCGAAGACGATCTTCTTCGCGACGGGAAAGAGCAGCGGCTTCTTCTCGCCGCGCTGCTCGGCATAGCCGCCGGCGAGGCCGGTCTTCCTCGCCCAGGCAACGAGCTTCTTCCGCATCGGCGGCGCCTTGGCCCCGGCCGCCTGCATCTTCGCCTGGATCTTCTCCCAGACGCGGGGGACGCCCATGAAGAGGGTGGGCCGGACCTCGGCGAGGTTCTCGCCGAGCTTCTCGATGCTCTCGGCGAAGTACACGACCGAGCCCATCGCCATCGGCCCATGGATCGTGAGGACCTGCTCGGCGATGTGGCTGAGCGGGAGATAGCTGAGCGTGATGTCCTCGGGGCCGAGCTTCAACGTCGGGAGCAAGGTCCCCGCCGTCCACACGATGTTCGTGTGGGTGATCATCACGGCCTTCGGCTCGCCGGTCGTTCCCGACGTGTAGATGAGCGTGCACACGTCGTCGGGCTTCTGCGCCTTCATGCGCGCCTCGAGGTCGGCCTCGGGGACGTCCTCGGCGAGCGCGAGGAAGTCTTCCCAGCCCATCACGCGGAGCTTGCCGCCGCCCGCGCCTTCGGCGGGCTTGCCGGTCATCTGGACGACGACCTCGAGACGCGGCATGTGGTCCTTCTCGGCGACGAACTTCGCGACCTGCGCCGCGGTGTCCGCGAACGAGACCTTCGCCTCGCAGTGATCGGTGATGTACCGGACCTGCTCGGCGCTGTTCGTCGTGTAGATACCCGCGGGCATCGCACCGGCAAGGATGGCGCCGACGTCGGCGATGAGCCACTCGGCGCTGTTCTGCCCAATCAAGCTGACGCCCTTACCGGGCTCGATGCCGAGCTTGAGGAGCGCGCGAGCAGCCCGTCGCGCGTCGCGACCGTACGAGCTCCACGTGGTCGTCTTCCAGCTGCCGCCGCTCTTCACCCGGAGCGCAGCGCGGTCACCGTGCTTCGCGACCGTCTCCGCCAGGACCTCGTGCACCATCGTCGCCATGCGCGGAGCATAGTGGAGCCATTTTCCAGGGCAATGCTAAGCTCTCACTCCGACGGAGGCGCCATTGACGACGCGAACATGGTTGTGGCTCGGGCTGGTGGGTTTCGCGGGATACGCCGCCGCATGCTCGTCGAGCAGCGGGACCGCCACGCCGGTCGACCCGGTGCCGCCGGCTCCGCCGGTCGAGCCGGACCCGACCCCTCGCGGTCAGGTCGAGCCCGGCAAGGACGGCGATCCCAACGCAGCGTGGGCACCTCCGACGGAGAGCGGTCCGGTCGCGTTTCCCTACACCGCCTATCGATGCGGGTACCCGATCCGGCAGGTCAGCCCGAGCAAGCCTGCCGCGAAGTTCCACGAGGACGCGTCCGGGGCGGCGCCGACGCCGAAGAACCTCCACCTCACGATCGCCGGCAACGCATCATCCTCGGTGGTCGTGCAGTGGGCCACGGACGGCGCGACGAACGCGACAGAGGTGCGGTTCGGCGACTCGCCGACGCAGCTCGACAAGATCGCGCACGGCTTCTCGTTCGACTACGGCGCAACCGATCGCCGTCAGCATGAGGTGCACCTCTGCGGGCTCCAGGCCGGGCGCACGTATTACTACGACGCAGGCGGCTCGAAGGGACGGAGCGCGGTCTACAAGGTGACGACGGCCCCCGATGCGGCGACCGACGTGAAGATCCTCGTCGGCGGCGATACGCGGACGAACCCGGACGTCTGGGCGAACCTCGCGAAGTCGGCGATCGCGCAAGGCGCGACGGCGATGGTGATGACCGGCGACGCCGTAGCGAGCGGCGGGATCCAGTCGCAATGGGACGCGCTCTTCGGCGCCGCGCCCGAGCTGTTCGCTCAGCTCCCGGGCATCTGGGCGCACGGAAACCACGAGGGCCTGAACGAGGCCTACTTCGCGCAGTTCGCGCTCCCCGACAACGGGAGCGCGAGCGGAGTCGAGGAGTGGTACGCGACGACCTACGGACCGCTGCGGTTCGTCACGCTCAACGACACGGTGTCTTCGAGCTCGGTCATCACGGGCGTGGAGCGCACGTTTCTCGACCTCACGCTGAGCGCGGTCGACCGCGCGCGCACGCCCTTCGTCGTCGCGATGCACCATCAGCCGATGTACACGACATCGAGCGGGCACTCGCCCGCGCTCGACCTGCGCGCCGCCTGGGCGCCGCTCTACGACCAGTACCACGTGAACGCCGTGCTCAACGGGCACGTCCACAGCTACGAGTCGACCAAGCCGATGACCGGCGGCACGGGGACCTCCGACGGCACGGCGACGACGGACGCGCTCGGAACACGCTATCTCGTGTTCGGCGGCGGCGGTGCCGACCTCTACGCGTTCAAGACGACGCAGCCCTACATCCAGGCGCGAGAGAGCGTCCACGGCTTCGCCGTGATGTCGGCGTCTGCGACCCAGCTGAAATGGACCGCGTTGCGGGCCGACGGCTCGACGATCGAAACGCTCACGATCCCGAAGTAGCCTCGCTCAGCCGAAGCGCTCGTCGAGGTGCTCTTCGAGGGCCACGGCCGTCGAGATGAGTCGCTCGACCGCGTACTCGAGCTCGTTGATGCGCGGGTGGTCCGCGCCGAGCGAGCCGCCCTGCACGATGATCGTGAACGCGAGGAGGTCCGCGCGGATCGGCTCGTGGAGCTCGTCGAAGTGGAAGTTCTTCGCCTCCTCGATCCGCCAGCGGAGCAGCGCCCAGTCCGGATGCACGCGAAGCGGGCCCTCGGGCTGAAGGCTCGACGCGAGGTGCTCGAGCGCGCGGACGACGGCGTGCCCCCACGCGTAGATCCCGCGCAGGTAGTCGGCGAGCGCAGACTCGGGAACGACGAGGCGCTGGAGCCGCGTGTCGACCGTCGCGAGATGAACGCGAGCAAGCGCGTCGCGCAGCGCACCGAGATCTGCGAGCCGTGCATCGAGCGTTCGCAGCGTGGCTGCCATCGACAGATCACGCGGAGCACTCGCGACCGACTCCATGAGCCGCGCGAGGTTCATGCTCATCGTGAGCTGGTCCTCGCAGAGCTCATCGAGGAGATCCTGCGCGTCGAGGTGCTGGATGTCCGCGGCGCGCGGGAGCGACTGCGCGCGGAGACGCACATGCGAGTCATTGGCCGACCGTGTCGACCGGGCCTTCGCGCCAGGGGCCTCCGCCGTCCACGAAGGGGCGCGCGGCGGCGGCGGGATGGTCGGCGGAAGGAGCTCGCCGCCCTGCGGGGGTGCAAAGAGAAGTGGCCGAAAGGAATCGCGTTTCTTCGGCGCAGGCGAGGCTGGATTCACGTCGTCCTCCCGGATGGAACGCCGACCTCGCGGTCGGAAGCAGGGCTGAGCGCCTCTTGATACGTCGCCCAACGCCCCTTCTCCCCTCAGCTCGGCCGTTCTCCGCACGCCCGGACGATCGCCGAAAGCTGGCGGATTCCGAGGCCAGGCGTCACACTTTGAAGTGGGGGTTGAAGTCTTGTTCCTCCAGAGCCCGATTAGTAAGGCAATTTCGGTCGCCACCTTCTGCGGCTTGACGCTCGCGCCGGTCGACGGACCCGCCAGCGGCAGCCCGCTCCCACCCAGGCTTGCGCCGCAGCAAGCGATCGCAGCGTCCGTCGGTGGAGCCGACACGCCACCGGGCGCGAGCAAGGCCAAAGGCGCCGACCCTACGCCTGCGGACGGCGTTCAAGGTCCGTGCGCGAGCGGCATGTTGCTCGTCGACGGCGACTACTGCCCGGACCCCGAGCAGACCTGCCTCAAGTGGCTCGACCCGCCGCCGTACCAGAACCTGCGGTGCGGCGAGTACGCGAAGCCTGCAAAGTGCAAGGGACCGCGCCAGCATCGTCGCTTCTGTGTCGATCGCGAGGAGTACGGCGAGCAAGCACCGCCCGGCGGCGAAGCGAAGGATGCGCTTCCGGTCGTCAACAAGAGCTGGACGGAGGCGAAGAGCACCTGCGAAGCGCGCGGCGCGCGCCTCTGCAAGGATAGCGAGTGGGAGTTCGCGTGCGAAGGTCCCGAGATGAATCCGTATCCCTACGGCTTCAAGCGTGACTCGAGCCTCTGCAACCACGACCGCACCGACCTCGGTGGGCCGATGGACAAGCTGCGCGACCATCGCGCTCCGCTCTCGGCGTTCCCCGCGTGCGTCAGCCCGTTCGGCGGGCACGACATGATCGGCAACGTCGACGAGTGGGTCGAGCGCGAGGGCATGACCGCGCCGAACCGCTCCTCACTCCGCGGGGGCTGGTGGCTCCCGGGCCGCAACCGATGTCGCGCTGCCACGACGCATCACGGCGAGGACTACAGCGCGAAGCAGGTCGGCTTCCGTTGCTGCGCCGACGTGAAGTGACCGAGTGACCTCCGAGAGCCCTCAGCCGAAGTCGTTCGCGGGACGCGGGCGCGAAACGAGCGCACCGATGCGATCGGCCTCCTCGGTGCGTCCGAGCTCGCGTGCGGTCTTCGCGTAGCGCGTGAGCTCCTCGGCGCCGATGAGCGCGGCGTTCTTCTCCAGCATCGGCAGCAGCTCGTCCCACATGCCCTCGATCAGGAGCGCATACGAGTAGACGCGCAGGCCGATGGCCCGGAGCTCCTCGGAGGTCTGCGGCACGATCACGGGCCGGAGAAGCGCGATCGCTTGCTCGCCGTCGTCACGTTCGAGCGCCACGTAGGCCTTCTCGATGGCTTGCGCGAGCGGAACGTCGGCCGAGCGCGTGTCAGCCTGACGATACGCTTGGACGTTCGCCCACGTGAAGAACGCAGCGAGCGCACCGAGCCAAAGCGCACCGGCGAGCGCCGCATAAGCGAGCAGAACGACGCCCATCACGACGGAGATCGCGCGCGCCGGCTTCTCGCCGCGCCCCTTCGTGAGCAGGTTCAAGGTTCCTCGCAAGACGTTGCCGCCGTCGAGCGGGAGCATCGGCGCGAGGTTGAAGATGCCCCACCAGAAATTGATCTGGAAGGCGAGCTCCAGCCCGAGGACGGCAAGGGGGCTATGGGGGCGGAGCCCGAGTCGCTCGCAAGCGAAGAGGAGCGCGGCGATCCCGAAGCCGGCGAACGGGCCAGCGAGCGAGATGGCAATCCCGCGCGCGTGCCCGATGTCACCGCCGTTCACCCAGGATGTCGTGCCGCCCATTCCATGGAGCTCGATCTGCGGCTCGAGTCCGAACATCCGGCCGACGAGCGCATGGCCGAGCTCGTGGACGAGCACCGAGATGAACACGATCGCGACCCAGATCGCGATGAGGTCGGGCCGCTGCAGGCGCGCCCCGAGGACGACCGCCATGAAGAGGAAGAGACCTCGAACGCGGACAGGGATGGAGCCGATGCGGAGTAACACGGCCGCGCTAGGCCACGATCTTGCGAATCTTCGCGACGATATCCGTCACGGACACGGTCTTGAGGACGTACTGGCACGCGCCCAGCACCAGCGCTTGCGTCACGTCCTGGGGGCTGTTCCGCGACGAGAAGAACATGATCGGGACCCTCTTCATGACGGGGTTCTGGCGAAGCACCTTCGCCAACGTGAACCCGTCGACGCGAGGCATCACGTTCTCGCTGACGATCATCGCCGGCGGCTGCATCGTCCCCGCCATCTCGACGGCCTCCATGCCGTCTTTGCACTCGATGACGTCGTAGTAGGGCTCGATCGCCGCGCGCATGCGTGCACGGAGCGACGCATCGGGGTCGACGAGCATCACGACCTTCCGCGCCTTCATCGCGGTCGGCGAGCCCGAGCTGGGCACGGAGCTCGGGCGGCCGAGCGAGCCGCCCGAGATCGCGCGTGCCTCGGCGAGCGCATCCTTCAAGCTCGCCGGCGGCCTCTGCGAGGTGGAGACGATCGGCGGAGGCGGCCGGGAGGCGCCGGGACGCTTGGGGGGATTGTTCATGCGGGGGCTCGGAGGCGGAGAAAAAGCACTCTCGTTATAGCACTGCCTAGGCGAGTTTCTTCGCCCGGGCGTAGCGCCCCAGGATCGATGCAAACGCCCGCCGCATGAAGCGTGGCGAGAGCTGATTGAGGAGCATGACGACCTTCATGACGAGGCCCGGCACCACGAGCGCACGGCCTTGTTCGAAGGCCCGTACCGCCGTGCGGGCGCACTGTTCGGCCGAGATCTCGATAAAAGCGGGGATCTTGGCATCTGTCGTATTTCCCATCGTTTGCTCGAACTCGGTCGCGACTGGCCCCGGGCAGATCTGCGTCGCGACGACGTTCGTGCCCGCGAGGTCTGCGCAGAGCCCCTCGGTGAAGCCCGTCACGTAATGCTTCGTGGCGATGTACGCCGCGAACAGCGGCGTGACCCCGAGCCCGAAGCCCGAGCTGACGTTGAGCACACCGCCTCGGTCGCGCTCGACCATGCCCGGAAGGAACGCGAGCGTGAGCAGCGTCAGGCTGGTCACGTTGAGATCGATCATGAAGGTCGTCTTCGCCGCGTCTGCGCGCTCGAAGCTGCCCATCATTCCGATGCCAGCGTTGTTCACGAGCACGTCGATGTCGAGACCACGCGTCGCCACCTCGGCAACGAGCTTCGCGATGTCATCCCGCGAGGACAGATCGCAACCGATGACCTCGACGCGGAGCTCCTTGCGCGCTTCGGTGAGCGTGCGCTTCAGCTCCTCGAGGCGGTCGACGCGACGAGCCACGAGAACGACCGCCTTCGCTCGGGATGCGACGAGACGCGCGATCGCCATGCCGATGCCGGAAGATGCTCCGGTGACGAGGATCGTGCCGCCGTCGATGACCGACATCAGGCGAGCGTACCCCCGAACTTCTGGACGAACGCGGCGATTGCATCGGCGGCGCCCTCGAGGGCCGGCGCGCGCTTTGCGGCTCCTCCGTCGCGCGCGAGCAGCTCGAGCGAATGATCGCCACCACGAACGACATGGAGGGCCGCATGCGGCAGCCGGCGTACGACCTTGCGGATCTCGGCGGCATCGCCGAGCGGATCACGCGAGCCCTGGACGAAGAGCATCGGAAACGGAACGCGCGGCAGGTGCGCGTCGCGCCGGACCTCGGGCTTGTTCGCGGGATGGAGGGGATAGCCGAGGAACACGAGACCGCTCGCGGCAAGCCCCTCGCCGGCCGTGGAGGCTGCGATGTTCGAGATGATGCGGCCACCCATCGACTTGCCGCCGTAGAAGATGCGCTCGGTGGGCAGCCCGGCGCGCGCGCGCACGCTCGCGATCGCGGCATGCCAGCAGGTCTCGAGCAGGTCGTTGCGATCGGGCATCTTCCGACCGCGCTCGGTGTAGAGAAAATTGAAGGTCACGACGTCGATGCCGCGCTTCGAGATCCGTTGCGCCATGTCGACCATGAACGGGTGGGTCTGCGCGGAGCCGGCACCATGCGCGAGGATCAGCGTCGCGCCGATCGGGTCGCGCGCGCGATACACGAGCGCGGTGGTGCTCCCGTGCGTGGCGACATCGAACGTGAACTTCTCCCCCACGAGCGCGGAGGCTACCTCGTTGGGGATCTCCAGGGCGCAACCTAAACGGCCCGTTGGGATCGCAGAGCGTCCAGGTGTCGGCGGCGGAGGGGAGCGGGCCGCTCCCGCGCGCAGGCCGCTGTCATGCTTCGACGCGGACCGGATCCCGGCGCCGCGTGCCCCACCTACCCTTGCCGCGTGCGTTTCACGCGCATGCCGTGCAAGCACGTTGGTCAGTGGGGCCCCAAGCGCGCCGCAGCTGGCGTCTTCCCACCTGCATGCGTCGCGTCGCTACATGCACGCGGGAGCGCGCATCGCCCACGGGGAGGCTCACGCGAAGCGTGAGGGGCGGAGCGGCGGAGTCCTACCTGTCAAAGTGCGAGTGTCCACTTCGTCCAGACGGGGTTTGCCTCCGCGGGCGTCATGCCGACGACCTCCTTGAACGCCTTCTCGCCGCTCGGATCGGTGGCGACGGTGTCGCGCCAGCGCTGGTAGAACGTCCAGAGCTTTCCGCGTTCGTCGAGCCACTGGCACACGTAGCGAGCCATCGCGTAGTGGAGATCTTCGTTTTCGGAGCGGAACAGGTCGTCGCGCATCGCGAACATCACGTCGAGCCGCGCATGCTCTCGCTCGGCGCTCGTGAGCGCGCGCTTGAGGCGCGGGTGGCGCCAGTTCTTCACCCCGTGGATCTCTCCCGGCTTCGTGATGACCGGCGCCTCGAACACCGAGGCGATACCCTCGTTCAACCACGTCGGTGCCTCGGGGAAGTCGGACTCCACGAGCGGATGGACGATCTCGTGCGTCAGCGTGCCGAGACCGAGCCCGATGTTCATCACCATGTAGCGATCGCCCGGTTGGTAGAAGCCGTAGTGGGCGATGCACGGCGCGGCGTACTTCTTCTTGCAGAAGGCCTCGTACGTCTGGCCCTCGGGGAACAGATAGACACTGATCGCCTGCGCGGGCTTCTTGCCGAAACGGTTGTTCAGGTAGCCCGCCATCGAGCTTCGCATGAGCGACACGCTCTGCTCGAAGGCGCCGCCCTGCCACCCCGGCGGACCGACGACCACGAAGATGTCGGACACGACCGTGGTGATCGTCTTCGGGCCGAGCTCCTCCTTCGCGACCCGAGCGCGCCGCTCGCGGTCGCCAGCGAGGTCGTAGGCCGGCTCAGCCGGCGCAAGCGGCGGGCTCGTGCTGCGGTGCGCGTCATCGGCGTCGTTCATCTTCGACGGCGGGCTCGGGGGTGCCGCGGGGCCAGGGGTGGCGACCGCGCCCGGCGCGGGACCGTCGGGAGAAGGCGCTCTCGTGGCGGGCGCGGGGGCGCGACCCTCGCCGGTGCAGGCGGCGGCGAGAGACAATGCGAGGGTCGCGACAGCGAGGGCGAGCGGATTTCTCATGCTCCGGGACATCGGCGGTAGGACCCCGAGTGTGACCACGTCGTTGGGTCGCCGGTATGGATCCTCGAGAACGCCTGGGAAACGCAGGGACTTCCTCAGGCAGCCAGCGAGCCGAGCGCGCTCGGCAACCCGAACTCGTAGGTCGCGCCCTGCAGCCCGATCTCGACGACGCGGTCCCAGTAGTGAGAGCCGGCGGCGATCGCACCGCGCTCCGCGAACGGCACCGCACGCGTGAAGCGCTCCACGCCGCCGACCAGGCGACGCACCATCGGCAACGCGAAGCGCACGGAGTTTCGCGGGACGTGGAGCGCGTCGGCAAGCTCGTCGCCAATGAGCTCACGGCACAGCGTCGTACCGAAGAGCACCCTGCGCGCGGCGTCGCGCTTCTGCTTGGGCGTCACTGCGCCTTCGAAGGCCGCATCGAAGAGCGCCTTCGTGAGGTCACGTGAGTCCTGGTCGGGTGGGCCCATCGTCGCCGCGATGAGATCGACGAGTCGCGTCGCGTCGGGCTCCGAGGCGGGAAGGAGCTGGGAGTCGACGCCGATGACGTGACCTACCCACCTCCAGAGGTGCATGTATCGCTCACCCTCGTCCGTATCGATCCGAACACCGAGCTTGCGGAGCCCATCCATGATCGCGACCGAGAAGAGGAGCGTCGTGCCGGCCATGTCGTGCTGGTTGACCGGAGCGCCCCACGCCCGCTCGTTCCACGTACCGGTCTTCAGGATCATCCGCCGCACCTGGGCGTGGATGAGGCGCACCTTCATGGTGATCTGCCAGCCGTCGGCAAACGGACGCATCCCTCCGGGCCGACAGACGGCCTGGACGAACCGCGCGGTCTCGTTGAGCCTGCGCATGGCCTTGTGCTTCAGCCGCCCCGAGAGCACCAGCGGCTTGTTGCCGGCCGGCGACGCGTAGCCGAGCACGAGAGAGTGCGAGCCGAGGACGGCGCCGCCGAGGACGCCGACGCGCATCAACATCTCGCCGCCGCGGTCGCACGTGGCCCAGTCGACCCACGCGGGAACCTCGGTGGCTGCGTCGAGGAGGTCGCGCATGGCGCGCGGTGCGCCGGGAATCGCGCGCGAACCGCCACGCAGTCCCTCTTCGAGAAGGCGCCAGCCCTCCCCTTTGGGCAACGCCTCGATGGCCTCGACGACGAGATCGGCAGGGCCGTCGACCTCCGACAGGAACTTACCGAGCCGGTCGACGCGATCGCCGAACCGCAGACGCGCGGACTCGAGGTTCACGTAGCGCGTGGGAAAGCCGGTCACCTGGAGGAGAATATCATCACCCGGAGAGCGCAGCACGCGCGCGCTTTTGACGGTACATCGCCTGGTCGGCGCGCATGACGACCCGCTCGGCGGGCTCACCCAGCGCCGCGATGGCGATTCCGGCCGAGAACGAGGTCCCGAGCGGCGTCGTGAGGGCTTCGAAGCGATCGCGCAGGCGGATGAGCGCGGCGTCGGCCTCCGCGGGAGAGGCGTCGAGCAGGAGAACGGCGAACTCGTCTCCGCCGATGCGCGCGAGCACGTCGCCCTCACGAAGGGAGCCTCGTGCAGATCGCGCGAGCGCCCTGAGCACGTCGTCACCACGCGAGTGGCCGTGACGATCGTTCACGCGCTTGAAACCGTCGAGATCGATGAAGGCCACACACACACTGCGACGCTTACGCTGCCTGAGCTCGTGGCGAAGGAGGTTCAGGAAGTGAGCTCGTTGAGGGAGCCCGGTGATGGCGTCCGCGGTGGCGACCTCGAAGGCCTTCTCGAGGAGCGCGGGCGTGACGATGATCGGGTGGCTGTCGCGACGCGTTCCTTGGCCCGAGGCCGGCGAACGCGCCGTCAGCAGATCGAGGGCCGCGACGCGGATGTGAATCGACCGACCGAGTGCCTGCGCCATGACGCGACGATGCTCGACGATGCGACCAAAGAACGCCCTCGCCTCGAGCTCGCTCATGTCGTCGACACCCACGAGGCGGCGGAGCACCTCGATGTAGGGCGTCTCGCCGCGCGCCGCGAACGACCGCACCACGCGAGCGATCTCCTCTTCCGTGACTGCGCGCTCGAAAGGGTCGTCGTGGATGAGCTGCCACGCGCGCGTGTCGGCGTCGCCGCGCGCGCTGGCCACGGAGTCAGCCTCGCGGACCAGTCGCGCACCGAACGGACGACGGCCGCGGACCACCGGCATGCGCGTGACCCCCGACGGCCGGGGGCCGGGCGCGCGGGGGGGCACGCGGCCAATCGATACGACCTCTGCTTTACGCGTCACGGACTGACTCCTCCACCCTCGAACACCCCAGGTGCACGCGATGTGCCCCCGGTTCGCTCGAGATAAGCATCCGCGCGGCTCGTGAGTTCTGCGGTCGATTCAAGCGAGGTGCGCGAGACACGCACAACCCCCTCGTGTGGCGGGGGTGTCGCGATCACCGTGGCGCGCCACAGTTTCTTGCGCGGCTCTGGATTCCTTTGCGGCGTCTACGCTCGCGCTACGCGGACGGAGTGCTGACGAGCTCGATCTCGGTGATCTCGGCTGGCGCGCCGACACGCATCGGCGGCCCCCAGTAGCCCGTTCCGCGGCTCACGTAGATCTGCGCGCGCGCGAGCCTGTGCAGTCCGGCGACGAACGGCTGCTGCAAGCGCACGAGGAAATTCCACGGCACCATCTGGCCGCCGTGCGTATGCCCCGAGAGCTGTAGGTCGACGCCGAGCGTGTCCGCAAGGTCGATCCCGCGCGGTTGATGCGCGAGGAGAACGCAGGCGCGCGACGGATCGCGACCGCGGAGTGCCCTGGGGAGATCCGAGCCGTGTCCGTCGCCGTGCGCCGATGCGTCGTCGATCCCCGCGAGGTCGAAGCCGTCCTCGCCGCCGATCTGGACGTGCTCGTTGCGGAGCACACGTACGCCGAGCTTCGTCCCCAGGTGTGCGATCCAGGCGTCGGCGCCCGAGTAGTACTCGTGGTTTCCGGTGACGAAGAAGACGCCGTCCCGCGCACGAAGCTTTGCGAGCGGCGCCACGTGCTCGGCGAGATCGGCGACCGAACCGTCCACGAGGTCGCCCGTGATGGCGATGAGGTCGGGGTTCAGCGCGTTGATGCGCGTGACGATCTCCTCGATGAAATCGTGCCCGATGGTCGGCCCGACGTGGATGTCCGAGATCTGCACGATGCGGTAGCCGGACTTCGCCTTGGTCAGCCGATCGATCGCGACGCGGACCCGGCTCACTGCGACCGGCGAGAGCACGTTCGCCACACCGAAGCCGCCGGCTCCGATACCGACCACCGCGGCCGCGCCGCCGAAGAGCCTCGCGATCGCCTGCCTGCGCTCGGGGTCGGCGGGGACGCCCGTGTCGCGGCGCACGGCGATCAACTTGACGAGACCGCTGAGAGCGAGCGAGAGCACGAGGAAGAACACGAGCCCCAACCAGGTGTACGCGACCCACGTGAACGGTGCGGCCATCGCGCGCGGGAGGTTTCGCACGACGATGAAGACGCCCATGAGGAGCGCGAAGAGCAACGCGATCGCCGCGGTGGCGACGCGTGACCACGGCTTCGGGAGCGCCACGTCGCGAACGAGCCGCGCCCACACGTAGTAGTGCGCGCTGCCCATCACCAGCAGCGCCACCGCGAAGAACGTGAGATAGCGCATGGCCATGGGTCCGAAGGTTACGATGCCATCGTCAGGCGCGTCGTTCCGTCGCTAGAGCTTCGTCTTCGCGAGGGCCAGCACCACTGCGAGCTCGGCGTCTGTCACCGGGACCACGCTGATCCGCGATTTCTTCACGAGGGCCATCTTCGAGAGGAGCGGATGGGCCTTCGCCTGCGCGAGGGTCACGGGCACCGCGAGCTTCTTGATCGGCGTGACCTCGATGGCGCTCCAGTCGTCCTCGGTCTTCGGGTCCTGAAACGCCGGCTTGGCGACACGCGCCAGCCCGACGATCTCCTTGCCCTCGTTCGAGTGGTAGTAGAGGAGAGTGTCGCCCTTCTTCATGGCCCGCAGGTTGTTGCGCGCCTCGTAGTTGCGCACGCCATCCCACGTCGTCGACCCGTCGCCGAGAAGCTGCTCGAACGAGTAGACGGACGGTTCGCTCTTGATGAGGAAGGTCGCCTTCGCCGTCGCTTTCGCCATGGAGGGCACGGTACAACGAGAGACCATGAAGCGGTACGTCGCGGTGGCCGGAACCATCGGCGCAGGGAAGACCTCCCTCGTTGCCTGGCTCGTGAAGCGGTACGGGCTCGAGCCGTTCTACGAACCCAACGACGAGAACCCATATCTCGCCGACTTCTACGACGACATGAAGAAATGGGCCTTCCACTCTCAGGTCTTCTTCCTCTCGCACAAGCTCAAGCTCCACCAGGAGCTGCTCGCGGCGAACCGTCCCGCCGTGATCGATCGCACGATCTACGAGGACGCGGAGATCTTCGCGCGCAGCCTGAAGAACCAGCGCTACATCGCGGCGCGTGACTGGGCCGTCTACGAGCGCCTCTACGAGGGCATCAAGAAGACGTTGCGTCCGCCCGACGTGCTCGTCGCGCTCACGTGCAGCCTCGGCGCCACCAAGAAACGCATCGAGCGTCGGGGCCGCGCGATGGAGTCCGCGATCCCCGACGCCTACCTGCGTCGCCTCCACAACCTCTACGAGGACTGGTTCGAGCGCTACGACCTCGGCCCGATCGTGAAGATCGACACCACGAAGCTCGACTACGTCGAGGACCTCGTCGACCTCATCGAGCTCCAGCAGAAGCTCGACAAGGCGCTGGGACCTCCGAAGCGCTGACTCAGTTGCAGAGCGCGCCGCGCCAGGGGCTGCTGCTCGTGCTGGTTCCGCTGCTCCCGTACGCGCGGTCGTAGCCGCCGTAGCCGCCGCCCGGGTAGTAGTCGCCGCCGCCGACGCGCCCACCACCACCGCCGACGTTCGAGCCGTTCGGGGTCGTGCGCGTGACGCAGGTGCCGATGACGACGTCGGCGTTCTGCTTGGGGGCGTCACGGAGATCGATCGAGAACGAGGTCACGTTCGAGTCGCTCACCGCGATCAGCTCCTTCGCGACCGCACTGTCTCGCCGGATCGCGCGGCGCGCGTTCCCGCTGACGGGCAGCATCGCGTGCTTCGTGAGCGAGGTGCTCGTCCAGTCGACGAGCTGGATGCCGCTTCCCTGCGTGCTGCACGAGCTTCCGGTCGCGGTTCCCGTGCTCCCGGCGCCCGAGAACGGAATGGCGATGAGGCCGTCCTCGAAGACGCGGAACGCCTTCTGGATGCGGTCCTGGTCCTCCGCGAGGACGCCGTTCGTGATCGAGTAGTCCTCGTACATGTTGGTCGGACCGAACGAGACGCGCTTCACGAGCGTGGGCGTCGCCATGTTCGACACGTCGAAGAGCGAGACGTTGAGGTTACCGGCCTGGTCGTTGCGGTCGAGACCGAGACCGATGACGCGGTCGCCGTGCGGCTCGAGGTAGTACATCCACCCGGGCATCGAGAGCTCGCCCTTCTGCGCGGGATGCGCGGCGTCGGAGAGATCGATCGCGAAGAGCGGGTCGGTCTGGTTGAACGTGATCGCGTAGGCGCGCGGGCCGTCGAACCGCACCGTCTTGAGGCCTTCCTGCCGCGGGAGCGTCAGCGTCGTGTGGCCGAGGCGTACGAGCGACTGCGTGCTCTCGATGCGGAACGTGTCGATGTCGGGGAACCTCTCGCCATTCGACAGGCGACCCGCGCCGCGCTGACTGATGACGCGCAGGACGCCGTCGCTCTCGTCCATCTGCCAGCGGCTCAGCACGGGGCCCGCCGTGATGATCTTCGCGCCGACCGTGAGGTGGCCCGTCGGGTCGGTGATGTCGAGCACCTGGATCACGCCCTCATCCGTCGTCGTGTCCGCGTTCGACGCGAGACCGCCAACGTAGAGACGCTCATTGGTCGCCACGATGCTCCGCTTCCACGGCGTCGACCAGGCGTAGTTGAAGCCCTGACCCGCGGGGCTCGCGAAGACGATCTGGTCGATCTGCTTCGGGGCGGTGGGGATGGCGATGTCGAACGTAGTCACCAGCGTGCGCGCCACGTTCGTGGTGCAGCCGTAGCACTGGCCGTCCTCGAACGTCGCGAGGTAGAGGACGTTCCCGACGATGCGCGAGTCGGCGATCTCGCCGGGCACGCGGAACGTCGCGGTCGTGTGGGCCTTCGCGGGATCGCTGACGTCGACGGCGGAGAGGAGCGCGCTCGCCTTCGCATCCGGGGCGGGCGGGACGGTGCCGTCGCCGTCGAGGACGACGGGAACCGGATTGCCGTCTGCGCCGCTGCCGCCGTTCGACATCGTGAGGAGGATGTCGCCGCGGCGATACATCTCGAACGGCTCGCCGGAGAGCGCGGTCTTGCCCATCAGCGTGAGCGCCGCGGGCTTCGACGCGTCGACGATGGCGAGAGAGCCCGACTTCGAGATGGCATAGATGCGGTTCTGCTCGTGATCGAGCTGCACGATGTCGGCCTCGCTGACGGCGCGGCTCGCGTCGGCAGGCGCCGCGGCGCCCGCGTTCTCGGACGGCGAAGGAGCCTTCGCCGCGCTGTTCTGCGGGGCGCCCGCGTTCGCCGAGTCGTACGCGCTACTGCCGCAGGGTTTGCCGCTGCAGCCGGAGGCGCCGAGCAGGGTCACGAGGGCGGGAAGCGCGAGAAGGGCATAAGAGCGCATGGTGGTTCGTGGGACTCCTTGGGAAATAGCTTCCGCAACGCCCGGGCCAGCCCTATTTTCCAGGCATTCGCGCGCATGGCCCGACCGCCGCTCCGACAGCGCGGTCCTGAAGTGTGCCGTGGCACAACCCCTCGGGGGATCTAGCGGACGGGGCCGACTGGGGCGCTCGTGGTCGAGCCTGCGCCGCGGAAGGTCTTCGGTGCGTTCGTGATCGGGATGGGCGTCGCCACGAGCACGCCGGTGTCGATCGTGACGAGCACGAGCTCGCCCGCGTTCGTGAACGCGTAGAGCTCACCGGCCCAGAACGCGAGACCGAACACCTGCGTCTTGCCGATGGGGCCCCAGTTGTGAGCGAGCGCACCGGTCTTCGGGTCGATCTCGATGAGGCAATCCGAATCGGAGCAGCCGGGCCCCGTGACCGTCACGAAGGTCTTGCCGCCCTTGGCGGAGACGATGTCACCGCTCGACTGAAGACCGCCGCCGATGGCGCCGACCTTCGTGACTGCGCCGGTCTTCTGGTCGATGCGGACGTAGTCGCCGCCCTGGAACCCCACGAGCGTCTCGCGATCGGCCTCGAGGGTGCCCGCAGGAACGAACGAGAGCGAGTTGGGAAATATCCCCGTGGCGATCCGCGTGCAGTTACCGGTGTTCGTCTCGACGTAGAAGAGCTCCGTCGCGGTAGAGGCGTAGATCGAGGACGTCTCGTCGAGCGCGATGTCGTTCACGTTCGTGCAGCCGTTGAACGTGCCGACCTCGGTGATCGCACGCGTGACGGTATCGACGCGGTAGAGCGTGTTGTCGCTATGGCCGAAGACCTCTCCCGCCCCCGTCGGGTCGGGGTGGCTCGCCTCCGTCGCGAACGTGCCGCCGTCCGAAATGGCCGCCGGGCCGTTCGGGTCGTACGGGTCACGCGAGGAGTTTGCGCACGCCGTGGCCGCGCCCACGCCGACGAGCGCCAGGGCGAGGAGGCGGAATGACACTGCGGCACCACAAATGCCGATTCGTCGCGCGATCACGGCCCCCTCGTAGCACGCGCCCTTGGCCCGCGCATCGCGGGCAGTCCATAATTGGGAGCGATGAGACGAGACGACGCGCTGGTCGACGAGGCCGAGATCGACCGACTTGTCCGCGAGGGCGAGCTCGCCGCCGGGTACCGCGAAGCGGCACGTCGAGCGCTCGCGTTCGCGCACCGGTACCGCGACGAGGAGGGCGTAGCCGGAGGACCGCGCGAGCGCGCGTGCATCGTGCAGGCCCAGGAGTGGCGGCGCGCGATCCATGATCTCCACGCAGGCCGCCCGGTCCCCGCCGTCCCCGAGAGCGTCCGACCGGGCCTCGTCAGGGCGCGTCCCGCGGCGGGCGACGACAGCGGCCGCAAGACGGGCTGAGGCCGAGGCGAGCCCCCACCAAAGCTCGCCCTCCGTCTCGCTCCTCGAGACCGGCTACGCGCTCTTGCTCTTCTTCGCGGCCTTCTCCGCCTTGTCGCGCGGCTCGGCCTTCTTCGGTCCGCCCTTGGCCGAGACGTCGGGAGGCGCCGACGCCTTGACGGCCGTCGCGGGCATGTTCGCGGCCCTGCCCTCGCCGACCTGAGCGACGCTGCGTTTGAGCGCCTCGAGGAGATCGATGATCTGCGCCTTCGGGGCTTCGGGCGCAGCCTGGACTTCCTCGCCCGCGACCTTCCGCTCGACGGCCTCCTTCACCTTGTCGGCCCAGGTGTCGCGGAAGCGCGCAGGCTCGAATTTGTCCTGATCGAGCTGCTCGATCAGCTTGTTCGCGAGCTCGAGCTCGATCGGCTTGAACTCGAACGCGCCGCCCGTCTCCACGTCGTCGAACGAGCGGACCTCGTCGGCGTAGTAGCACTCGTGGAGGATCAGCCCCTTCTTGTACGGCCGGATGATGACGAGGTTGTCCTTCCCGCGCTGCGCGAAGCGACCCACCGCAAGACGGTTTGCCTTCTCGAGCGCCTCGGAGAGGAGTCGGTAGGCGCGGTCGCCCCCCTTGTCGGGACCGAGGAAGTACGTCTTCTCGATGTAGAGGAAGTCGACGGTGTCGGCGGGCACGAACTCGACGAGCTCGAGCGAATCGGTGCGCGCGGCCTCCATGGCCTTGAGCTCCTCATCGGTGAACTTCACGTACTGGTCGCGCGCGTACTCGAAGCCGCGCACGGTATCGGAGCGCTCGACGATGACGTTGTCGACCGGGCAGAGCAGCTGCTGCTTCAGCCGACCGCCGCACGTCTTGTGCAGCATGTTGAAGCTCACGGATTTGGCCGAGACGGCCGTGAAGAGCTTGATGGGAATCGAGACGAGGCCGAAGGAGATGGTGCCTGAGCCGATCGAGCGTGCCGCCATGGTGGTGCCCGATCGTAGAACGCCGGCCCGCCCACGTCGAAATACGCTGCAAGAACTCCATGTTGAGGGGGAAGAGCACCGCAAAAATCGGCGAATGACCTCCTTGAAATTTCACGCACTTACCGTGCGGCCGTTCGATTCCGCCTTGACGATAATGTATCCGAAGGTAGGACAAGGTCGCTTACTGAAGGTGTAAGTCGTATCGGAAAGGTCCGGAGGAGAGCGATGATGGGAAACGTCGGTTTGGCAGTGGTCGCGGGTCTCGTCGCCCTCACGTCGGTCGCGTGCGCGACCGCGCCTGCGAGTCCTGCGCGCGTCGCAGAGGCGACTCCCTCCGCCGCGCCCGATGCCTCGGCGTCGTCCGCCCGAAGCATCACGCTCGCCCTCGGCATCGGTGGCGCCGCCGAGGAGTCCCGCGACGACGGCAAGCCCGAGGAGCTAGGTCCCCTTCCCACGACCTGCGGCGCTGAAGCGACGCTCAAGGACGCGAAGCTCTGCATGCCCGCGCCCGCGTACGCGAAGAAGCTCTGCACCGCGACCTACCCCGAGGTGGCCCTCGGCCTCTTCGGCAAGGGCACCCCCTGGACGCGCATCTACCTCGCGGGTGATGTCGAGGCGTGGAACGCCTCGGGAGGCCGCACGCACCGCACGAAGCTCGCGTTCGACGAGGAGATCATCGTCCTCGCGAAGCACGGCGCGAACGGCGGCGGCATCATGATGACCGGCGCGCAGGCGAGCTACGATGTCCTCCGCTGGGACGGGTCGTGCGTGTCGGTGATGGAGGGCGAGATCACGACGCGCCGTCCGCCCGCACCGAAGCCCGCAGAGATCCAGTTCAGCCGCCTCGAGGAGTCGACGCGTCACGCGCTGCTCGCCTCGCCCAAGGTGAAGGCCACGCACGAGGCCCTCTTCAAGGCTTGCACGTCCGTCTCCTGCGCCTCCGAGAAGAAGGCGTGCGAAAAGGCCGACAAGGTATTCGCGAGCGCCATCGTCGATGCGATCCGGAGCGGCGCCTCGCTGCCCGCGCCCGGCCGCCGTCCCTGAGCTGTAGCCGCGCGCTCACACCCCGACGACGCGCGCGCCATGGTCGGCGCGCAACACTCGCCATTTCGCAGCGTGCTTCCGCTGCGGCACTCCATTTGCTCTCGGGTCGGTCGCTTCCCTTCCCTTACCCGAGGTCGAACCAATGAACGCTCTCTTCGAGCCCGCGCGCGCGGGCTTCGTGGTCTTCGCATGTCTCGTCGCCGCCTGCTCCGGAGCCACGGAGTCCGACGGTGACAAGACATCTTCTTCAGGAACGAGCTCCGAGAGCAACACCGGTGCGCCGAGGACGCCCGCTGCGCCGTCGTCCGGCACCTCGAGCGAGCCCGGTACGGCAGGCGCACCGCCCTCGAGCACAGCAGGCACGTCCACCGACCCGACGCCGTCGTCCGATCCCCCCGCGGGCTCGAGCGCTGGCGCGGGCACCGCGGTCTGCGGTCCCGACGAGCTGTGTCACGGAATCTCGTCCTGCTCGAACAGCTGCTACGGCCCGACCTGCTGCTACGCCTCGTGCCAGTGTGCGGACATTTACAAAGCCTCGGCCCATCTCGTGTGCCAGCTGAGCTGCCCGAAATGACCGCGCGACGGTCGCGTTACTGACAGGCGTTCTGCGGGTACCCGGGCGACGCTTCCATCTTGCAGAAGTCGGTGGCGTTGTCGTTCGTGTCCGCGGCGGCCGTCTTCCGGCCGAGCCCGAGCCCCTTCCGGTTCATGCCGCTCGCCGGAGCCGGGACGAGCGCGGCGGTTCCTTCGACCGTCGCCTTCGGCGCGGAGGCTGGCGGCGCGAGCGTACCGGCATCGAGAGTGCTCGCGTAACCCACGACGTCGAGCAGCGTCGTCCCGCGAACGACCTGAACGGCGCCGTGAGCGTTGTCGAGGCCCCACGTGCTGAGAGCTACGGTGCGATCGACGTGGTCGAGGACCTTGAGCTTGAACGTCTGCATGCCGCCGACGACCCAGAGTCCACTCGCGGGAAACGTCGCACCGGGATCACCGACGCTGATCTCGTACTTCACCTGACCGTCCGCGTAGATCAGGCGCAGCTTCAGATCGTCGACCGGCGTGCCCGGCGCGGCGCGTAGCTCGACGAACTCGGCGCCGTCGCCGAGGCCATCGTTATCGACGAAGAGCTCGTTGATCTGCACCGGCGCGGTGTTGACCATCGGCGCGTCCGGCGGCGAATCGGTAGGTGCGTCCGTCGTGGCGCCGTCCTTCACCGCGGAGCCGTCGAGGCGGCCGCCCGCGTCGGGATTACCAGGTCCCGAGCCCACATCGAGGGCCGACGCGTCGTAGATCTGGCTGGGGATCGAATCGCCGTTCGTCGCCGAGCACGCGATCACCGACGCGAGGGTCGCGAACGGCAAGAGGACGAGGAGGTTGCGGCGTTTCAGGATCATGAGGGACCGAAGAAGCTATGCGTGCTCATACGCGACCGACCCGCAAAGCCTCCCTCAGAAGGCGTAGGAGAAGGAGTACGGGAGGCAGGCGTTCCCCGTCTGCTTGATGCGGACGAAGAGCGCCGCCGAGTCGGTCGTCGATTTGCAGTCCCAGCCCGGTGACACTGCCGACGGACCCGTGCCGCAGCAGCCGTCCGTGCCGATGTCGCTCTTCTTCGCGACGGCGGGTGACGAGCACGTCACGTTGGAAGGGCCGTTCGTGTCGCATCGAACGAAGACGCACATCTCGACGCCGCTCGTCGCGATCTGCATGTCGGGCTGGAGGAGGTGGAAGCTCTTGTCCGTGACGTGGAGCTTGTAGAAATCGATGTCGACCGGGCCGTTGAGGATCCCCTTCACGCTGATCGCGGTGTTCTGCGCGTCATCGGTATCGGGGAGCGCCTTCGCGGTGTTCTCCGCGCCGCCAGGGTCAGCGTTGTCGATGCACGTGTCGCCGCCGTCGGGCGTCGGGTCGACGTTGTTGCCTGCGTCCGGATCGGCCGCGAAGCCCGCCTCGAAGTCGGGGCGCAGGCTCGCATCGGGCTTCGTCGTGCCGCCTCCTTGGGTCACGGGCGCCGTCGGCTCGTCGGTCGTGGGGTCGCCGTTGGCCGTCGCGCATCCCATCCAGAGCGCACCGGTGGCGATCGCGGCGAGCATGAACGAGGGCGAGCGCTTCAAGGAAGAGAGCATCTCGTTCAGGATTGCTGGAAGCGGCGCGCCGCGCAAGTCACCGGCGACGCACCATCATGGATCGCCGCTCCCTCACCCGGGGGGCGCGTTGCCGTACGGGCGCTCGATGCCGACGAGCGTGAAGCCCTTCTTCGGGCCGAGATCGTAGAGATGGGCGCGCAAGACACCGGGCGCCTGGCCGTTCGCGACGTCGACGACGACGTAACGCGAAGCGTCGCCCTCGGGAGCCCCGCCATCGGTCGCGCGATGCGGAATGCTCACGCAGAGGTTGCCGTCGGCCTCGGCACGCACGGGCGCGTCGCCGGCGGCGGTGAAGTGGGCGCCCGTGAAGACCTTCGCGCCGTACTTGAACGAGCCGTCGTCGTAGACGTGCGAGTAGCGGGCGAGATCGGTCCCGCACAGCTCGCCAGTCGCGCTGACGCTCAGCTCGCCGATTGGTGAGACCTTCTGGAACCAGCGACGGAGAACGATGTCGCGACGCGCGATGAGCGTCTTGATCAGGTAGTCGGTGTCCTCGGGGTCGGTGAACTTGCCGACACGAACGGCAGCGTCCACATGCTCGTTGCGGAAGCGGGCGATCTTCCGCGCGCCCCACGCTCCGTCGCGCTCGCTCATCCGATCGAACGCCGGGTTCGGGTAGCCGCCGTGCCAGACGTCGGGCTCGAAGTCGCGCGTCGAGAAGTAGCCGAACGTGCCCTTCCTCACCGCGCGCTCCCACGGGCGCTCCACCGCGCCGAACGTGATGAAGTCCTCTCCGATGTGCTTGAGGTCGACGTAGTACGAGAAGCCGAGGCGGCGCGAGATCTGATCCTCGGTCCACTGGCTGCCGAAGCAGTCGCCGAGGTCGATGTACCAGTGGCGAACGTACCCCGGCGCCGCGTCGGCGTTCTTGGGGTCGACGGACATCCAGGTGTCCATCGAGTTCTGCTCGCGCGTGTCGAAGTGATTGAGCCACGCGGCGATCACCTTGGCGCCGCGGAGGTCTCGACGGTCCTCGTGGTAGACGACGTCGTTCGGGTCGTCGCTGCGCTTGCCGCTGTACGTGAACGGGCCGAGCGTGCGACCGGGCAGCCACTTCGAGGCGACCATGCGAACGAGCTCGGCGCGGTGCTGTGCGCCGTCGAGGATCTTCTTGAGCGCGGCCTCGTCGAAGTTCTTGGTGACGCCGCTGTTGTCCGTGACCTTGAGCCCCGGCTTCAGCTTGAGGAAGCTCGGCTTCAGGTAGACGACCGAGTCGCACGGGGCCCACCAGCCGAGCGCGTGGTACATGCGCGAGGCGACCGACGTCGCGCCGGTCGCGCGCTCGCCCTCGCCGGAAGGGTCGGTCTTCAGCATGAACTTCCCGGGCCCCGGGACGTTCACGCGAAAGCCTGGGTTCGCGCCGTTCGGCTTGCCCTGGTCGATGGGCCACGAGCCGTCCTGCGCGGTCTCGGTGTCGAGCTCCTTCTCGCAGAAGCCTCGCGTGACGTCCTCGACGCCGTACGGCACGGCGCCCATGCGGTTGGTGAACCACGCGGAGTCGGCGACCTCGTCGAACGCGTTGACGTTGGCGGACTCGCCGGCTGGGTCGACGGCAAAGATGCGCGCGAGCGGGCGGAAGGCGATCTGGTTGGCGCCGTCCCACACGAACGGCGACTCGTACGGCTCGGGCGTACAGATCTTCTTCTTCTTCGTCTTGTCCTTGTCGTCGTCCTCCTCGTGGCAAGGGACGTAGACAGCGTCGAGGTCGGTGTCGCGCGCGAGCGGCGCCTTCAGCGCGAAGCGACGCGTCGGAGCGCTGCAACCACTCGAGAGGAGGAGGAGGCCAAGTCCGCCGAGGAGCACCGAGGTCCGCATGGGTGGCGACAGGGTACCAAATTCTTCAGCCGCCGAAGGGAAGCAAGCGCTCGACGACCCAGCCGCGCACCTCCTCGTGCGTCATCTCGTCCGATGCGACTCTGGTGAGCACGTCCGCGAGCTCTTCCCTGCCTGCGGTGAGCTTGAAACCGAGCGTCTTGGTGTGCCATTCGACGACGAGCACGCTCATCGCCCGGAACCCCGCGAAACATCGACAGTGGTGCCCCAGCGCGTAGAGGAGCGCGGCGGGAACGTCGTAAACGTCGTTGGCGAGGTGGTCCGCCTCGCGAAGCGCGACGCGAATCGCCGCTTCGCTCGAGCGCGGGGTGACACCGAGCTCGGGTGCGATCACCGCGTACGCGCGGGCCACCGCCTCGGGGTCGGGAATCACGTGGGCACCACTTTCGCCCGGCGCTCGGCGGCCACGTCCTCGCCGAACTCGCGATCCTTCGCGGCGAGGGCCTCGTAGTCGCGGCGCGCATCGGGGCTGAGTGCGCGAAAGAAGTTGATGAGGTCGAGCGCGCCGTCGGCGGCGGAGTCTCCGCGGTCGTCGCCGCTCATGTGGGCTCCTCTCCGTCGCGTCCGTGCAGGTCGATGGCGACGGGGCCCGGAAGGCGGCTCGGTCGGGAGATCTTGGGGCGAGCCTCGTCGGCCTCGCGCTTGTGTACCTCCCACCACGCGGACGCGAGGTCGGCCGACCATTCGTCGACGCTCTCGCAGGCGTCGAGAGCGTGGGCGAGGGCGTCCGCATTCGGATGCCGCTTCGCTGGGTCCTTCTCGAGACACCGGAGGATCACCGTCTCCAGATCGGCCGGGAGCGACTCGCCGAGCCGAGCGCTCGGCGACTCGGGCTTCGTGTGCAGGTGGTGGCTGCACACCTCGACGACGGTGGTGCCGGCGAAGACGTGCGTGCCCGTGAGGAGCCAGTAGGCGACTCCGCCCACGGCATAGAGATCGCTCCGACCGTCGACGCTGTCCGGCGCGGTGATCGACTCGGGCGACAGGTAGAGCGGAGTGCCAGTGAGCGAGGCGGTCGTGGTCGATGCGCTGTCGGTCCCGAGCTCCTTCACGAGCCCGAAGTCGAGGACCTTCACCACGTCGAAGACGCCGGCTCGCTCGCAGAGCGCCACGTTCGCGGGCTTGATGTCGCGATGGATGAGGCCGATCGAGTGTGCCTCCGCGAGCGCGGCGCAGATCTGCTTCGCGAGGTGAATCACGCGCCCGGCGGGGAGCGGCCCGAAGCGCGTGACGAGGTCCTCGAGGCTGAAGCCGTCGATGTATTCCATCACGTAGTAGAAGACGCCGTCGGGCGTGCGCCCGTAGTCGTAGATCGCGATCGTGTTGGGCGAGTTGAGGCGGCTCGTGAGCTGCACCTCGCGCTCGAACCGGACGAGACCGTCCTTGCCGGCGCGGTCGGCGGGGAGGAGCTTGATCGCGACGTCACGCTTCATCATCGCGTGGCTCGCGCGATACACCGCGCCCATGCCGCCCTCGCCGATCTTCGCGCCGAGCGTGTACTGGCCGAGCTTCTGCGCCTCGCTCGCCTTCTTGCGGAGGCCGAAGATGGTGCGGGAGGCGAGCGCCGCGGCGACCACGCCCAGCCCGGCCCACACGGCCGTGAGCGCGGGGTAGAGCGGAAGCGGAAGCGTGTAAGGCGCGGGCAGCTCGCGCCGGTGGCACTCGTAGGCTCCGTAGATGGCCGGCAGCACCGTGATGCCGCTCAGGATCGTGGTGCGGCTGCCTTCGCTCGGAATGACGATCGCGCGCAGGATGAGGAAGATGAGGACGCCCATGATCGCCGACAGCTCGGGCCTCTGGACCGCAGGGCCGTAGATCGACGAGAGGCCCATGCACGAGCCTGTCGCGATCGTGGCGATGGCGTCGATCGTCTCGAGCTCGGTCGTCGATCGCTGACGCATCTTGCACGCGAGCCAGACCGCTGCGCAGATTCCTCCCGCCGAGAGCACCAGAATGTTCAGCGGCGAGACCCAGTCGCCCCAGGTGGCGAGCGGATGGAGCATCGCCGCCGCGTTCGCGAACACGTAGAACCCGAGCACGAACGCGGCGAGCGTTCGACCGAAGCCCGCGACGCGGGACTGCAGAAACGCGCGCCACTCCTCGGAGCTACGGGGTACGTCAGTGAGGGCGGGCATGATGAAGAGGAGGAGCAGGGCTCCTCGCTGCCAAGGCTACAGGCTACACGTCGCGACCTGTAGCTCGTAGCTCCCGTGGGGCTGCTTCTTGACCGCCCTAGTGCACCCCGTACCATCCTAGTCTCGCGTGCTCATCGACCACGTCATCGCCGGCAAGTACCGCATCACCGAGCTCATCGGCCAAGGCGGCATGGGGACGGTCTTCGAGGCCGTTCACAGCGGAACGGGCTCGCGCGTGGCGATCAAGCTGATCGTCTCGAAGGACATCAAAGAGGAGGTCTTCGTCCGGTTCCAGCGCGAGGCGCGCGCGGCCGGCACCATCGATTCGCGCCACATCGTGCGCGTCTTCGACATGGGGACCGACGAGGCGTCGGGAAGCCCGTACATGGTCATGGAGCGACTCTTCGGCGAGGACCTCTCGCAGCTGATGCGCCGCACCGGGCCGCTCTCGCCGACGATGAGCTGCGCCCTGATCGCTCAGGCCGCGCTGGGCCTCGCGAAGGCGCACGAGTCCGGTATCGTCCACCGCGACATCAAGCCCGCGAACCTCTTCCTGCATGACGGCGAGCAGGGCGAGGTCGTCATGAAGATCCTCGACTTCGGCATCGCCAAGGTCCTGATGGACGTGATGCAGCGCTCGGAGGAGGGCGGCCTCACTCGGACCGGCAGCATGCTCGGCTCGCCGCATTACATGTCCCCCGAGCAAGCGCAGGGACTGCGAACGATCGACCAGCGATCGGACATCTGGTCGCTCGGCGTCGTGCTCTACAAGACCCTCACCGGGCAGACGCCCCACGCGCATATGCAGACCCTCGGCCAGGTCATCCTGGCGATCTGCTCGCAGCCGGCTCGCTCGGTTCAAGAGCTCGCTCCGTGGGTACCGCCGGAGGTCGCGCGCATCGTCCACCGCGCGCTCCAGCCCGATCCGGGCCAGCGATTCCAGTCGGCGTACGAGATGTACACCGCGCTCCAGGGCGTCCTCCAGGGCGCCATGCCGTTCCGCCGCATCGACATCCAGCCGCTCTCGGCCGATCAACGCATGCGTATCGCACCATCGGCGCCCGGGCTCCGCTCCGACGTGCCGACGAACGGGACGCACCACGGCATGACCCAGTCGCCGCTCGCGCAGCCCGCGAAGAGCTCCGGGTTCGTCATCGCGATGGTCGCGGCAGGTGTTCTCGGGCTGATTGGTGTCGCGGGGATCGGCGCGTCGATGATGGCGAAGAAGCCGCGCACGACGACGACCAGTGCGAATCCGAATGCGTCCGTGAGTGCGAGCACGCTCACGCCCGTCGACCCGACGACGGGCTCGGCGATTCCGAGCACGGCGACGACGGCCGCTCCGGCGGAGCGCACCGTCTCGCTCGCCATCTCGCCCCCGAACGCGGTCGTCGAGGTCGAGGGAGTGAAGCGTGCGGTCGAGGGCGGGGTGGTGGAGCTGAAGGGGCCCCTCGGCGCGGTGTTCACGGTGCACGCAAGCGCGAACGGCAGCGAAACGACGCAGTCGATCGCCATCAGCGAGGGCGGCGCAATCCCCCCGAGGCTCGCGGTGATCCCGTCGACGACGACGACGACCCCAGGGACGGGCACGACTTCCGTGGGTGTCTCGCGACCCGTCATCAAGCCGATGCCGAGCAGCAAGCCGGCGCCGAGCGGCACGACCCTGAACGCGCAGCGCAACTTCGAGTAGCGCGAATGGGGTATGACTGGCTGCGGTGACTGGTAGAGGACGCTTCACCTCTCTCATCGTTCTGCTCGCGGCGCTTGCCCCCGCGACGCCTGCGGCTGGGCAACGCCTCGCGAAGCCCGCTCCCGCGCCCGCTCCGCCGCCGGCCGCCGCGCCCGCTCCGAGCACGCCTGCCCCCTCCCCCGCTGCAGGCTCGGACGCGAAGAAGGATGAGGCCAAGGCCCGCTTCGAGCGCGGAATGACGCTCTTCGACAGGAAGGTGTGGGACGCTGCGCTCGTCGAGTTCCTCGCATCGCGGTCGGCGTTTCCGACGCGATCGAACACGCAGAACGCGGCGATCTGTCTGCGCAACCTGAACCGCTTCGACGAGGCGCTCGACATGTTCGAGGCGCTCGTGAAGGAGTTTCCTTCCCTCTCGGCGACCGACCGCAGCGCGGTCGACAAGGAAGTCAGCGAGCTCCAGCAGCTCGTCGGCACCATCGACATCCGCACGCAGGAGACTGGCGCACAGATCACGATCGACGGTCGCGAACGAGGAACGACCCCCGCGCCGAGCCTCCGCGTCGCCGCCGGAACGCACGTGCTCCGCGTGTACAAGGACGGCTTCGCCCCGGTGGAGAAGCGCGTCGCGGTCAGAGGGAAGGAGACGGTCGCCGTCGACGCGAAGCTCGAGCCGCTCTCGCAATCGGGCCGCCTCTCCGTGACCGAGGACGGAGGAAAGGGCGCCGAGGTTCTCGTCGACAACGTCGTCGTCGGTAAGACGCCCTGGCAAGGCCTCGTCGCCACTGGCGAGCACGTCGTGTTTCTTCGCGGTGAGGGCAACCTCGGGACGCAGCCGGCGAACGCGACGGTGCGCATCAACCAGGTCACCCCGATCGTCCTCGCGCTCGAAGCGCTCGATTGCTCGCTCCGTGTGGAGCCGACGCCGAGCGGCGCCTCGGTCGCGGTGGACGGCGTCGTCGTCGGCAATGGTCTCTGGGACGGACGCCTCCGCAAGGGCCGACACAAGATCGAGGTGGCTCAAGCCGGGTTTGTCCCCCAGCAACGTCCGCTCGACCTTCCCGCGGCCGCTCACGAGCGCATCGCCGTACAGCTCGAGCGCGACCCGGATTCGCCGCTCTGGCAGGCGCAGAAGAGGTCCGTCATCTTCGCGGAGCTCGACACCGCCTTTCCGCTCGCGCTGCTCCTCGGCGGCGACGTCTCGGACAGTGGCTCGGCTTCCTTCCCGCTCGGCATCACCGCGCGCGCCCACGTCGGGTACGAGCTGCCGAACGGGCTCGGCTTCGGCCTCGCCGCCGGTTACTTGTATATTGCACGCGATGTCGACGGCCGGCAGACGAGCATCACGCCGGTCGGCAAGGCCCCGGCGGCCGGCACCGCGAGCGACAAGCTCTCGCTGAAGGGGCTGCTCGTGGGCGGCTCGGCGCAGCTCCACCGGAACACCCTCGGCCCGAAGGTGCCGCTCCTCCTGCGCGTCGGCCTGGGCGCGCTGCTGGGGAGCGCGACCGACCGCCGGTCGGGTGAGTTCACGCCGGGCGGCATGCCGACGCCTCAAAGGGTCGACACGGCGAAGACGTCGGTGGACGTCCCCCACGTCTACATCGCCCCAGAGGTTCGTGTGGGATACCGGCTCGGCGAGCGGATCGAGATCTCGGCGGGCGTCGAGGTGATGATCCTGGTCGCGCTGAAGGAAGCGCGCTGGGACTCGACCAGCGGGGTGGTCCTCGGTAACCAGGGCCTCGCGGGTTACGAGAGCCAGGCGCTCTTCGGCACTACCCTTTTCCTCGTGAATCCAGGTGTGGGAGCGAGGTTCGACTTCTGAAGGCCCTGCGCGCGGTGTACGCTTTTTCGATGCCGAGATCGTTGCGCGACCCGCGCCCGTGGGTGCCGCTGGCGGTAGGTCTCGCGCTCACGGCGTCCTGCTCGAGCGACCCGGGGCGCGACCTCCAGCCGGCCGAGCGTGCGACGACGCCGAGCTCATCCATCGCCGCCGGTGCGCGGGTAGGCCCGGCGTTCGATCTCCGATCGGTGATGCGCCGCACCGCCCTCGCATTCCGCGCCGAGCAAGGTTCTTTCGCTGCAGCCGGAGCGGCGTTCGACGCGAACGTGACCGGCTCCGCGCTGCAGGTCACGCCTCGTCGTGCGGAAGCGCCGATGCCCATCGCCCATCCTCCACTCACCGACGGTCGTGGCTCACCGCTCTCCCTCGAGACGTCGCTCGTCGCGCGTGGATCG
Organism: Myxococcales bacterium; assembly: GCA_025351875.1. Classification (GTDB taxonomy): domain Bacteria; phylum Myxococcota_A; class Polyangia; order Polyangiales; family Polyangiaceae; genus Labilithrix. The sequence continues at coordinate 4,725 of JANXVA010000180.1, read as the reverse complement.
CTCGTGCTCGCTGACGGGGCGCGACCGGCGTCGCCGGTCCTCGAGAACGACGGCGCCCTCACGGTCCTTCGTGGCGAGGTCACCGAGCGCCTCGAGAACGACGAGGGCGGCGTCGAGCAGAGCTGGCGCTTCGAGCACCTCCCTTCGGGTCAAGGCGATCTCGTGGTGCGCGTGCGCGCCAGCGGTGAGCGGTATGCCGCGGCGAGCGAGCATGGGCTGCACTTCGAAGGGGCGAGCGGCCTCGGCCTTCGCTACGGCACGGCCACGTGGGTCGACGCAAACGGCAGGCGTACGGTCGTGATCCCGCGGTTCGTGGCAGAGACCGGCGAGATCGTGATGACCGTTCCCGACGCGGTCCTCGCGACGTCACAGTACCCGGCGGTGCTCGACCCGACGGTCACCGCCGAGCAGGAGGTCGACAAACCGCTCGCGGGAAGCAGCGCGGGAGGCGACCAGAACTCACCCTCGGTCGTCTCTCAGGGGCCTGGGAAGGGCTATTTCGCGGTCTGGTACGACCGGCGCGGCGCGCGCCCTGGCATCTACGGCGCGCGCGTGGCGTCGGACGGCAAGGTGCTCGACGATACCGGTATTCCGATCGCGAGCAGCGTCGGCTCGAACCAGCCTTCGATCGCTGCGGCCCCTGGTGGTGCTGGCTTTCTCATCACGTGGGCCGTCTCGTACGTCGACATCTACCAACCCGTGGGCGTCTACGGGATCCGGCTCGACGGCAACGGCAACCTGCTCGACGCGGCGCCGGTGACGCTCGCGACGGGCCTCTCGAGCCCGCAGCTCCCGAAGGCCGCCTTCGACGGCACGAACTGGCTCGTGGCCTGGAGTTTCAACGCGGGCGGCATGACCAGCTACGACATCGAAGGCGTGCGCCTCCCCACGTCGGGTCCCGTCCTCGATGCGACCCCGATCAAGATCTCGAGGGAGACCGAGTACGAGTACGCCCCGATCGTGAGCTTCGACGGCACCGACTTCTTCGTGAGCTGGCACACGGGCAGGGGCGTGTTCGCCAGCAGGGTCGGCAAGGACGGCAAGCTCGTCGGGAATCGCTTGACGCTCGTGAGCATCCCCGCCGCGAGCTACCTCTACAACGCCAGCGAGACGTTCGACGGGACGCGCCACCTCGTCACGTGGAGCGTCTACAACGGCCTCGGCGCCACCGGCGTCGACGTCTTCGCGCGCCGCTTCGACGCGGCGGGGACGCCGCTCGACGCCGGGGACCTCAGTGTCGCCGTGGACGCCAACTACGACGACCAACCGCGCGTCACGTCGGACGGCACGAACTTCCTCATCGCGTGGTCGCGCTCCGGGATCCTGACCGGAGCCCGCATGAACGCGAGCGGCGCTCTCCTCGACGCGCCGATCACGCTCAGCACATCGACCAGCTACACCTACGACTTCTCCCTCGCGAGCGACGGGCTGGGATCGCTCCTCGTGATGAGCGAGTACTCAGGAGCGTCCGGATCTGACGTCAAGGCGGTGAAGATCGCCAAGACGCCCGTGGCCGGCGTGGCTCCGATCATCGTATCGAAGGCCGCGAACTCCGAAACCGATCCGTCGATCGCGTGGGGAGGCACATCGCACTACGCCGTCTGGGTCGACTCACGCGATCCCCAGCCCGACCTCTGGGGAGCGCGCATCGACACGAGTGCGCAGGCGCAGCCGCCGGTGAAGCTCTTCGGCGACCCGAAGTTCACGCAGCTCTCGCGGCCGCGCATCGCGAGTGACGGCAGCGGCTATCTGGTCGTCTTCTCCACCTACGACAACATGCTCTTCCGTCCGGCCCTGCAGGGGCTGCGCCTCGACGCGACGGGCGCTCCGAGCGGTGGTCCCTTCGAGCTCAGTCCGGTCAACCCGAACGTCTACGAGTACGCCGAGCCCGACGTGGCGTTCGACGGCACCAACTACCTCATCGTGTGGAGTCAGCGCTCCAACGACGGCAAGAGCATCGCGGGCGTGCGCTTGCCCAAGCTCGGCGCGGCTCCCCTCGAGAAGGATCCGCTGCGTCTCTCACCGGTGACGCCCGACGAGCAGCGGATGAGCCCGGCGCTCGCGTTCGACGGCACCAACTACTTCGCCACCTGGATCACCTCACGGACCACCGCGAGCAACATCCAGGTCAGCCACGTCTATGGCACGCGGATCTCGAAGGAGGGCATCGTGCTCGACGCAGAGACGGTCCTCTGTGATGCCTTTCTGCTCCAGCGCGCTCCGCGAGTCGCGGCCGACACGAAGCGCGGCGGTTTCTTCGTCGCCTGGGAGGATTTTCGCACCGCGCTCGAGGCCGCGGACGTCTACGGCGCGCGCATCAGTCCGACGGGACAGAACCTCGACGGCACCAGCGGGATGAAGATCGCCACCGGAGCCCACGATGAGTCACGTCCACACGTCGCGCACGCTGGCGACGACGCGAACTGGGTGGTCGCGTGGCGCGATCTCCGCAGCAAGCAGACGTACGACATCTACGGCGCGTGGATCTCGCTCGCGGGCAAGAACCACGACCCGACGGGCTACTTGCTGTCCGCCGAAGCGGGTGACGAGGAAGCTCCCGCGCTTGCCGGGTTCGCCCCAGGCCAGCTTCTGCTCGCGTACGAAAGGCTCGACCCACGCAGTGGGTACGGCAACTATCGGCTGCGCGCGCGCGCGGTTCAGTCGGGCGCGCCCGTCGCGGCCGCGTGCGGCAAGAACGAGGACTGTGCGACCCGAGCCTGCGTCGACACCGTCTGCTGCGCGACCGATTGCGGCGCCTGCGGCGTGTGCAACGCGACGCCCGGCACCTGCACCCCGCGAGCCGCTGGCACCGAGTCGCCGACCTGCCCCGGATACAAGTGCAAGGGCGCGGTAGAGTGCCCGACCAAGTGCGAGACGGACGATGACTGCGCGTCGAACACGTCGTGCGATCCAGCCACGAAGACCTGCGTGTCGCGCGTCATCTGTGCCGACGCCGAGACGCTCAAGGATCTCACGGGCAAGCAAACGAGCTGCGCGCCATACAAGTGCATCGCCGATGCGTGCCGCGCGCAGTGCGGGTCCGTCGACGATTGCGCAGCAGGCTTCGTCTGTGACTACGGCGGCCGTTGCGTGCAGCCGCCCACGGGAGACGCGAGCGGGTGCGCAGTGCAGGGCGCCGGCACCGGTCGGTCCGGGTTGCTCGGCGGGCTCTCGTTGTTCATGACGCTCGTGGCCTTCGCCGCGAGGCGACGGCGCAACGGTGGAGCCGGCGTCATACGCCCACGCTGATGCCGTTCTTCCTCACTCCGCGCGATCGTTTTCGAGCGTAACGGAACGACGGATCGTCACACACCGCGTGCCGATCGTTACGACCGTTACGGTCGGATCATGAACGGTGACGGACGATCCGTGCCATGGCACACATTGGTGTCGCGGTTCGCAGGCCGCGAAACCGCGGGCTGATCGCGAATTTCTCGAACGCCTCGCGATCTGCCACGCCCGGGCACCGAGCTTGCACCGGGCGGCGACATGCACGCTCTTGAAGTCGGGGAGGAGCAGGAGGACTGGGACGAGCGGCTCGCCGCGCGGGACCGTCCAACGATCCCGGTGCCGGCCCCGCGGGAGTCAGGTGTACGCCTGAGGGTCTCGCGGGTCGCCTACGCGGCCGCGACCGTCGACGTCGTGGTCTGCGATCTGACGCGGGATCCGCGGAGCGAGAGCTTCGTCGAGACGGCCCCGCATCGCTCCGGGTGGATCCCGGCGCGATGCGGTGTCGTCGTCGCGATCTCTCAGGTCGTGCGACTCACACGACACGAGCTGCCTGTGGCTGAGGGCTCCTCGGAGGTCGCTCAGAACGAGAGGCCGCCGTCGACGTCGATCGTGCGCGCGTTGAAGTAGTCGCACTCGAGCGCGAACTTCACGGCCGTCCAGATGTCCTCGGTGGTGCCGATGCGGCCGACCGGGATGTTCGCGACGACCGCGTCGCGGGCCTTCTGGTTCATGCCCTTGGTCATCGGGGTCTCGATCATGCCCGGCGCGATCGCCGTGACGCGGATGCCGAACTGCGCGAACTCGCGGGCCCACGTGAGCGTATTCGAGGCGAGCGCGGCCTTCGCCGCGACGTAGTTCGACTGGCCGCGGTTACCGTGGCGCGAGATCGACGACATGTTCACGATGACGCCGGGGCGGGTGCCCGCGGTGACCATCGCCGCCGCGAGCTCGCGGACCATGAGCGTGGCGCCCGTGAGGTTCACGCCGATGACGGCGTTCCAGTCCTCGATCGAGAGCTTCTTGATCGCCTTCGTTTCACGGTCTTGTTTCACGAGCAGCCCGTCGCGGAGAATGCCTGCGTTGTTCACGAGGCCGTTGAGGCCGCCGAGCTCGCCTGCGGCCCATTCGACGAACGAGACGACGTCGTCCTCGCGCGAGACGTCGAGCTTGCGGCGAGCGATCCCCGCGGGAAGCTCCGTCAGCATCGCTTCATTCACGTCGCCGACAGCGACGCGCGCACCGGCCTCGTGGAGCTTGCGTGCGAAGTGTGCGCCCATTCCGGACGCGCCACCGGTGACCATGATCTTGAGTTCTTCGAGCTTCATTTTGGTCCTTCGTGAATCAGATGCCGAGCTTCATAGGCGGCTTTCGGGTGCGTTGGTGGAGAGCAGAGTCGCGTGCCTGGAGAGCCACGCGACGAGCGGCGGGTAGAGCGCGGTCGCTGCTTCGGCGCCGGTGACGCCGCTGACGTGGCCGCCCGGAACGCGGAGGACG
>JANXVA010000168.1 GCA_025351875.1 Myxococcales bacterium | reverse complement strand
CCTCGGCGTCGCGCAGCACCCGCTCGGCCGCGTCGTCGCCGCGCCCTTGCACCTTGAACCCGCCCAGCGCGTGCACGCTCTGCGGCGTGAGCCCCACGTGCCCCATGACGGGAATCCCCGCGCGCACGATGCGATGCACGTGCTCGGCGACCTCCTGGCCACCTTCGAGCTTCACGCTCTCGCAGGCGCCTTCCTTCATCAGCTTGCCGGCGCTCTCGACCGCTTGCTGCGGCGAGACCTGGTAGCTCATGAACGGGAGGTCGCCGACGAGGTGCGCCCGCACGAGGCCGCGCGCGACGGCGCGACAGTGGTAGGCCATCTCGTCCATCGTGACGGGAATGGTGGTTGTCAGCCCCTGGACGACCATGCCCAGGGAGTCACCGACGAGCACCATGTCGACCCCTGCCTCGTCGACGAGGCGGGCCATGGTGAAATCGTAGGCGGTGACCATCGCGATCTTCTCGCCGCTCGACTTGCGTGCGCGCAGATCAGGGACCGTGACTTTGCGGACATTGCCGCTCGAGCCGTACATGTTCGTTGGTCGCGGCCTCGTTTCCGTGGTCCGCGCCTTTCTCCCTGGATCTCTAGCGCCAGGAGGTGCTCGGGACAAGGACGGTTTCCGTGGTCGCGCCCCCACGCGGGATGGCATAGAAAGGAGCGTTCCCGGATGAGGCCGCCTGCACACACTCTCCCTCGCGTCGTGAGGATCGCGCATGTCATCCCGCTCGTCGCGGCCGCGGCGCTCGGATCGTTCGGCTGTGACCGCGCGCCGTCCGCCGATGGCCTCAAGGAGTGGACGGTCGCCGACCACGACGGCGAAAAGAAGAACGCGAAGCAGGGCCCCAAGGGCGACGGTGGCGGCGCTCCGCCGCTCGTCGAGCTCACCTGGCGCAACCAGTGCCAGTCGTGCCACGGCCCCAGTGGCCACGGTGACGGTCCCCAGGGGCCGATGGTCAAGGCCCAGGATCTCAGCCGCGACGACTGGCAGTCGAAGATCAGCGACGCGGACATCGCCGCGGTCATCGCGAACGGCAAGGGCCGGATGCCCAAGTTCGAGCTCCCCGCGGAAGTCGTGAGCGGGCTCGTCGTCCGCGTGCGGTCTTTCCGTGGAAAATGACGGCGAGCGTTCTGGCCCCGAGCCTCCCGCTCCCCCGGTCCTCGACCTGACGGCGTCGCCGCCGCGGCCCCGGAAGAAGCTGCTTCCGATCTTGTTCCTCGCAGGCGGCGCCCTCCTCGCGTCCTACCTGGCCTCGAAATCCCCGCGCGATCAGCACGTGAGCCTCGTCCTCGGCCCCGCCGCGCCGGAGATCACGCAGCTCGAGATCCAGTACGTGGCGGCCGACGGGGACCTCGCGCGTGCTGCACGGATGACGTTCGGGACCACCGGCGCGCCGCGGGTGGTCTCGCACGAGCCGCAGCTGGCGGACGGCGATTACCGCCTCCGGATCGACCTCGACACCTCACGACAAGGTCGCCGATCGGTCGAAAGGCGAGTTACCCTCGGGGGCGGGACTACCCAAGTGGACCTGGCTACCGTCCTGCTATCCCCTCCACCAGCCCCGATCTCACCGTGACCGACCCCAAGGAAGAAGACCGCTCCGTCGTCGAGGACGGCACCTCAGGCCCGCCCACGAAGGCGGTGCCCGAGGGCGTCGCCCCGTCGGTCCGCCATCCGCGGCGCGAGACGATGGGGATGCCGACGCAGGAAATTTCGACGCGCGCGGCGGCATCGATCCTCGGAGCCCCGTCCGGGGTGCAAGCGATCGTGCTCAGCGGAACGCACAAGGGCACGTCGAAGATCGTCGGCGGGCGTCTCACCATCGGCAAGGCCACCGACAACGATCTCGTCCTCACCGACGACACTGTGTCGCGCCACCACTGCGAGATCGTTCGCGCGCCCGACGGTCTCCACGTCCGCGATCTCGACTCGACCAACGGCACGAAGATCGACAACACGCGCATCCGCGAGGCGATGGTCCAGCCGGGCAGCGTCCTCAAGGTCGGTGAGGTCGACATCCAGTTCAAGCCGACCGTTCATCGCGTCGAGGTGCTCCCGAGCGACAAGCACAACTTCGGCCTCGCGATCGGGCAGAGCCTCGCGATGCGAACCATCTTCGGTGTGCTCGAGCGCATCGCGCCTACGGACGCGACGGTCCTCCTCGAAGGCGAGACGGGCACCGGCAAGGACGTCCTCGCGCGCGCCATCTGGTCGGGCAGCCCGCGCGCGAACAAGCCGTTCCTCGTCGTCGATTGCGGCGCCGTCACCTACTCGCTCATCGAGAGCGAGCTGTTCGGCCACGAGCGTGGCGCGTTCACGGGGGCGGTCGCGACCCGGCAGGGCGCGTTCGAGCTCGCGGACGGCGGCACGGTGTTCCTCGACGAGATCGGCGAGCTCCCGCTCGACGTGCAGCCGAAGCTCCTGCGCGTCCTCGAGACCCGCGAGTACCGGCGCGTCGGCGGCAACAAGACGCTCCATACGAACGTGCGCGTCATCGCGGCGACCAAGCGCGATCTGAACCGCGAGGTCGCGGGCGGCAAGTTCCGCGAGGACCTCTACTTCCGCCTCGCCGTCGTGCCCGTCACGGTGCCGCCGCTCCGCGCGCGTCGCGACGACATCCCCGCCATCGTCAATCACATGCTCAAGGCGGCGGGCGGAACGGACATGACCATTCCGTCCGAGACCATGCAGGCGCTCGCCGCGCACGATTGGCCGGGCAACGTTCGCGAGCTCCGCAACGTGCTCGAGCGCGCCATCTACATGGCGCAGGCCACGGGCTCGAAGGAGATCGGCGTCGTCACGCTGCCGACGGGTCATGCAGCGCAGGACTCGGCGTTCCATTTCGAGCCCGAGAAGAGCTACCGCGAGACGCGCGCGAGGTAC
>JANXVA010000123.1 GCA_025351875.1 Myxococcales bacterium | reverse complement strand
CGTCGGCGGTCTCGGCCTCGCCGGCCTCGCCGGTCTCGGTGTTGACGTTCGCGGGCTCCACCGGATGGAGATCGTTCTGGGTGTCGCGGGTGACAGGCTCGTCGTCGACGTCCATGTCCACGCCGAGGCCGGCATCGGTCGCGGTGGAGCCGATGCTCGCTCCGGCATCGATGATTCCGTGGTCGCCGCCCTGGGCCATGGCCGCTTCGAGCACCTCGCCGAGCTCCGTCTCGACGGTGCGGCGTGACTCTTCGTTCAGCTCCGTGAATTCGCGGAGGGTAGGCAGGTCTTTCAGCGATTTGAGGCCGAAAAACTGGAGAAAATAACCCGTCGTGCCGTAGAGGAGAGGGCGACCGGGCTCGTCTTTCTTTCCCATGATGCGCACGAGATCGCGCTCGAGAAGGAGCTTGAGCACAGCTCCGCAGTCGACGCCGCGGATGTCGTCGACCTCGGGGCGGGTGATCGGCTGGCGGTAGGCGATGATCGCGAGCGTCTCCACCTGCGCGCGCGTGAGGCGCACGGGCTTTTGCTTCGTGAGGTCACGGACGAACGGCGCGTACTGCGGGCTCGTGCGGAACACCCAGCCGCCAGCGACCTCGTCGAGGTGCATGCCGCGCGAGGCATAGTCGGTCTTGAGCTCGCCCAGGAGCTCCCTGACCTGCTTCTGCGGGGCAGATGCGAGCTTGGCCAGCTCCTTCGGCGTGATGGGGCTGTCGCTCGCGAAGACGAGCGCCTCGAGGAGGCCGCGGAGGTGCCTGCGCTGGAGGAGGATGCTGTCGATCTCCGCGAGCGCGTCCCCCGACGCCGCGACGGTCGGAGCGTCGAGGTCGTCGCGTCCGGGCAGGGGCATCTCCCCGACGAGGTTCACGGTCATCTCCGAGTCGAACTCGTCGGAAGGAACCGCGCGGACGAAGGGCGTGCCGTTCGACTCGGGGATCGGCTCGTCGTTGATCTCATCGTGAAGGTCGAGCTCGCTCACGTCGCGAGCGCTCGCGCGCGCGGCATCGCCGCTCTCCCGGGCGCGCTCCTCGTCGGCGAGCTCGTGGTCTCCGAGGTGCCCGCCCATTGCGCGCTCCATGACCTCGGGCGGAACGACGGCGCGCGTGGTGACGCTGTCGTTCTCCGCGACCTCGTTCGGCGGCGACGCTGCGCTCGTCTTCTTTCGCTTGCTCACGTATCGCCCTCGTCCTGTGCTTCCCCCGCCACGCCTGTTCCTTGCGTCGGCTCGGGAGCCTCGGCACCCTCCGAGGGTATCGCGTTTGGTGCCATTTCTGGCGCCGCTTCGGCCTCCGGAGGCGCTGCTTCGGGCTCGGGGGCCGCCGCTTCGGCCACGCGCTCGGCCACGCGCTCCGAGGCGAAGGGGGAGTACGCGTGAGGCTCGTGGGCGTGCTCGCGTGCATGCGCCTCCGCGGCGGCGTCCGCCTCGGCGTCGGCCTTCGCCTGGGCGTCGGCCTTCTCCTCCGGGGTCGCGTTCTCGTCGAGCGCGTCGTCGCTGTTCACCTGTGCGCTGAACTCGACGTAGATCGGCGCGAGCGGATCCGCCTGGACGAGGCGCGTCATCCGCAGCTTCGTCATCTCGAGGAGCGCCAGGAACGTGATGACGAGGTCGAACTTCGTCGACAGATCGCTGAAGAGCTCTTCGAACTGCAGCCGGCGCCGCACGCGCAGCACGTCGACGAGCTCGTTGATGCGGTCCGTCAGCGTGATCCGCTCGTGCACCACGTCGTGCGAGAGCTTGATCTTGCTCTTGGCGAGGACACCCTGGAACGCCTCGACCAGGGAGAAGAGCGGGACCTGAGCGAGCGGTGGCAGGCCGGTGTGCACGGCCTCTTCGAGCGCCGAGCCTCGGAAGAAGATGTCGCGCCCGACCACGCCGCGCGCCTGGAGGTCGGCGCCGGCCTGCTTGTACTTCTGGTACTCGAGGAGCCGCCGGATCAGCGCCTCGCGCGGGTCTTCCTCGTCCTCGGCGAGCGCGTCGTCCTCCTGGCCGGGAGGGGGCGCGGGCAGCAGCATCTTCGACTTGATGTGCGCGAGGGTCGCGGCCATGACGAGGTATTCGCTCGCCAGGTCGAGGTCGAGCAGCGTCATCACGGCGAGGTACTCGAGGTACTTCTCGGTCACGAAGCCGATCGGGATGTCGAGGATGTCGAGCTCGTGCTTCTGGCAGAGGTGCAAGAGCAGATCGAGCGGACCCTCGAAGGTCGGGAGGGTGACGGAATACCCGCCCGTACGGCCCTCCTCCTGCGCGGACGGCGCGGAGGGGTCCTCGTTGGTCTCGATAGAAGGCACGACCGGCCTCGTCTAGAAGACCCTCGGCGCGGCTTCAAGGGGCACCGGCCTTCTCTTTGAAATGACGGGTGAACCGCCGCGCTCCCTCGGTTTGGGCGCGACAACCCGCCATGCGTGAATGCGGGGCTTTTGCGCTAGCATCGACCTCGTGAACGAGGCGTCCGCCGCCCTAGCGAAAGTGTGTGGTGCATGCGGCGCACGCTATCCGGCGGACGCGCTGTTCTGCCCGCTCGATGGAATGCCGCTCCAGAGCGCGGCGGCGGCGCAGAGTGGCGGCCGCGAGTCGGAGGACGACCCCTACCTCGGCCAGGAAATTTCCGGGCACATCGAGATCCGGCAGCTCGTCGGGATCGGCGCGATGGGACGGGTCTATCGCGCCTTCCAGAAGGGCATCGACCGCGACGTCGCCGTCAAGATCCTCCACCGCGAGCTCAGCGCCAACGCGCAGCTCGTGTCCCGGTTCACGCGTGAGGCGAAGGTGGCCTCGCGCCTCCAGCACCCGAACGTCGTGCAGGTCTTGCTCGCCGGGCAGCTCCCGGACCGCGCGCTCTACATGGTCATGGAGTACCTCGAGGGCCTCTCCTTGCAGAGCGCGCTCGCGGCGGCGGGCGGCGCGCTCCCGCTCCCGCAGGCCCTCCACATTGCGCTGCAGCTCTGCGAGGCGTCGGGCGAGGCCCACGCGGTCGGCATCGTGCACCGCGATCTCAAGCCCGAGAACGTGATGCTGGTGCGGCGTGGCAGCGATCCAGACTTCGTGAAGGTCCTCGACTTCGGCATCGCCCGCATCAACTGGGGCGAGCAGTCGGTCGCGACGGCGGCGGGCCTGATCTTCGGAACGGCGCGCTACATCTCGCCGGAGGGCGCGCAGGGCAATGCCGTAGGTCCCGCGAGCGACGTCTATTCGATCGCCACGCTCCTGTTCCAGATGCTCGCGGGGCGCACGCCTTTCGAGGGCGATCAGGCGGTGGGGTTGCTCGTGCAGCAGATCCACGACGCCCCGCCGTACTTGAAGTCGATCCCGCGTGCCGAGTACGTCCCCGCGCCGCTCGCCGACGTCATCATGGCGAACCTCGCGAAGGACCCGAAGGCCCGCGAGCAGGACGCGCGCGCCCTGGGCCACGCGATCATCGATGCCGCGAAGGAGGCGGGCCTCGCGCCCGAGGACATTTCCCGCCCGATGCTCCGCCGCGCGCCGAGCGCGATGCAGCTTCCTCCCACCGAACGCACGAAGCAGCACGATCTCACCCCCGAGGTGGTCGCGCGTCTCTCGTCGTCGTCCCCGGAGAGTCGCCCCGACGGCCGTGCCGAGGCGCGCGCCTCCGCGCACGACCGACCCCTCACCGCGGCGACCGCGAAGTGGGAACCGCCGACCGAGTTCCAGGCGCGCCTTGCCGACGCCGCGAAGGGACCGCGCTCGAGCGATCGCCCGTCGGGGATCGTCCCCGCATCGACGCCCAGCTCACGCCCGGTGCGCGCGTCCTCGCAGCCCCGCCTGCCCGGCGGCGTCGACGACACGATGGATGACGCGAGCGCGGAGCCTCCGGTTGCCGGGGGCGCCGCGACGATCGTGACGCCGGCTCCTTCGCTTCCGGCGGCGCAGCGTGGTGGAACGCGCGCCGATCCCGTGCCGCGTACGATGCCCGGTGACAGCGACGATCCTCCGCGTTCGACGGAGTATTCATCGCCGGTCGCCGAGGCGACGGGCCCGCCTTCGCGTGCGTCCACGCGGGTTCGCCCGAGCTCCGATGCTCCGCCGTCACGCGGCACGCGCATGGAAGAACGGGAGGAATCGCCTCGACGCTCGCGCGGGCTCCTCTTCGTCCTCCTCTGCTTCGTCCTCGGTGCGCTCCTCGCCACGGGCTGGGCCTGGAAGATGGGCAAGCTCGGAGGCGGCGACGGGGATGACGAGCGCTACGTGACGCGCGCCACGGACGCCATGTACAAGCATCGCTTCGTCGCGCCCGCCGGGGAGAACGTCCGTGACATCACCGACGAAGGCCTGAAGAAATGGCCGAACGACCACCGCCTGCTCGACATCCGCATGCGCTCTGCCAACGAGCTGGTGACCCAGGCCACGGTGCAGCGTTCGTCCGGTGACATCGTCGAGGCGCTCCGCCTCGCGCGCGCGGCGCACGAGCTCGATCCGAACGACGCGTCCGCGAAGCGCCTCGTGGAGCAGTACGACGGTGAGCTCGCGAGCTTCACGACGCCCGCGGCCACGCCGCTCATCAAGCCACCGCCTTCGCTCGCTGCGACCAACGGCAAGCCGGCAGTGCCGGTAGTTGCGCCGTCCGCGTCCAGCTCCGTTTCCGCCTACAAGGTCCTGCTCGACGCGAACGTCGGCGCACCCCGCGTCGGCCAGACCGTCGAGTTCACCGCGCGTGTCGCGCCGACGAAGGGCACCTTCGAGGGAGCAACGTTCATGATCAGTGGTCCCGGCCTGGGCGCAGGTGCGACGATGCCTGCGCAGAGCCCCGCGCCGGGCGTCTTCAAGGCGAGCTTCGCGTTCCTCGAGCCCGGCCGCTTCGAAGTGACGTTCCAGGCGCAGGCCGACGGCAAGCCGTTGCGCGCCGGACGTTCGCTCACCGCGGGCGACCCGCCCGCACCGAAGCCGGCTGACCCCGTCAAGCCGCCTCCTCCCGCTACCGCGCCGACGGGAAGCGTGAAATGGATGTAAAATACATACGACCCGCCGGCGTGCTGCTCGCGACGGTCGCGAGTCACCTGGTGGGCCCGGGCATCGCGCGTGCAGACGAGCCGGCCGCGGCGATCCCCGGCACGCTCGCGCCGCCAGCACCTCCGCCGCCCACCTCGACGCAGCCAGCCGCGACGAAGCCTGCCGCTGCGGCGCCCGCGAAGCCGGCTGGCACGAGGGCCGAAGCCCCGCCCGCGCCGGAGCCGTCGACGGGAGCGGCGGATGCCGCGCTGTCGCGCATCATCGATCGACCTCATACGGTGGCCGAGCTCGAGGCGGGGATCATCGCGCTTCCGACCGCGCCGATCTCGGCCGGTCAGAGCGGCGGCAACACGCCCTTCGGCACCATCGGTCGCGGCGACGCGACGATGCAGACGGGCCTCCACGTCCTCTACCGGTGGGATCGCTCGTGGGCAGCCGGCGCCGGTGTTCTCTTTGCGCCCTTTCCGACCTCGGACACGGAGTACGGCGGTCTTCGCTCGCTGCCGCGCTCGCACTCGCGCAGCTACTTCTTCATCGGCGGCGAAGGTCGTTACATCCCGCTCCACTACAAGTTCCTCGAGGCGTGGGTCGGGGTGTCGGTCGGCGGTGTCGTCATCGCCGATCGCTTCAAGACCGACGCAGGCGACAAGGTCGCTCCGATCCTCGGCACCAAGGAGGTCACCGTCCGCACGGAGGGCTTCGCCTTCGGCCTGCAGCTCGGCGGCAACTACTACCTCAGCGAGAACTGGATCGCCGGCCTGAACTTCCGCATCTATCGCTGGATGCTCCCGGAGACGCCGCGTTGCTCTTCGATCGGTGACTGCGCGACCTTGAGCGGCCCAGTCGAGGCGCTCGAGCTCGGTCTCACGATCGGCTATCGCCTCCCGCTCTGACGGCGGGTCGGGGACATCCTCCGACGCCCCGAAAATAGATTCGTCCATGGGCCGACCTTCGGTCGTTGGCGATCATGACATCCGGGCGCGCAGGGATCCGTGGCCTCACCGCCGCGTTTGCGCTGTCGTGCTCGCAGGGCGACATCGCGGCGCCGGACGTCGGCCCGGCCGCGTCTCCTTCGCAGTGCGGTGGGGCGGTCGTCGCATCGGCGTCACCGCGGCGTGTTCGTCGCCTCGGCGATCGTGAGCTCGAGGCCGTGCTGAGCGACCTCGTGGGGCGACCGACGCTCGCGACGAGCGACCTCATCGGCGACCCGCGCGTCGACGGCTGGGAGACGGATGCCCGCGCGTTCGTCGTCTCCGGGTCGAAGCTCGATGGTTACGTCGCGAGCGCGACCAAGCTCGCTCCGGTGATCGCAGCCGACGCCGCGTGCAGCGCCGCGGAGCAGCCGCGCGCGTGCGCAGAGCGGTTCGCGCGCACCCTCGCGACCCGCGCGTTCGGCAGACCTCCGACGGGCGAGGAGATCGGCGACCTCCTCTCCGTCTACGACACCGGCGCGACCGAGAGTCCCGCCT
>JANXVA010000072.1 GCA_025351875.1 Myxococcales bacterium | reverse complement strand
GTACCCGGAGGAGAGCGCCGACCGGATGATCGCGTTCGAGGGCCACGAGCCGTGCTCGTCGCCGCATCCGCTCTCGCGCCCGCTCGCGCGCCGCCCCGGGAGCCAGGCCGACGCCCTCCTGGACGATCTCGAGTCGCTCTCCTCCGCGCTCTTCTCCGGTCGTGAAGAGCCTGTCGTCGTCTGGCAGATCGCGCTGGAGAGCTTTCGTGGCGACGACATCCACGCGCTCCACCCCGGCGCACCGGCCGAGCTCACGCCGGTGATGTCGCGTCTCTACGACGACCGCGAGCACGTGATCGGCTTTCGAGGCGCGTTTCAGGGCGGGTTCCGTACGGCGCAGGGCCTCTCGTCGCTCCACTGCGGTATCGGGAGCTTGCCGTTCAACATCGCGACGGCCCGCGACATGGGGCACTTCCCGCTTCGCTGCCTTCCCGACGTGCTCTCCGACGGCGGCTTCGAGACACGCGCGTTCTACGCGTCAGACCTCGCTTACGACAACATGCTCGAGTTCTTCCGCTACCACGGCGTCGAGGCGACGCAGGCCGCGGACATGCCAGCCGGACTGCCGATCGGAAGCTGGCGCGGCGTCTCCGATCGCGCGCTGTACGACCAGGCGCTCGCGCATGCGTCTTCGTCGAACCACTCGCTCTACGAGTTCGTGCTCACGCTGAGCGGCCACTCGCCGTTCTCCGCACCGACCGACATGCCGCCCGAGGTCGCCGCGCGTACTGCCGCCGCATGTCGGCAGAGCGTGTTCGCACGCGAGGACGACTGCAGTCGCCTGGGCGTGATCGCGTACGCGGACCACGCGCTCGGCGAGTTCCTGGACAAGCTCGCCAGGTCGCCGGTCGCCCGTCGCAGCCTCGTCATCGTCTCCGCGGACCACGCGACGAGCGAGATGTTCCTATGGCCCGGTGCCGCCGAGGAGAAGGTGCGCGCGCACGTGCCCTACCTGATGATCGTTCCGGAGGGGCTGAGCGCGTCCGCGTCACGCCCCGACATCGCGCGCCCGCTTCTCGAGCGGCTCCACGATCGCGCCGCTCTGCAGGTCGTGTCGCTGATGGACTCGCCCACGCTCGTCACGTCGCTCCTCTCGTCGACGCACGAGCTCGCGAGCATCCCCGAGCCGTGGCGCTTCCATACGTACGGCGGCCAGGTGACGAGCCCTCACTTCGCGTTCGACGCCCGGCCCGGAGCGCGCGTCTGGGGCACGGACTCGGCTGCGTTCGTGTTCTCGGCGGATCCGGATGCCTCGGTGACTGCCTACGAGAACAAGAACCGCGCATTCAGCAGCGAGGCGGAGCTCGCGTCGATCAACCCGAGCTTGCGCGGCCCGGCGGCGTTCCTCGCGTCGTTCGCCAAGGGGTATCTCGGACGCTGCGAGGGCGAGGCGCAGGCTCGGCTCCGCCGCCCGCGTTCGACGCCCTCGGTTCGCTAGGCCTCACGACGCTGTGGAGTCCGTGCGCTCCGTGTCACACGCGCTGCAATCACGCACAGAGCGCGCGGAGTGCATCGAGCACGTCGTCGACGTACGGGTCGTTCAAGCGACCCTTCTCGGCCTTCGGCCGCGCACGCTTCACGATGATCGACATCGCGGGCTTCTCGGCGAATCCGGCTTCCTGGAGGAGGCTCTGGAGGCCGACGCCACCGTCTGTCCGCCCCGCTGCGGCCATGGACACCAAGGTTACCGGCCAGGTGCCGGAAGACTTCTCACTGCTGGGCTGGGGCGGGCGCTTCGACATGACAACGACCTCTCTCGCACCTTACGTGCCGGGGCTTGCTCGGGGATGGATCACGAACGACCCAACCGCGGATGCCATGGAATGCCTGAGGAGATCAGGCGAGGGTAGGGAACAGCCCCCAGCGCATCGGGCTGCCCTGGGACCGTTTGATCTGGATCGCCCGGCCCCCGACTGCGTCGCAAATGCTTCGGGTGAGGTGGCGGCCTCCGTCCGACACCGCCTCATGCGGGGACGGAGAGAGGGCGCAGGCCGATGCTTCGTGCTGCAGCGGCGATCGTCAGGAGGTAGGTCCCCCAGCCGCTACCAACGGTCTCGCCGGCGTCGCATGCATCGAGCTTCAAGCAGCGATTGCGACACGAGCCACACGCCTCTGCGCATCCGGTCTCGCGTGCCGGGTCCGCGAAGCCGCGCATGGCGGGAACGAGCAATGCCGTGGCTCGGTCGAACGCCGCCTGCCGCATCGCGACCGTCGGGGTGAGCCTGCAGATGTCACGGAGGCCATCGGCGAGATGCATCCGTTCGTCGGGCACGATCACCTTGTCGAGGAGCGCTGCGAGCGCGAAGGCGTCGGCCCCGGCGGCGGTGCGAGCGAGCGCCTCGTACAGGTTGATGGCGGCGGCCTCGAGCAGGAGGTCCTGGACGACGAGGCACGCGGCGATGTCGCCGCTCGAAGCGCACGCCTCGAACGCCGCGTGGAGCCCGTCGAGCTCGGGCCCCCACGCCGCCGGAACGACATGGTCGATGCCCTCGCGCCGCACCGCACGTGCCAGCGCATGCGCGTGCGAGGCTTCCTCCAGCGCATCGCCGAGCGCGCGCTTGCGCAGCGCCTCGTTGGGTGCAATCGCGGCGAGGCGACGGTAGTGCGCGACGGCAAGCAGCTCCGTCTCGATGGCCTTGCTCACCGCCTTGCCGAGGAACGCCCTCGCCGCCTCGTTCCTCGTCGTGACCTGCGCCGTCATCATTGGGATAGCCTCCGCGCCCTCCTCAGCAACAGGCAGGCCACTCGTGTCGCGCTCTGCCGCGAGCACGCGGAGCCTTGTTTTCCCTGTCTGCACGGCGCCTGCACACCGTGCAAAGCGCTGCACACGGTGCATGCGCATGCACGCTGACGGGGCGTCCATCACACGAGATGCGCGGGATTCGCGCGGCTCCACACGCGGCATGCACCGTGCTGTAGCGACGAACATGCGAGCGGCGTGCATGATCCTCTCTACGGTGCTCATCCTGATCGGGCCGACCGGGCTGGCGGTTGCGGAGGAGCACGAAGGCGAGCGCGAGCCGAGCGCGGCGGCGGCGGTGACCCTCGCGATGCACGCTGGGCCTTACTGGATGGTCGACCGCGAGGACCGGATGTTCGACGGTCCCAGTGTGGCGCTCTCCGCGGAGCTGGCGAAGCGTCGCGGGTGGGGAGCAGGGGTCGCGGTCGGCGGCGCGGGTGAGCTCGCGGGCGGGAGGGGGACCTGCCTCGGCGAGCTCTCCGTGGAGGGCGGCCCCTCCTTCGCGTTCGAGCCGGGGCCTTCGTGGTTCCACGTCGTCGTCCGCGGCGGGCCCGGCGTCGTCTTCGCGAGACTCTACGGCTCGCTCGCAGGTGCGCCCCCCGCTACGCAGCTCGCGTACGGAGACCGGATGCTTCCAGCGGCGTGGAGCTCGCTCGGCACGGCGGTGAGCCAAGGGCGAATGACCCTCTCCCTCGATCTACTCGCGCGATGGGTGCCGCCGGCGACCTTCCGCGCCGACAGCGTGCCGGCCGGCGCGAGGCCGGATTTCTACCCGACCTTCCGGCGAGACCATGATCTGTCGTCCTACGGCGTCATGGCTGGCTTCGCGTTTCGTCTCTGAGTGGATCCAACCATGAGCTCGTTCATCTTGCTGTCCGTCGTCGTCGCCGTCGCGATCGGTGCTTCATGCTTCGTCGCGTGCGCGCGCATGTGGCTCTACGCGGCGAGCCTGACCTTCGCGCTCGGGTGCTCCAGCCCGGCGAGCGCCGTCGGTCGTTCCGAGCCGTCGGGGCCGTGTCCGATCGGCGACCTCACGCTGCCGATCGAGATGGTCACCGTCGTGCGGATGCCCGACGGTCACACCGAGGACGTGCGCGAGGGCGGCGCGATCCCGCTCGTCGAGCCTCCTCAGGGCGGTCAGGTCGTCTTCGTCGGCGTGCGCGCGAAGAATCTCGACGGATGCGGCGTCGTGATCACTGCCACGCTCCGTGATCCGTGCACCGGCCAAATCATCGGGGTCGAAGCGCGGCCGATCGATCTGACGGCATCGTCGAGCGGTTGGGGCGAGCCCTCAGCGCCGACCGACATCGGGAGCTTCGCCAACGTACCCCTCTGCCCGAGCCCCGCCGCGACACGCGACGTCCACGGGCAGCGCTACGTCCTCGAGGTCGACGTACGCGACCGCGGGAAGCGAACGGCTCACGCGGCCTTGTCCGTCGTCCCGACGTGCACCGAGGCGTCGCGCTGCCCGGACGAGTGTCGCAGGGGGTCGATGCCCGCCGACTGCACGGAGGCTCGAGCTCCGTGAAGTGTCACGCGGGACGTCGTCGTCGTGCGTGCTCGCGCGGAGTCAGCCGTCGAAACCGATCGTCCGCGCGCTCTTTCGCAGCAGCTTCTCGGTGTCGCTGTCGAACCGGAACGCACGCAGGAACGACTCGATATCGTACGTCGGAATGCGCTCGCGGATCCGCGCGACGAGGGCGCGCGCTTCGGGGTGACGGTCCGTCAGCGCCAGCGTCGAAGCGGCGATCGCCACGATATGCGCGTGCGCGTTCGGGCGGCCGATGGCCTTCAGCGCCCAATCGACGGCCTCGTCCAGCTCGCCGAGGCGGACGTGCGCGAGCGCGCGAGTCCCGAGCATGGCGAACTGGAGCGGATCGAAAGGGCTGAGGGTGCGCGACGTATCCGACGCTTCGATCGCCCGACGTGGATCGCCGGATTGCGCCTCGACGAAGCCGAGGGTGTAGTGCCCGAGTGCGAAGTTCGGGCTCAGCTCGATGCTGCGCTGCAGCTCGGCGACCGATTCGTCCTTGCCACCGCGTAGCCAGAGCGCGCGGCCCAGCGCCCAGTGCGCGGTCGGATCCCGATCGTCGGACGCGACGCTCTCCGTGGCCGTCGCGAGCGCGAGACCCATCTGCCGCTCGCGATCGGGCGTGAGCCCGAGGAACACGTTCTGGAAGTGCGTGAACGAAAGCCCGGCATGCGCGCGGGCGAACGTCGGATCGAGGTGGAGCGCGCTCCTGAAGAACTGCTCGGCATCGCGATTGTCGGGCCCGCGGAACTTGTACATGTGCCAGAGGCCGCGGTGATAGGCCTCCCACGCGTCGAGCGAGCTCGGAGGCTTCAGGATCGCGCGGTTGCACTCGGCGATCTCGATCTCCTCGGCGATCGCCGCCACGATGCGATCTACGATGGCGTCGAGGACACCGAACGTCCCTTCGCCGCTCGCGACGAGCTCGTCGGCCCAGACGATCCGCGCGTCGTGCGTCTCTGCGAGCTCGACGACGACGGACGTGCGAGCTCCCTCGCGGCGTACTCGCCCGCTCGCGACGTATTCGACGTCGAGGATGCGTCCTGCCTCGAGCGCGTCGATGCCACGATCCCCCAGCGCATACGTCGTTCCGCGCGCGATCACGAACAACGCACGCAGCTTCGCGAGCCGCGTGATGATGTCGTCGGTCAGCCCGTGGGCAAGCTGGCTCGCCGGTGCGTCTGCAGGTGTCGCCTCGACGAAAGGCATCACGGCAACCGAAGCGCGCCGCCGCGTGTGCGCCGGGCTCGCCAGCGGAGGGGGAGCGAGCTCCCGCGCCGTCGCCGCCCGTGGGCGCTCCGCGGCCTTCGTTCGTGCAGCGTGCCACCACCCGCGCAGGGACGACCAGTCGAGGCCCTCCTGCTCGAACGCTCGGATCGTGCCGGCAACGTGCCGCTCGGCGTCGCGAATGCGCTCTGCTTTCAAGAGCGCCTCGAGCATCATCTCGTGACCACGGCGCTCGAAAGGAGCCACCTGAAGCCATGCGTCGAGCCGTCGCCATGCTTCGTCGGAGCCCGGCTCGGCG
>JANXVA010000753.1 GCA_025351875.1 Myxococcales bacterium | reverse complement strand
GGCGCGCTGCATATCCTCGAGGAGCGGCTCGCGCGGGGCGAGATCGACGCAGAGGAGTTCCGGCTCCGTCGCGCTGCGATCGCGGGAGCCAAACCGTGAACAGATGGGATTTGAACCCACATATGCCGGTTTTGCAAACCGGTGCCTAACCACTTGGCTACTGCACCCAACGCTTGTCGCGCCCCCGTGATCAGGGGAGTGCATCGATACTTGGCTCCGCGAGCCAGGTCAACGGGGCTTCGCGCGCCCATCCTTCGGGAGGCCCATTCTCCGGGGCAATCGAGGCGGCTCGAGGCGGGCCGAGCGGCGTTTAGGCCTGTCGCTAGGCTTGTTTTGTCGAACGCTGTACCCTGCTGAAGTGGCATCACTGCCGGAGGACGACGGCCCGACGATGGTCGGAGCGGCCGCGGAACGCGTCGCTGTCCGGCTCCCCACCGGTCACGACGGTCACGTTCCTGCTGACGACACCACGTCCGCAGTGATCGCCGCGCCCGCCGCGCCGCCTCCTCCCGTGGGTGAGCTGAGCGGGGAAGACCTCGAGAGCGACGAGGAGCAAGAGCCCGAGGAGCGGACCGTCCAGCAGGCCGTCCCAGCGATGGTCGCGGCGGCGGCCATCGCAACGGCGGCAGCGATCAGGGCTCGCGCGGCTGCGCCCATCGCGCCCACCATGCCCTCGAACCAGCCCGTGCCCGGGCTCGCAGCCCCCAGCGTCGTGAGGGAGCCCGCGAAGCCGGATGCGGAGGACATCGACGATGACGATGCGATCGAGGACAGCATCACCGCGACTGCACCTCGACTCAACGCGGCGAACCTCATGGCTGCGGCGCAGTCGGGCCACGGCGTTCCGATCTCGATCCCGGGCCGCGTGGAGATCCGCACGCTCGACGACGATGACGACGATGCGGGCGACAAGACCGAGGTTCGCGCGCGTCCCGACCACGTCGGCGTGGAGGTGCCGGTCACGCTCCGCGCCGCATCCGCGCTCCCGGCACCGCGTCCGGCGGCGGGGAGACCACCCGAGATCGAGTCCGAGCCCGCGCCCGACGGCGGACCTGACGACGACGGCGTCACGACGCAGGCCGCCGCCCCACGCGTAGGCTCCGTTCCGGACATCGGCCCGCCGGTGCGCGCGCGGTTGCCGTCCACGACCTCCGCCGACGAGCCGCCGACGCGACCGGGCGTCGCCGACGAAGGCGACGAGCTCCTCACGCGCCCCGGGCTGGGCGCCGAGTCCGAGCCCGCGACCCGTCCCGGGCTGGAAGGCCCGAGCGAGCCGCCGACGCAGCCAGGGCTCGTCGAGGCGCCCACGGGCAAGGTCGAACGCAGCGTCGACTCCTCCGGTTACGCGAACGATCAGGACGAGAACGAGAGCGTCACGGCGCGCGGGGCGCCTGGCGCCGAGCCCTACGGTGAGGACAGCGTCACCACGCAAGCGCCCAACGTTCCGCCCGAGCTCCTCCACGCCGCCATCCAGGCCGCAGAGGCTGCCGGTGCGCTCGACGACACCAGCGCTGCGTCGACGCAGAAGGTGAAGAAGCCCGCTCGGACGGGCTCGTCGCCCGCTGACGAGGAGCCCGAGAGCATCACCACGCAGGCCCCTGGGCTCGTCACGAACATGCTGCGCGTCATCGCGTCGGGGTCGTCCCCCGCGCTCGCGAAGGGAACCGCCGCTGCGCCGCTCGACGACGACGACGGTCCCGAGAACCGCACGGCCGTCATGGCGAGCGCGCCGCTGAAGCGGGTGATCGCGGATGTGGAGTCGAACGCACGGCTCCCGGCGATCCGACCGACAGGCGGCCCGCTCTCGCACGGCCCGATGGGCGCGGCCGCGCCGAGGCTCGAGCCTTCTTCGGCGAGCGGTCTTCGCGTCGCGCGCACCGGCTCGGGGAGCAACGAGCGCGCAAGCCTCGGCCAGCTCATCTCCGCCGATGCGCGCCGCTCCGGTGCGCTCCCCGCGTCCGCGGCGCTCGGCGAAGGTGGTGCGCAGCTCGATTCACGCGGGCACGCGCCGGCCGACGTGGGCGCGCAGCACGCGCAGCCGAGCGTGCATGACGTCGATCTCAGCAGGGGGCCGAGCTATGGGCTCCTCGTCGCGATCGTGGCCGTGGTCTCGCTCGCCGTGCCGGTGATCCTGTACGTCGTCCTACGTCACGGCTCGGACTCCGACCCCGTCGAGACCGTTGCTCCCTCCGAGCCGGTGAGCGAGATCGCGACGCCCGGCCTCGCGCGCGGGAAGGCCCCTCGGGGCAAGAACGGCCTCACGATCGTCCCATCGGCCACCGCCTCCGCGCCCGCAACGCCTTCGCCTTCCGCGTCCGCGAGCAGCAAGGCTGGCTCCAGAGGCGTGCCGTCCGGGAAGCGCTGATCCTCAGGCCTTCGGCCTCAGGACCGTCACGCCGTTCATGTACGGCACGAGCGCCTTCGGCAGCGTGATCGAGCCATCGGCGTTCTGGTGATTCTCGAGCAGGGGGATCAGGATGCGCGGGCTGGCGATGGCCGTGTTGTTCAGCGTGTACGCATACGCCGTCGTGCCGTCTGCCGTGCGCACGCGGATGTTCGAGCGGCGCGCCTGGAAGTCGCCGAGCGTCGAGCACGAGTGCGTCTCGTTGTAGGCGCCCTTGCCCTCGTTCCGGCCCGGCATCCACGACTCGACCTCGTGCTTGCGCGTCTGGCCGAGTCCGATCTCGCCGGTGCACGCGAGGGCGACGCGGTACGGGATCTCGAGCTTCGCGAGGATCGCCTCCGCGTTGCCGAGCAGCTGATAGTGCTCTTTTTCAGCCATTTCCTCGTCGGGCACGCAGAAGACGACCTGCTCGACCTTCGTGAACTGGTGCACCCGGTAGAGGCCCTTCGTGTCCTTGCCATAGGCGCCCGCCTCGCGACGGAAGCAGTTCGAGATGCCCGCATAGCGGATGGGCAGCGCGGAGGCCTCGAACGTCTCGTCGGCGTGCAGCGACACGAGGGGCACCTCCGCCGTGCCGACGAGGAACAGCTCGTCCGCGGTGATCGCGTAGGCTTCTTCGCGACCGAGCGGGAAGAAGCCGGTGCCGGTCATCGCGCGCTCCTTCACCATCACCGGCGGGATGACCATCGTGAGCCCGCGCTCGACGAGCGTGTCGACGGCGAGGCGCGTGACCGCGAGCTCGAGCAGCGCGCCCGTGCCCATCAGTGCATAGGAGCGGCCGCCGGCGAATTTGCGCGGGCCCTCCCAGTTGACCATCCCGTGGAGCGTCATCAGCTCGACGTGATCCTTCGCCTTGAAGTCGAAGGTACGCACCGTGCCGACCTTGCGGATCTCGACGTTGTCCTCCTCGCCGACACCGATCGGTACCTCGGGACGCGGGAGGCTCGGCACCTTGAGCATCAGCTCGTCGAACCGCTTCTGCACCTCCGTCATCGCGGGCTCGCGCTGCTCGAGCGCGACCTTCACGGCCTTGCCCTCCTCGATGAGCGTGGGGCGGTCCTCCTTGCTCGCCTTCGAGATGAGCTGCGCGATCTCGTTCTTGCGCGCGCGCTTCTGCTCGAGCTCGCCGAGCAGCGTGCGGCGCTCCTTGTCGGTCGTGAGGAGGAGGTCGAGGTCGAGGTCGACGCGCTTGTTCTTGATGGCAGCGCGGACGGCGTCCGCGTTCTGGCGGATGAAGGCGATGTCGAGCATGAGGGCAGCGACCTTAAACGAAAACGGCGCGAGATGCGCGTGACCTTCGCCACGCCGCAAATCGCGCCACTATCGAGCTGCGCCCCGACCGGAGGTCGGAGGTTTGGAGCTTACTTGGAAAAGAGCTGCGCCGCGATGACGCCCGCGCCGGCCTTCGCCGTCACGATGAACTTCGCCTGCGCGGGGAACGGGCTGATCGGGCGGAGGCAGTTGGCCTTGCCGCCGATCGACGCCTGCGCGCCGCCCTGCGAGCTCTTGCCGATGCTCGGCGCGAGGCCGGGGAGCGGCGTCACATACTGCATCTCGAGGCCGACCGCCGAGGGGCCTGCGCCCTGGGCGACGAGCGTGTAGCACTTGCCGGGCTGGAAGGTGAACGAGCCCTCGAGCGTCTGGCCGGCCTGGAAGTTACCAGCCACGATCGGGCCGTCCTTCGCCATGCCGGGCGCCTCGGTGTTCGCGAAGAGGCCGAGCGGAGCGACCGCGAGCGCGGCGAGGTTCGGGTCGAGCGCCTGCGCGCTGCCACCCGACGCACCGCCACCACCCGACGGTGCGGGGGCGGGGAAGCCGGGAATGCCGGGGAAGGGAGACGCGCCGGGCTGTGCGCCGGGTTGCGCACCGGGCTGTGCGCCGGGCTGTGCGCCGGGCTGCGCACCAGGCTGCTGCGGGTACGCACCGGGCTGTGCGCCAGGCTGCTGCGGATACGCACCGGGCTGCCCCTGCTGCGGGTATGCACCAGGCTGCCCGTTGTAGCCCTGGGGCCCCTGAGGGGGCGGGGGATCTTTGCTACCGCAAGCGGTGGCGCCGATGCTGGTCACGAGGACGACGGCAAGCGAGAGAGAAAGGCCCGTTCGAGTCACAGCAGAGCTCCTTGGTTACAGTCTTGCGGAAGCGGGCGCGAGCATAGCTCGGAACCCGACACGGGCGTGAAGGGGAATGTGGGTCGCAGCGACCCGCCCTTTTCACGCCTGATCGACCGCTCGACAAGGCATGCGGGGTTGGACGTTGCGACCTCGAAAACGTTCGCTCGTGGTTCGCATTACCAACGAAGCGATCCGGCGCTTCTTACATGTCCTTGGCGTGGACGAGCGCGACCGCATCGAGGTCGAAGCCCACAGTCGTCGACTTGTTCGCGGGGTTGCTGGGGCAATCGATCGTACCGAGGTCGCGGATCCTGACGAAGCGTGCCGTCGTGAGGCCGAGCTCCGCCAGGTCGAACGGGTCTCCGCCCGCCCCAGTCGGGTCGACAGGGGAGATCCCGTTGCCGGGCGCCGAGTAGACCGGCCGCCACCCGGCGCACGAGCCGTACGGCGGACCGCTGCCCGGCGTGCAGGGGAACGCCTTCCACGTCACGCCGTCCTCGCTCACGCTCACGTCGGCGAGCTCCGCCACGGGCTTGGTAGGATCGCCCCCTGCCCAGAATGCGTTTTCGAACACGATGAAGTCGGCGCCGGGCCCGTCGACGATCGCATTGGGCTCGAAGCTCAGGACGATCTCCCCCTTGTAGCCGAGCGACACGACGTCGAGGCTTCCGGCGAGCGCGCCGCCGCCTGCCGGCGGACCCTCCACGACCGCCGGCATCGACGTGAGCCCGAAGCCTGCGCAGTCGCCGTAGGTGACGCTCACCACCTTGGTCACGAAGCGATCTGCGCGGAGGACGCTCCCGTCTGGCCCTGCGAAGCCTCCGTCGACCGCGACGTGGCTCGCGTCGGGATCGGGAGCGTCGAAGAAGCCCGCGTCTCCGAGCGAGATCGGAGGTGAGGCATCCGCCGACGATGAGGCGGGATCGGAAGAGCAGGCGAGGGCCGCTGTCGCGCAACCCAGCGCGACGGCACACACGACGGACGGAAACTTCACGCTTCGGGCTCCTGCCCGCGTGGCTCGCGCGGGGGTAACAAGGGGAGAAAACCGCGCGAGGGATCTTCTGGCTCCCGGATCAGCCCCTCGACGGCCGCAGCCTTCCCCGTGCGCGCTTGCCGTTCAAGCTCGCGCAGAGTGGCGATGGTTCGTCTCGAGTCCCCGGTTACAGCGGCGGCACCGCGTCGGATTCACACCGACTTCCCGCCTCGTGCGACATGGTCTCTAGCCGCGATGCGCGAGACCAGCAAGCGTCGCGACGTCAGACCCTCAAGGAGGACAGTTCGTGCCGCCCTCGACGAGGCACGTGCCGGCGTCGCAACACATCTTGGTCGCGCAGCTGCCGGACTTGCACGCGAGCCGACAGGCGCCCTTCGCGTAGCAGGTCAAGCCCTTGTCGCAGGCGTCGGCGCCGCAGACGATCGACGCGTCCCCGGTGGTGGTCGCGGTGACGCCGCCGGAACAGCCGTCGGCGTTGCAGTTCACGTTGCACTTCGCGCTCGTGCAGGTGACCGCGTCCATGCAGTTCTTCATCCCGGCGTCGGCGGTGCACCCGATGGTGCACGAGTCGGTCGCTTTGCAGTCGATCAGGCCGATCTCGCAGGAGTCGACGCCGGTGCATGCCACTTTGCAGCTCGTGCCGGCGCACGCGATCCCGTGACATGTGTGCTTGCCGCTGCACGTGATGTCGCACGACGTCGCCAGTGTGCAGTCGACCTTCTGGGCGCACGTGTCGTCGAACGCGCAGACGACGCGGCAGCCGACGCCAGGCGGACAGGTGATCGTGCTCTTGCAGTTCGTCCCCGCGTCATCGCACTCGATGAGGCAGTCGTTGCCACCGTCCTCGCACCGACCGCCCTGCGTCACGCAGAGGCTGTCCGCGCACGCGAGCTTCGCGTCCGCGTCGGCGTCGGCGTCCACGCCGGCGTCAGTGACGATCGAGCCTTCGTTCCCCGGAGGCAGGGCCGGCTTCGTGTCGAGGCTCGAGTCGGTGCCGGGATCGAAGGTGCCGACGATGTCGATGCCGCATCCCGCGATGATGCCGGCAGCGACCGACGCGACGCCTACGGCAACGCACAGGACACGAACGCGCGAGCGCGACTTCGAGACGAACCGAGCCACGCATCCATCGTACCCCAGACGGGTCCGCGGGGCGGCCGACTGTGCTCGGGTCCGCGAAGCGAGATCCGCTTCGCGATTGGCGACGTCGCAGCCTTGCTCACGAAGGGCCGAGAGGCCCGCCCGGCTTCTTGATCGGGATCTCCGCACGCACGCGATCGGCGCGCATCGAACGTTCGAGCACCTCGAAGCGCTTGTTCGTCTCGGCGCGCATCGCGCCCACCTCGCGCAACAAAGTCTCGATCCCGACCTCGTTCTTGAGGTTCACGCGGAAGTCCGTCTCAGCGGTCGCGCGGTCCTTCATCGTCTGGCGGTTCTGGCTCATGACGATGAGCGGCCCCTGCAGCGCGACCAGGATGGCGAGGGCGAGGTTGTAGAACTGGTACGGGTACTCGTCGAACGGCTTGGGGACGAGCCGGTTCATGCCCGCCCAGAGGACCGTGATCGCGAGGAGGAAGAGGATGAACGCCCAGCTGCCGTTCAGCTCCGCGACCTTGTCGGCGAGCTTCTGGCCCCACGTGAGGTTCTCGTCGAACTCCTTGACGACGTCGCGTGCGGCGCGCTGAGAGAGGAGCGCGTTGGTCTCGCGGAGGCGCTCGGCCATCTCCGCGAGGATGGTCATCGCCGCGTTCTTCGACTTCGAGAGGTGGTCGCTGAAGTCGACGCGCGTGAGCTCGAGGAGCGTGGTGTCGACCGTCGCCTGGACGCTCGCGGAGCGCGGCTTGTCGTCGAAGAGGGAGAGCTCGCCGAAGTACTCGCCGGTGCGAGCGTCCTTCAGGATGACCGGCTGCTCGTCGGGCGTGGCGCCCGGCAGGAAGATCTGCACCGCGCCGGAGAGCACGATGTACATGCTCGAGCCCGCGTCATTCTTGTCGAAGACCTTCTCGAGGGCCTTGAAGTGCACCTCCCTCATGCGTCCGGCGAGGGCCTCGAGGTCCTCGGCGGCGAGCGTGTCGAAGAGCGGGATTTGGGCGAGGAGCTCGGAGTGCAGCATCGGGCGGAACCATGCGGGCGCGGAGCGAAGCGAACTCCGATGGTCGCGCGCCCGCTACCCGCCGCGCAAGGGCTAGCGAACGACCGGGGGCGTTCCCGTACCCGGCGAGCTGCCGCACGACGCGCAGTTCCCGTAGTCGATCGTCGCGTCGACGCATCCGGCCACGCCTCCGCAGCCTCCGCACGCCGCCCCGGTGCAGGCCTGGCTGTCGGGCTCGGGGCAGTTCGGCGGGCCTGGGCACACCTCGGCGCCACCGCCGTTCGTGCCGTCGCTTCCGCTGCTTCCGCTCGTGCCGCTGCTCCCGCTGCTTCCGCTCGTGCCGCTGCTCGAGCCCGCGGTGCCGTCGCTTCCGCTCGTGCCGCTGGCTCCGCTGCTTCCGCTTCCGGGAGCGCCGCCGCCCGGGACGCCGGGGCAGTCGCTGCCCTCGCAGCTCGGGACGCCCGGACAGGAGCTGCCCGAGCCGCTGGTGTCGCCGCCGCCCGCGCTCCCGGAGGTGCCGGAAGAACCGGAGCTTCCCGACGAGCTGCCCGGGGTGCCCGGCGCACCCGAGGTGCCCGATGCGCCCGAGGTGCCCGATGCGCCCGACGACGAGCCCGGCGCACCCGAGCTGCCGGCGCCGCCGTCCATGGAGCCAGAGGAGCCACTCGACGCGCCGCCTCCGTCGAGCTTCGCGCCGGAGCCGCCGTAGCCGCCCCAGTCACCGCTACCGCCGCCCCAGCTGCTGCTTCCGCCGCCCCAGCCGCTGCTGCCGCTGCTGGTGGTGCCGTACGTGCGGGTGGCAAGGCTCGTCGCGCTCGTGCACGACTTCGCGTGCGTGATCCACTTCGCGAAGCTGTCGGTGCGCGCGATGTGGAGGAGGCCGGACTCGTTGCCGACGCCGGAGACGACACCGTGAATCTTCCCCGTCTTCGGGTCGATGATCGCGCCGCCCGTGTCGAGGAACACGCCCTTGTCGATCTTCGCGGCGTAGTTCAGCCGGAAGCCCTTCTTGGTCATGCTGGAGACCGCGATCTCCGAGCTCGCGGGCTCGCCGGCGGACGCCGACGCGCGACTGAAGCGGAGCGCCTTCGCGCCGTCCGCGAGCTTGGAGGTCGCGATCGCCGGATACGAGTCCAGCGCGATCGGCGTGTCGAGGATGAGGAGCGCGACGTCCGCGTGATCGGGATGCGAGAGGTCCGACCCGAACGCCTTCCAGGGCGTCACGGCGCGGTTGGCCTCGGACGTCGCGTCCGCGCCTTTCGCGGTGATGGACCATTTCGCGGCGCCCGCGGCGCAGTGGCCCGCGGTGAGGACGAGGTCCTTCGCCACGAGTGTGCCCGAGCACGAGCCGAGCGAGGTGCCCGCCTTGTCGAACATCGCGATGCTGACAGCCGACGCCTGCGTCGCTCTCTTGGCCTCGGACTCGGCGGCGATGTCAGGGCTGCTACACGCGGTAGCGGCGCTCGCTGCACCCACGCTGGCGATCATCACGAATAGAAGACGCGCTCTCATGCTGGTCGTTCTCCGGGGTTGCCGGCTCCCACTTCCGGACGTTGCACGAGGCCTGCCAGCGATCGTGACGGCCTCGCGATCGATCCGATCACGAACGCGAAGACACTCGAATGCACGATGCACGGACCTCGCGACGCGCAGTTTCGGTCACGTCGTCCGTGGGTCGATCGGGGGCGCGACTGCGAGGGATTGAGCCCACGCGCCCTGGATCTTCCCACCCGCGATGCGATCGATCATGGGGCCGCGCCGCGCCCGAATTTTCCACGAAGCCACCTCTTTCACGGGCGATCGCGACGCGGTCCCACGATGTGTGCAAGTGCCTACGGCGGAAGATCCGATCGCGTGGGCTCGGCATCATCGTTGCTCGTCACCCCGAGTGATGAAGGCCTCTTCTCTCCTCCTCGGCTTCGCGGTTGCGGGTTCTCTCGCGGCGTCCGCCTGCTCCTCTGCCGAGGACGGCCTCGCTCGCAGCAGCAACGGCGGCGGCGGAAGCACCGACCAGGCGACCGTCGACACGCGCCCCAGCGCGCCGGCTGGCTCGAACGATCCGAGCGACCCCCGCGTCGAGATCATGCCCGACCCGTTCGAGGGGCTCCCTCGCGGCAAGGCCCAGCTCGATACGGTCTGCGCGCGCGGCCTGAACGACCGGGTCGCGCAGGCGCTCTGCAGCAACCCCAGCATCAACTCGGTCGAGGAGCTCCAGAAGGCGCTCGGCCTCGGGTTCGTCGATCGCTCCGACCAGGCGCAGAACGGCGCCCGCGGGAACCCCGCCTTCGCGCTCCTCGGCCACTCGAGCTCGCTCGTCATGCGCGAGGTCTCCGCGATCAATCCGCGCGCGTTCGTCTTCTCACCGACGCCCGGCCAGCCCGTCCACATCCCAGGCTTCGTCGTGATGGGCTTCGCGCGCGGCGAGCCCGTCGTCGAGATCGCCGCCGAGGACCCGAACAACCGGGCGCTCCACTTCTATCTCCTCAAGTTCGACATCGCCTGCGAGGCGACGCACACGTGCGTGCCCGGCGACCAGCTGACGCCGGCGATCGAGAAGAACTGGAAGAGCTGGACGCTCTACCAGGACGAGGATCTCAAGAACACGATCGTCGACTGCCGCCAGTGCCACCAGCCCGGCGGCCCGACCACGAAGCCGATGCTCCGCATGCAGGAGCTGAAGGACCCGTGGACCCACTGGTTCCGCAACGACCGCCCCGGTGGCATCGCGCTCACGCAGGACTTCGTGAAGGCGCACGGCGACAACGAGGACTACTTCGGCATCCCGGCCGCGATCCTCCAGAGCGCCGACGGTCGGGCGATGGAGGACTTCGTCACCGGACAGGGCTTCGGCAGCCAGCCGAACTCGTTCGACTCGAAGCGCATCGAGTCCGAGGTCTCCCAGTCGTCGACCGCGCAGCCGGTGGTGAACTTCCCGATCGGCAAGAGCGCGACGTGGCAGAGCCTCTACTCGGCCTCCGCGGCGGGTCAGTTCATCCCGGTGCCGTACCACGACGTGAAGGTCACCGACCCGGACAAGCTCGAGTTCGCTTCCGGCCAGTACCGCAGCTTCGCGGACGGCAAGCTGCAGGCCGCGAACCTGCCGGACATCCGCCGCATCTTCCTCGATGCCGCCCTCGAGGATCTCTCGATGCGCCCCAAGGCAGGCATGACGGGCAAGGAGATCCTCGTGCAGGCCTGCGCGCAGTGCCACAACTCGCGCCTCGACTCGTCGATCTCGCGCGCCAAGTTCGACGTTGCAGATCTCGACACCATGTCGGCCGCGGACAAGTCGCGAGCGATCACCCGCATGGCCCTGCCTTCCAGCGACAAACTCCACATGCCGCCGGCGCTCTTCCGCACGTTGCCCGACGCGGCGCTCAAGCTCGCGATCGACGCGCTCAAGTAAGCCGTTCTCCGCGGCCTCGGCCCGTGGCATGCTCCGCGCGAAATGCCGGCGTGGCTGAACGAGCTCCTACCGATCGTCCTGCTCCTGGGCCTGATCGTCGTCGTCGTCGGCCGACTGCCGCGCGCCGACCTGGGGCACTCGCCGGCGTTCCTGCGTCGCCGGTTCACGAACTGGTTTCCGGTCGGTCTGACCTACGCGTTCCTCTACATGGGGCGCTACAACCTGAATGCCTGCATCGGGCCGGTGTTCGACAAGGCGCAGTTCTCGGACATCTACTTCTGGGGAACGCTCACCTACGGCTTCTCGTTCGTCCTGAACGGTCCCCTCACCGATCGCATCGGCGGCAAGAAGACGATCATCCTGGCGGCCGTCGGCGCCCTGCTCGCGAACTTCGCGCTCGGGTTCATCGTCCAGCGGGCGATGCACGGTGGGACGTCGGTGCCGAAGGCGGAACAAGCGGCGCTCGTACCGACGCTGAGCCTCCTCTACGCCGTGAACATGTACTTCCAGAGCTTCGGCGCCGTGTCGATCGTGAAGGTCAACTCCGCGTGGTTCCACCTGCGTGAGCGCGGGACGTTCGGCGGCATCTTCGGCATCCTGATCTCGCTCGGCCTCTACTTCGCCTACGACTGGTGCAAGTTCATCCTCGAGCGGACGACCGCGCCTTGGGTGTTCTACGTGCCGGCGATCATCCTCGGCTTCTTCGCGGTGATGGATTTCGTCTTCGTGAAGGACACGCCGGGCGAGGCGGGCCACACGGACTTCGACCTCGGCGACGCGTCCTCGGGCCAGACCGGCGAGCGCATGAAGCTCCGTGCAGTCATCACGATGATGCTGAAGAGCCCTGCCATCCTCACGATCGCGGCGATCGAGTTCTTCAGCGGGTACCTGCGCAACTCGATCCTCCAGTACTACCGGACCTTCGCGGAGGAGACGGGCCGCGCGGCGACGGCTGCCGCGAAGAAGGCCGCGGCGGTGGCGACGGCCGCCGGCCTACCCGCACCCGAGGTCGCCACCGAGTTCGTGCACGACCACTGGGGAATGCTCAACTGCATGGCCGGCATCTCGGGCGGTGTGCTCGCGGGACTCATCTCCGATCGAGTCTTTGGCTCGCGCAGAGGTCCGGTGGCGGGCGTCCTCTACGGCGTGATGGTCGCAGGCGCCCTCCTCATGTTCGGGACGATCAACTCTCGCGCGATCGGCTGGGTCGTCGTGCTGATGTCGCTCGCGATCATCGGCGTGCACGGCATGCTCTCCGGGACGGCGAGCATGGACTTCGGCGGCAAGCGCAACGTCGGCGTGGTCGTCGGCGTGATCGACGGCTTCGTCTACCTCGGGACGGCAATCGAGGCGCTCGTGCTCGGCCGGGTCCTGCCGAAGGGCGAGCTCGCGAAGGACTCCCACGCGTGGTGGACGTGGCCCGCCGTGATCCTGCCCGCGGCGCTCATCGGCCTCGCGCTCACGACGCGCGTCTGGCACGCCCGCCCCACCTCGAACAAATCGAACGCGCACTGACTAGGGGAGCATCAGCTCCCTATGGATCGCCTCCACGAGGGCCGCCTCACCCTCGTTGACCGGCGGATCGAGATCCGTATCCGGAAGCTGCATCGCCGGCCTCCTCGCATCCAGGCGATGGATCCGAAGCCACGCGTGCGTGACCGTCGCGAGGCGATGGTTCGTGCCGATGGCGAGCGCCGTGAGGTCGGGCCCTACCGCGCGCCGCGGACCCGGACGGATCTCGAGCTTCTTTCCGTTGGGCAGCGTCGCGAGGAGGCCCGCGACCACGTGGTCGG
>JANXVA010000172.1 GCA_025351875.1 Myxococcales bacterium | reverse complement strand
CACGCTCGTCGTGGTCAGCCACGACCGCCACTTCTTGAACTCCGTCGTGACCCACATCGCCGACGTCGACTACCAGACCATCACCGTCTACACCGGCAATTACCAGGACTTCGTCGAGGCGAAGTACGAGAACAACCAGCGCGCCGCCTCGCAGGCCGCGGGCGCGAAGAAGAAGGTCGCCGAGCTCCAGGAGTTCGTGCAGCGCTTCGGCTCGCACGCCTCCAAGAGCGAGCAGGCGCAGTCGCGCGTGAAGCAGATCGACAAGCTGAAGGAGGAGATCCAGGCCAAGGGCCCGAAGCGGTCGTCGCTCGTCCGTCCCTTCATCAAGTTCGACTTCGAGAAGCCGAGCGGCCGCGACGTCGTCCGCATGGAGCACGTTTCGAAGACCTTCAAGGACGACAAGGGCAAGGAGATCGTCGTCTACAAGGACGCGAGCCTCCACGTGAACCGCGGCGACAAGATCGCCGTCACGGGACCCAACGGGGTCGGCAAGTCGACGCTTCTCAGGCTGATCGTCGGAGCGTTCGGCGGGCTCGATCCCGACACGAAGCTCGACACGACCCCCACCGATAGCGGCGAGATCCGCTGGGGCCACGACACCTCGGTCGGCTACTTCACGCAGGACGCGCACGAGGCGCTGAACCGCACGGCCTCGGGGATGAACGCGTTCCAGTGGCTCTACCAGTGGGACACGCTCGCGCCGCAGGAGCACATCCGCGCGATCCTCGGTCGCCTGCTCTTCAGCGGCGAGGCGGGCCTCAAGGCAGCGGCGACGATGTCGGGCGGCGAATGCGCGCGCCTGCTCCTCGCGAAGCTACTGGTGCTCAAGCACAACGTGCTCGTCCTCGACGAGCCCACGAACCACCTGGACATCGAGTCGATCGAGGGGCTCCTCGACGGGCTGAAGGCGTTCACCGGCACCATCGTGTTCGTCAGCCACGACCGGCACGTGGTCTCCGAGCTCGCGACGCGTGTGGTCGAGCTCACGCCGCGGCCCGACGGCAAGGGCGCCCTCATCGACGACTTCGGCGGAAACTACGAGGAGTTCCTCGAGCGCAAGGACCGCCTGGCCGCGAAAAAGGCCGTGTGAATCACACGGCACGAGCTCCCGATGGTCGCGAAGGCCGTGTGAATCACACGGCACGAGCTCCCGATGGTCGCGAAGGCCGTGTGAAGAACACGGGATGATCGGGAGCGTCTTTCTCCGTGCACTGATGGAGGCGGGCGCACGTTACGGCGTGCAAGTCGCGGGGCTCCACGACGAGCTCGGCGTGAGCGAGGCGCTCCTCGACGACGCGGGCGCCTCGGTGTCCCTCGACGTCGCGACGCGCGCGTGGGTCACCCTTCCCGCGCTGGCGAACGAGCCCGACTTCGGCCTCGTCGCCGCCGAGACGATGCCACCGGGCAGCTACGGCGAGCTGGAGTACGCAGTGCTCTCGAGCCCGAATGCGAAAGAGGCGCTCGCGCGGGCAGTCCGCTTCCAGCGCGTCACCTACGCGATGAGCGACCTCACGTTCGCCTCATCCGGCCCGCACTCCGTCATTCGCTCGCGCTCGCTCGGCCTCGCGAGTGACGAGGAGCTGCGCCACTACATCGAGCACGGGTTCGCGTTCGTCGCGACGCGCGTGCGCGCGCTCACCGACCCAGGCCCGAGGCCGCTCCGCGTCGCCTTCCCACACGCGAGGCCGGCGAGCACGCTCGTTCATCAGCGCATCTTCGGTGATGTCCTCTCCTTCGGGCAGCCTCGCGCCGAGCTGGTCTACGCGACGAGCGACCTCGAGCGCCCTCTCACCTCGCGCGATCCCTCGTTCCTCGAGCGCTTCGCCGACGAGGACCAGAAGCTCGCCGCGGCTGCCGCGCGCGCGGCGAGCTCGATGAAGGAGCGCGTGCGACACGTCCTCTTCACGCTGATGCGCCAGGGCGACGGTTCGATGGCGTCCGTCGCACGCGCCGTCGGACAGAGCACGCGTACGCTCCAGCGCAACCTGCGCTCCGAGGGCGTCGGTTTCAGCGAGCTGGTCGACGAGGTTCGCGCCGCCGAGGCGCGCCGGTACGTCGTCGAGGGGAAGCTTGCCTACGGCGAGATCGCATTCCGGCTCGGATTCTCGCAGCAGAGCGCCTTTTTTCGCGCGTTCAAGCGATGGACGCGCACGACCCCGTCGGCGAT
The DNA here is from genome assembly GCA_025351875.1 of Myxococcales bacterium. Taxonomy (GTDB): domain Bacteria; phylum Myxococcota_A; class Polyangia; order Polyangiales; family Polyangiaceae; genus Labilithrix. The sequence continues at coordinate 15,832 of JANXVA010000172.1, read as the reverse complement.
GCGCGCGAACGAAGCGACGCGCTCGCGCTCCTAGTCACTCCTTGAGGACCGTGACCGTGTCACCCTCGATCGCGAGCGCCTGCGTCGGGCCGCCGTAGAACTTCGAGAGGCCCACGTCGATGCGCCATCCCCTGCCCTCGCAGGCGGCGCTGATTCCGCTCCGCTGGGGCGTGTGGCCCATGACCATCCGCTTGGCGCCGAGCAAGTCCAGCGTCTCCTTCAGGATCGCGCACTCCTCGCGGCCGGGCGACGCGGAGTACATGCGCGACCAGATCGGCCCGTCCTCCTGGAGGAGAATGCGCGGGGGGTCGCTCTTTTCGCCGAGGAGCCACGCTCGTGTCTCGTCGTTGATGCGGTCGATGCCGTACGCGATGTGCTTCGGGAGGATGCCCCCATGCACGAAGACCGTATCGCCGGCGCGATACATCACGGGGCGCCTCGAGATCATGGTCGCGTACGTGCCGCCCGGTGCGAAGGCGGCAGCCCTGCCGCGCGCAGGCGCGTCGACGTGCTCGAGCGCGGCGACGACGCCGGGATTCATCGGTTTCACGTCGGCGAACGTCCTGAAAGACGGCGGCGTCACGTAACGAAAGTCGAAGCTCGCGTTCATGATCTCGTGGTTGCCCGACATCGCGACGAGCTCGCCTCCCGCCTTCGCAGCCTGCCCTTTCAAGCGCTCGAGCAGATCGAGAACGGCGCGATCGTCATCGCCGCGATCGATGGCATCGCCCGTCTGCACGATGACGAGCTTGCCGCCGACCCATGCGTCGCTCGCGTCGATCGCGCCCGCGAGGACGAGCACCTTGCGGGTCGCGGCGAGATCGCCATGGAGGTCGCCGATGGCCACGAGTCGAGCCGGCGCGGGGGACGACCTCATCGCAAGAGCCGGTGCGCTCGCGGAGACCGAGGCCGCAGGCGCCGCGGCGGCACCCGGACCTCCTCCGGTTCCAGGCCTGTCGCAGCCCGTGCACGCGGAGAGCCCGCCGAGCACGGCGAAGAGGGCGAGCTGGACGAGCCCTCGGAGCGGAAACGCAGCGCGCCACATCGCTCAGCAATCTATACTGCTCTCCACGCGATGGTGCCGCTCGTCACGAAGGATTTTCGGCGTACCACGCTCCGCCCGCGGCACCGGCCGATCGTCCGTGCGCTCGCCGAGGCCCTGTTCTCGCCCGCCGGCGAGGCGACGCCCGAGCGCCTCGACGCGTTCGTGGACGACGTCGACCACTTCATCAGCCCGGCGAGCAAGACCCTGCGCTTCGGCCTCGTGATGATGCTCGGCGTCCTTCGCTGGTCGCCGCTTCTCTACGGAAAATTCACATTTTTCGACGCCATGACGGTGGACGAGCGCATCGCGCACCTCGAACGCCTCGACCGCTCGAAGGTGAAGCAGCTCCCGCTCATCGTCGTCGCCTACAAGACCGTCATGACCATGCTGTTCTACGAGGATCCGCATGAGCTCGCGGGCCTCGGCTACCCGGGCCATGCGCGCAAGCGCTACCTGAAGGTGGCGTCGTGACCGCGACCGCGTTCGAGCCTCGTGCGTTCGACCACGCGCACCACCACGCCCCTTCGACGGCCGAGCGACTGCCGGTGCTTCGCGGCCGCGAGCAGACACGACCGTTTTCGGCCAAGGTCGACGTCATCGTCATCGGCTCCGGTGCCGGCGGCGCCGTGGTCGCGCGCGAGCTCGCCCGCGACGGCCGCTCGGTCCTCGTGCTCGAGGAGGGCGGCCACTACTCGCCCCAGGAATACGGCGCGCTCCCTCCGTCGCAGTCGTTCCGACGCCTCGCGCGCGAGGCCGGAATGTCGGTCGCCCTCGGCATCGGCGACACGCCGCTCATCAGCCTCCTCGCGGGGAAATGCGTGGGCGGCTCCAGCGTGCTCACGGGAGCCGTCTGTTTCCGCATCCCGAACGAGGTGCTCCACACGTGGAGCGGCGAGCTCGGGCTCTCGCGGATGACGCCCGACGGCGTCGACGCCTACTTCTCGGAGGTGGAGGAGCTCTGCCACGTCGAGACGGTTCCTCACCACATGCGCTCTCGTGCGAGCGAGCTCTTCGCTCTCGGGGCGGCCTCTCTCGGCGTCGAGATGAAGAGCATGCGCCGCAACACGAATGGCTGCCGCGGCGCCGCGCGATGCAACTTCGGATGTCCCAACGGCGCGAAGATGAGCGTCGATCTCTCCTTCCTCCCCGACGCGGTGCGCCACGGCGCAAGCATCGTCTCCGACGCGCTGGTCGAGAAGATCGACATCACCGGCGGCAAGGCCCGCGGCGTACGCGGTCGCTTCCTCGACGGTGTCACGGGGGAGCCGGGCATTCCCTTCGAGGTGCGTGCGAAGGTCGTGGTCGTCGCGTGCGGGTCGATGCACACGCCGATCCTCCTCCGGAAGAGCGGACTCGACTCCGTGCACATCGGCCGGCACCTCACGCTTCATCCTGCGGTGCGCGTCGGTGCGCTCTTCGACGAGGCGGTCGACGGCTGGGACGGCGCGCTCCAGAGCGTCTACTCCGACCACTACTGGGACGAGGGGATCTGGCTCAACGGCGTGTACTCGGCCGTCAACGTCCTCGCCGCAGCGTTCCCGGGGATCGGCCACGAGCACCGGCGCCTCGTGAAGAGCATCCCGAACCTCGCGTTCTTCGGCGGCATGGTCCACGACGACGGCGGCGGACAGGTGCGACGCTGGCTCTCCCGCGAGCCACTCGTCACGTACAAGATGATCCGCCGCGACAAGGAGCGCTTGCTGAAGACGATCCAGATCCTCGGCAAGATGGCCTTCGGTGCGGGGGCGCGCGAGGTGCTCCTCCCGATCTTCGGCATGGGCACGATCAAGAAGCCGAAGGAGCTCGACTTCCTCTCGGGGAACAGCCTCGCGGCGCCGCGCATCGAGTGCATGGCGTTCCATCCTCTCGGCTCGGCGAAGATGAGCACGGCACGCGCGTCGGGCGTCGTGAAGCCCACCGGCGAGACCTGGGACGTCGAGAACCTCTTCGTGATCGACGGCAGCATCCTGCCGACCAGCATCGGCGTGAACTCGCAGCTCCCGATCATGGGTATTTCGATGATGCTCGCGCGCGGCCTGGTCGACGACTTCGGCACGCACGCGCGGAAGGCCATGGCGTGACCGGCGAACCGCCCGACAAGAGCGCGAAGGGCGACACGTCGATGCCCTCCACCGTGCCCGACCGCCGGCGGGCGGACGCGACGATCATCGTCGCGCCGATCACCCCGGACTCCGCCGGGGCGATCCCGGCCGGGAGGTCGACGCCGCCGGACTCGTACCAGCCGCGCAACAGCCATTTCACGGCAGGGATGAGCGCCCCCCCCTTCAGCGCGCACGATCGCCGCGAGCTCATCGTGCCGACGAGCTCACCGACGGACGCCATCCTCGACGAGATCCGCAAGTCCCCCGCCGACCGCCTGCGCATCGAGTCACGCGCCGCGTCGGGAGGAATGGGCGCGATCGACATCGCGGTCGATGGCGCCCTCGATCGTCGCATCGCGCTGAAGACGCTCCACCCGCACCTTCGTCCGAGCGAGGGGGCGGTTCGGATGTTCCTCCGCGAGGCTCGCCTGACAGGGCTCCTCGATCATCCACACATCGTCCCCATCTACGACATCGGCGAGCGCGACGCCGACCACCTCTACTTCGCGATGAAGCTCGTCGAAGGGCAGACACTGGGCGACATCATCCGCGCGCTACCGCGCGGGCCACTCGATACGGCGACGCTCTACGCGCTGCTCGACATCGTGACGAAGGTCTGCGACGCGCTCGCCTTCGCGCACAGCCGCGGCGTGATTCATTGCGACATCAAGCCGGCCAACGTGATGGTCGGGGAGTTCGGCCAGGTCTACCTGATGGACTGGGGCATCGCGCGGCTCGTCGTCTCGGAGGGGATCCCCTCGTCGGCGCCTGGCCCGCACGGGGCGCCCGTTGGGGCTTCGATGACCGACAACTCGGTCATCGGCACGCCTTGCTACATGTCGCCGGAGCAAGCGCGCGGCGATCGCGTGAAGCTCGACGCGCGCTCCGATGTGTTCCTCGTGGGCTCGCTCCTCTACGAGATCATCACGCGTCGCCCGCCCTACGCGAGCTCGGACCGCACGGAGACGCTGGCGCTCGCGGCTTCCGGGTCGTTCCCTGCACCCCGCAAGGTCGCGAAGGACGGCTCGGTCCCCGTCGAGCTCGAACGCATGATCCTGCGAGCGATGGCCACGTCGCCCGCCGAACGCTACGCGTCCATCGCCGCCTTCCGCGAGGATCTCGTGCGCTTCATGCGCGGCGGCGGCGACTTCCCGCGGAAGACGTTCGAGGCCGGCGAGACGATCATCCGCGAGGGCGAGCCCGGGGACGCCGCGTACATCGTCGTCGCCGGACAATGCGACATCCAGAAGGAGCTTCCCTCGGGAACGGAGACGCTCATGTCGATCGGGCCGGGCGCCGTCTTCGGCGAGATGGCCATCATGACCGAGGGGCCAAGGACCGCGACGGTCGTGGCGACGGAGCCCACCACCGTCCTCGTCCTCACCCCCGCCATCCTCGAGCTCGAGATCGAAGCGCTCAAGCCGTGGGTGGCGACGCTCCTCAAGTCCCTGGCCGCGCGCTTCCGCGACATCGACAGCAAGCACCGGGCGACGTACTCCGCGGGCCCGAGCCCCGCCCGCCTCGCCAACCAGGCCCTCCTCACCGTCACCGCCTGGGGTACCTCTGACGGCCGCGACGGCCGCTCGATGAAGTGGACCGACCTCGCCACCGAGCTGGAGGCGCAGCTCGGCGTTCCGCCGCTCGCCATCTTCGCCGTCGCCGCCAAGTACGGGATGACGCTCGACCTCGAGGCGGATCGTTTCACGATCCCGAACCTCGAAGCCGTCACCGCGAAGCTCCGCGCCGAGCTCACGCGCTGAGTGGCGCGGCTCGCTTTCGGGGGAGGAGGATCGCGCTACCGAGATCTAGCCCAGGATCTCAGCCAGATCGGGGCGAACGCGGGCGATGACCTGAGCGAGCATCTCGCGGTCGACGGCGCGATCGAGGGCGTCTTCGGCAGAGATCTTGTTCTGCATGAGGAGGCGCTCGAGCCCCGTGTCCATCGTCTGCATGCCCTGGGCTTGACCGCCGAGCATCACGCTCGAGAGCTGCACCGTCTTGCTCTCGCGGATGAGCGACGAGACCGCGGGTGAGCCGACGAGGATCTCGTGAACCGCTACGCGCGTCTTGCCGTCCGAGCTGAGGACCAGCTGCTGCGCGACGACGCCGACGAGCGACTCGGCGAGCATGCCGCGCACCTGCGAGTGCTCCTCGGCGGGGAACGCGCTCACGATCCCCTCGAGCGTCGCGGCAGCCCCGTTGGTCTGCGCGGTCGCGAACACGAGAACGCCGTAACTGGCGAGCTGGAGTGCGAGCTGGACGACCTCGGGGGTGCGCAGCTCGCCGACGAGGACGACGTCCGGGTTCTCACGTCCGGCCGTCCGCATCGCAGCGGCGAAGCTCGGCGTGTGGACGCCCACCTCGCGCTGCGTGATCTGGGCGCGGAGCGGCTCGTGCACGAACTCGACGGGGTCCTCGATCGTGAGGATGTGGCAAGCGCGGGTCTTGTTGATGTGGTCGAGCATCGCGGCGAGGGTCGTCGACTTCCCGGCGCCGGCCGGCCCGCTCACGATGACGAGGCCCGCCCGGCGGTCGGCGAGGCGCCAGAGCACCTCGGGGCAGCCGAGCTCGGCGAGCGTCAGCACGCGCGTCGGCACGAGACGGAACACGGCGGCCATGCCCGACGACTTGCTGAAGTAGTTCGCGCGGAAGCGGGCGGTGCCCTTGTGCGTATGCGCGAAGTCGAGATCGAGGTCGGTGCTGAGCCTGGCGCGCTGCAGCGGGGTGACCAGCTCGAGAAGGGCCTCCTCGAGCTCGGGTCCCTCGAAGGCGGCTTCGCGGAGCACGACCAGCTCACCGCGAGCGCGCGCGAGCGGCGGATACCCGACCGCGAGATGCATGTCGCTGCCGCCTCGCTTCACCAGCTCGTCGAAGAGGGCTTCGAGCTTCGGCATGGTCAGGCCTTCCTCGGTGGGACGGCGGGGATGCTGCGTGTCGCATGCGCCTCCAGCTCCTGCGGCGACTCGGCGAACTGCTTCGCCACCTCGAGCGTCACCTTCTGCGCGCGTACGAGATCCGCCAGCGATTCGTCGAGGCGGACCACGCCCTGGGCGCGACCTCGCTGCTGGAGGCTCGGGATCTGGAAGGTGCGGGCGTCGCGGATCAGCGTGTAGAGTGCAATCGAAGACGGCAGGAGCTCGACGGCCGCGTGCAGCCGCGTGCGATCGGCGCTCGGAACGAGCCGCTGTCCGATGATCAGGCGAAGCGCGTTCGCGACGCTGGCGCGTATCTGAGGCTGTTCACTCGGCGCGAACATGTCGATCACGCGATCGACCGTCTTGCCGGCGGTCGGCGTGTTGATGGTGGCAATGACGAGGTGCCCCGTCTCGCTCGCCTCGATGGCCAGGCGAACGGTGTCGGCGTCGCGGAGCTCGCCGAGAACGATGACGTCGGCGTCCTCGCGGAGCGCTGCCTTCATCGCCGACCCCCAGGATCGAGCGTGAACCCCCACCTCGCGCTGGCTGATGAGCGCGCGCTTGCGTGGGTGGACGTACTCGATGGGCTCCTCGAGGGTGAGGATGTGACGGTTCGTGTCGCGATTGAGCAGATCGACGATGGCCGCGAGCGTGCTCGTCTTGCCGTGACCGGTCGGCCCGGTGACGAGGACGAGACCGCGCGCATATTTCGTCGCGCCCCCGACGCCGTCGGGGAGCGCGAGCGCCGCGAGGGTCGGGACCTCGCGCGGGACGACGCGCATGCTCAGCTTGAAGCCGGTGCGCTGGCGCGAGACGTTGACGCGGAAGCGTCCGTGCTTCGCGTGATCGAGCGCGAAGTCGCAGGCGCCCTCGGTCTCGAGGGTCTGACGGAGGCGCGTGGGGACGAGCTCGCGAACCATGCGCTCGACGTGATCAGGCTGGACCGCCTGCGTACGCGGAAGGAGATCGGTCGCGACGCGAAGGAGCAGCGGCCGGCCGGCGACGATGTGGATGTCGCTCGCGCGGGCGGTGACCGCCATGGCGAGGAACGACTCGAGCGCACCGTCGGCGCGCGCGGGTCGCTCCGCGTCGGTCGTCGTGCCGGAGGGGGTGGTCGACGGAACCACCGACGGCACGTCGTGCGAGAGGCTAGCGACCGTCGCTCGTGACACCTCGGCGCGCTGCACCTCGGGGGGCGCGGGGGACGGCGACGAGAGCTGTACGGTGTTGTCGATCTCGAGCTCGAGCGCCGGCGCTCGTTGCGGCGCCGCCTTCGCGACCACCTGCGGACGCGAGCCTTGATCGTTCGTCGTGATCTCGACGTCCACGGCGTCGACCGAGGTCGGCGTCGAGATGCGGCGCTCTACCTTGGCGCGCTCGGCCGCCTTCCGCTCCGTCGCGGCCCGTTCGGCGGCAGCCGAGCGCTCCGCGGCAGCGCGTTCGATGGCGGCGCGCTTGTCGGCGGCGGCGCGGTCTGCCGAGGCGCGCTCCTGGGCCGCGCGCTCGGCGGCGCTGCGCTGCTCGTCGGCGGCCTTGCGCTCCTCGGCGGCCTTGCGCTCCGCGGCCGCGCGCTCCTCGATCACCTTGCGCTCGCTGGCGGCGCGCTCCTCGGCAGCCTTGCGCTCCTCCGCTGCCTTGCGGTCGGCGGCCGCGCGCTCCTCGGCCGCCGCGCGCTCCTCGGCAGCCTTGCGCTCGGCGGCCGCGCGCTCCTCGACGACCTTGCGCTCGGCGGCGGCGCGATCCTCGGCGGCCTTGCGGTCCTCTGCGGCCTTGGCCTGCGCGACGTTCGGGGACGCGGCCGCGACCTCGCTCGGCTTGCGCGCGGGCTTCGGCTTCGGCTCCTCGCCGTGCGGCGACGGCGGCGACGACATCTGCGCAGGCACCTGGGAGACCGGCGGGGAGAGGGTCTGGACGGTCGGCTCGTCGTCGTCGTCCCAGTCATCGGGCGGAGGCACCGCCCCGGTGAGCGGGCTCGGCGCGGCGGCAGGCGCAACAGACGCGGTCGCAGCGGGCTTCGCCTGACCTTGAGGGGCCGCCTTCTGCGACGCCGACGAGTGTGGCCCAGGGCCCGTCGCGACGGCCGAGGCAGGCTTCGCTGCCGGTACGTTCTGCGAGGAGGCCGCGCCCGCTTGCACACGTCGCGGATCTGCGGCCGGACGGGCGGCAGCGGCGTCCTTCGGGTCGCGCCGCGCGACGGTGAAGCGTGCCTGCACGACGTCCTTCCGCATGATGGCGGCGATGGCGATGACGCCGACGCCGTCGAGCCTCGTCGTCCACTGGACGGGTCGCTCGCTCAGCTGCTCGACGTAGCGTGTGCCGCCCATCGAGACGAGCATCTGCAAGAGGACATCGGTCGACGGAGCCTCGTCGTCGACAGGCTCGAACTTGCCCCCGATGTTGACGCTCGGCAACCGGTTGGTCACGAGCCCGAACTCGAGCACCTCGGCTCTGCCGAGGTTCTTCAGAAGCTCCTCGATCGGTTTCATCCAGAAGGCGACCGAGCGCCCGCCCTCAGATTACACGAGCCGCTCGCTCGTGGGCCATTTCTCGCGCTGTCCAAGAACTGACGAATCGATGGCCTCGAGAGCCACGAAAATAGACCTTTCATGGCCTCGCCGAGATCGCGGCGCCCGAGAAAGCGGACGGGCGACGCATGCACACCTGGCCCTGCCACTCGGTCAGGTTGCCGAGCGCTTGAACGGCGCGTGGCCGGCGTACACGGCGCCGGTGCCGAGCTCGAACGTGATGCGGAGAAGCTGGTTGTACTTCGCCACGCGGTCGGAGCGAGAGAGGCTGCCCGTCTTGATCTGGCCCGCGTTCGTCGCGACCGCGAGGTCCGCGATGAAGGTGTCCTCGGTCTCGCCGGAGCGGTGGCTGATGATGCTGCGGTACCCGGCGTCCGCGCCCATGCGGATGGCGTCGAACGTCTCGGTGAGCGTGCCGATCTGATTGAGCTTGATGAGGATCGAGTTGGCGATGCCCATGTCGATGCCGCGCTTCAAGCGCTCGACGTTCGTCACGAACAGATCGTCACCGACGAGCTGGATCTTCTTGCCGAGCTTGTCGGTGAGGAGCTTCCAGGTTGCCCAGTCGTCCTCCGCGCAGCCGTCCTCGATGGAGATGATCGGGTACTGCGACGAGAGCTTCTCGTACGTGGCGACGAGCTCCGCGCCGCTGATCTTCTTCTTGTCGAACGTGTAGCTCTTCGACGCCTTGTCGTAGAACTCGCTCGCCGCGCAATCGAGCGCGAGGAAAATGTCCTTGCCGGGCTTGTAGCCGGCGTCCTCGATCGCGCGGACGAGCGTGCTCACGGCCTCCTCGTTCGAGCCGAGCCGAGGCGCGAAGCCTCCCTCGTCGCCGACCGCGGTGGTGAGGCCCTTGTCCTTCAGGTTCTTCTTGAGCGACGCGAAGATCTCCGCACCGGCGCGGAGCGCCTCGGGGAACGAGGTCGCGCCTGCGGGCACGATCATGAACTCCTGGATCTCGAGGCCGTTGTCGGCGTGCGCGCCGCCGTTGATGACGTTCATCAGCGGCGTCGGCAGGACGCGCGCGTTGGCGCCGCCGAGGTAGCGCCACAGCGGCATGCCGATCGCGTCGGCCGCGGCGCGCGCGACCGCCATCGAGACGCCGAGGATGGCGTTGGCGCCCATCTTCGACTTGTTGGGCGTTCCGTCGGCCTCGTTGAGGACGCGGTCGACCTCGGCCTGGTCGAGCGCGTCGAGGCCGATGACGCTCGGTCCGAGCGTCTGCATGACGTTGTCGACGGCCTTCAGAACGCCCTTGCCGCCGAAGCGCTTCTTGTCGCCGTCGCGCAGCTCGATGGCCTCGTGCTCGCCGGTCGAGGCGCCGCTCGGAACTGCGGCGCGGCCCTGGCCGGATGCGGTCTGGACCTCGACCTCGACGGTGGGGTTGCCACGCGAATCCAGGATCTCGCGGGCGATGACGGCGTTGATCTCGCTCATGGGGCTCGAACTACCACGACTCGGGCCGAGCCGTCACCGGGCAGCGGCACGGCGCGCGCTGCCGCAGCGATTAGGGCTCGAGCAGCCAGTGCTCCCTGCCGGCGACGGTCGCCGCGGCGCGCTCGCGGAGGCCGCGTCGGAGGAGCATCAGCGCGCGATGGTGGCAGAACGGGTCGTTGCCGCGGCGGAGAGTGCGTCGAGCTGGCGGCGGTTGCGGCGACCGATCTGCGTGTTGGCCGAGACCTGCACGCCTGCGTCGACGAGGTTCTTCATCGCGGCGAAGGCGGAGGCGTGACTGCCGACGAGGCCTCGTAGCGCGTCGTGCGTCGCCGACGTGCCGTCGATCGAGACGGACACGCTCACGAGGCCGGCGTCCTTTGCGATGCGCGCGCTCGCGGGTGATGCCGCGCACGCCGCGAACTTCCGGGCGCGAGGCCGCGGCGAGCGGAAGGTGCCTCCGACCTGGCGGCGCGAGCGGAAGCAAACGCCGCGACGGCGTAGTCACGGCGTGCTCACGGCGTGCTCATGCGACCAGGCGGTCGAGCCGAGCACGCGGCGACCCGTAGCAGCCGCCGCACCCACTCTCCGTGGTGAGCTTCCGCGCGGTCCACCCGATGCCACCCTCTGCGCACTCGAAGTTGGCATTCGGCCACACGTCGGTATTCGGCGACGCGTCAGGATCGTCTGGCGGCAGCTTCGGTCCTTTGAACAGGGCGTAACCCGCATCCCACTCGCAGGCGCAGGTCGGCCCCCCCCGGACAGACCGCGTCGCGGGACGCTTGCTCCTCGTCGGTGAGGATCCCGAGCGGACGGCACTTGTACGTCTCGGTGATGTAGGGCTGCGCCGGAGGTTCGTTCCCGCATCCCGAAGTACCCGGCGTAGCCCGCTTCCCAGAGGCAAGCACATGTCGGGCCTTCCGGGCACACGGCGTCCTCGGCATCGGTGAGGGTTGCAAGCAGATGACAGCCGTAGGTCTCGGAGTAGCTCGTGGAAGCCTCGGGGTCCCCGCATGGGGAGTCTCTGACCGTGGTGGTCTCGTGGAAGCAGAACTGCGTCTTGCTCGCGCACTCGAGGTTCGGCCCGCACGCGAAAAATTGGCTGCGATCCCGATGCGCGGGGCGCTTGGCTTCGTCGGCGTCGGCCTCCGCGTCGACGCTGCCGCTTGCATCGGCCGCCTCGCTCGCGGTCAGTGTTCGTGCCGAAGCGTCCCCAGCTTCGTTCAGGGGTTCGTTGTCATCCGCGAAGCAGCCGTTGCTCGCGGCCGCGACGATCGCGGTCGCGGCGGTCCCTGCGACGGCGACCATCGAGGAGGCGCGGAGCGACAACCACGCGCCTCGGCTCATGCGCCGCGACCGCGTCGCGCGAGGCGGCGAGGCCTCGATCACGGCGCTGCAGAACGGACACGTGCGCTCGCCGCTCTTGACGAGACAGCTGCACGATCCGCATGTCGCGAGGTCGCCACAGTTGCCCGAGCGGTTCACGGCGCGCCACCGTGACGAAGCGCGGCGAGCCCTGATCGGACACGCAGGTCACGGGGGCGGCTCTTCCTCCGTCGTCACCGCGTCGACCTCGATGCTCCACCAGAACTCGCGGACGTCGTCGAGCGTGCGCACGCGGCGCGCAGGCGGGAGGCTCGCGAGGAGCGATTTGCCGTAACCCTTGCGGACGGCGCGCTTGTCGAGGAGCGCGACGATGCCCGCGTCCTTCTTCGTGCGGATGAGGCGACCGAAGCCCTGCTTCAGCGTGATCGCCGCGCTCGGCACCGAGTACTGCGTGAACGGGTTGCCGCCCTCCGCCTCGATGCGTGTGCAGCGCGCGGCGACGACGGGATCGCTCGGAACGGCGAACGGAATCTTGTCGAGGACCACGAGGCGGAGCGCGCTGCCGGGGACGTCGACGCCCTCCCAGAAGCTCATCGTCGCGACGAGGACCGCGGCGCCCGAGTCGCGGAACCGCGCGAGCAACACGTGCTTCGGCGCCTCGCCCTGGATGAGCAGCGGCCCCGGCACACGCCCATGGAGCGCGTCCCGGATCGCGCGCATCGCGCGGTTCGAGGTGCAGAGCACGAACGCTCCGCCGCCGGTGATGGCCACGAGGTCGGCCACGCGATCGGCACACGCCTCCTCGAAGCCCTGTTCGGTGGGCTCCGGCAGGTCCTCGGCGACGTAGAGCGCCGCCCGCCTCGCGAAGTCGAACGGCGAAGGCACGACCAGCTCGACGGTCTCCGCACGCGCGCCGAGACGGCTCCGTGCGAAGTGGAAGCTCGGCCCGACCGAGGTGGCCGTGGCGAGCGTCGCGCTCGTGCAGATGACGCTCGGGACGCGATCGAAGAGCTTCTCGCGCAGCACCGGCCCCAGGTCGACGGGGCTGGCGCCGAGCGACACGTTGCGGTCGCGCTGATCGATCCACACGACGCCGCTCTTGAAGCCCTCGGCGGCCTTGCGGAGCGCGCCGGCGACCGGGTCGTCCTCTTCCCAGTGGCGCTCCTCGGCCTGGTTCGTCGCGTGGATGCGCGCGAGGTCGGTGCGGAGATCGCCGGTGCGGCGCGCGATGATCGTCACGGCGTCGTCGCGCTCGTTGGCGGTGGCAAAGGCGAGCAGCGCCTCGAGCGAGGCATCGAGCTTCGTCAGCGCCTCGGAGCGAGCCTCCGTCCAGTCGCTCGCCGCGAGCATCCGTCGGCTGTCCTCGCGCATGCCGGACCCGCGCGACGACGGCGGCCCACGGCGCGACGGCGGCGCGCTCGAACCTCCGCGTTCCCCCCCCGCCCCCTGCCACGTGCGGAAGAAGTGCTGCGCCGCCTGCTCCACGCCGTCGACGAGGCTCATCGACGTCGCGTCGAGCACCTTCGCCGCCACGACGCCACGTCGCGCATCGCGGACCAGCGAGTCGAGCCGCGCCGTCGAGATGCGCACGCCGAAGAAATCCGTCGCGACGCTCTCGATCTGGTGCGCCTCGTCGAAGATGACCGCGTCGTACGCCGGGATGGCGCCGCCGAACCCCGCGTTCTTTCCGGTGCGCAGCGCGAGATCGGCGAAGAAGAGGTGGTGATTGACCACCACCACCTGCGCCTGCTCGGCCTCGCGACGCATGCGCGTGACGAAGCACTCGTCGTAATACATGCATCCTGCACCGATCCGGGTCTCGGTGCTGGACTGGACGTCGCGCCAGGCGTGGGCGCCCTCCTCGAGGTCCTCGAGCTCGGCGCGGTCGCCGTCGTCAGAGGTCTCCGCCCAGCGCTGGATCCGCACGAGGTCCGAGGAGACGAGCTCCGCGCTCCGCATGCGCTCGGCGAGGCGGCGCTTGCATAGGTAGTTCGACAAGCCCTTCATGAGCGCGGCCTTGAACTCGACGCCATGCTCGGCGAGCACCTCCCGGACGAGCGGGAGGTCCTTCGTGAAGATCTGCTCCTGGAGGGCGTGGGTCGCGGTGGAGACGACGACCTTCCGGCCGCTCAGGATCGCCGGGACGAGGTACGCGAGCGTTTTTCCCGTCCCGGTGCCGGCCTCGACGAAGAGGTGGCCGTCCCTCTCGAGCGCGCGGTGGACGGCGCGGGCCATCTCGAGCTGGCCCTCGCGGTGCTCGTAGCCCGGGAGGCGCCGCGCCAGGGGGGACGTGGGGCCGAGCACCTCGTCGACGCGGGAGGCGCGGGTGCTCTCCCCGGGCGCCAACAGCTCGCCGCTTTCCATCGCCCCGACCTCTACCCAAGCGGGCTGGCCGCGTCGAGCAAAGTCGCGCGAATGGGCCGTGCGTTGCTACGATCCGCCACGTGACTCGCGTAGACCCGCCCGCCCGCGCCCCGCATGCCCAGCATGCCGAGGCTCGCCCGCTCCGCGGACACGCCGACGAGGGCGCCCCGACCGTCGATCGCGGCGGCGCCATCGCGCCGCTCCGCCTCGCGATCGGCAAGGACGGGCTCGGGATCGAGCTCGCAGGCACGGCGGTCCTCGAGTGCCTCGACGTCGTCGAGCTGGTGGTTCGGCTCCCGCACGTGAAGTTTCCGTTCGACGTGAGCGGCGGCGTCGCGAAGTTCCGCCACAAGCGTGGCGAGCTCGAGCGCGTGTCCGTCGAGCTCGACGCCCGGCGGGTCGGGCGATGGGCCGAGCCGCGGCTCCGCGGGCTCCTCTCGCCAGGGACGTGCACCGTCGCGATCGAGCCTCGCGCGTTCGGAGCGACGATGACCGTCCACGCGCGCACGAGCACCGCCGCGCCGCACACCCCGATCGCGGCGCTCGCGTTCGACGTTGCGATCGTCCCTTCGCACGATGACGTCACGGTGATCGTCCACGGGGCGCGCGGCGCGCACCTCGTCGAACCGGCCACGGTGCTCGCCATCCGCGCCGTGGCCGCGCTCCTCGGCGAAGGCGCGCGGCGCGAAGGCGCGCGCTTCTCGATGATCGACGCCGCAGGCCGCCTCGCGCGTGCGCTGCTGCCGGAGGCCGGCGTCCGCGCGCCTGGGTCGGCGAGCGTACGCATGGCGGGCTCGGGCGAGAGCGACGGCGTTCTCTTCATCGCCTTTGCGCGCGCCCGCGCGTCGGGCTCGGGCGTGGAGCGCCCTCACGCGACCACCTCCGCTCGCGTCCCCGACGAGGCCACGCTTGCCGCCGAAGCCGCGCTCCTCGCACGCGAGGGGGACGACGCGCGCATGGCTCGTGATCTCGATCGCGCACGGCAGCTCGACCTCGCGGCGCTGGAGCGCGCCCCGCGCCATCCCGAGCTCGCACGACGCATCGCCGAGGTCGACCGCACCGTCGGCGGACGCGCCGAGGCTGCGAGCGCGACGCTGCGCGATGTCGCGACGCCCATTCACCTCGGCCTCCTCGCCGGCGACCTGATGGACGAGGCCGGCGATCGGCCGGGCGCGATCGCCGCGCTCCTGCGGGCTGGCGAGCGCGACCCCTCGAACGTCGTCGCCGCCCTCGCCTATGCGCGGGCGGCCGAGCTCGCCCGCGATCCCCATGACGCGCTGGCCTGGCTCGATTCGGCGATAGCGCGCGCGCCACGCCTCGCCGAGCTTCGCTGGGAGCGAGCACGCAGGCGCCTCGGCGCGGGCCGGCTCACCGATGCGCGCGCGGATTTCCAGGAGCTCGAGGCGCTCGCCCACGGCTCGCGCGATCGGCACGACGTGCTGAGGCGCGCCGGGGATGCCTACCGCGCCGCGGGGCTCGGCGCAGACGCCGCGCTCCTCTACGAACGCGCGCTCCTCTATCGCCCCGATGATCCCGAGGCGCTCGCCGGCCTCGGCGCGTCGCTCGCGGCCGAGGGCCGCGCGTCGCGAGGCGCGGCCATCCTCGCGCACGCCATCGAGACGGCAGAGTCGCGCGGGATCCCGACGGCCTGGATGCATCTCGAGCTCGGCCGCGTCCTCGGAGAGCGCCTCGGCGATCGCCCGGCGGCCGTCGCGCGCCTGCGCGCCGTGCCCGACGACGCTCCCGAGGCGATCGCAGCACGAGGCCTCGAGGGTCGACTGCGCGCGGTGCTCGGCGATCCGAGCGGCGCTTCCCTCGCCTTCGCACGGATGAGGGAGCGCGCCGGGCGCGAGCCGAGCGCGCTCGCGTGGCTCGACGAGGCGGCGCGCTTCGAGGACGAGCGCGGGAACCTGAATGCTGCGCAGCGGCATCTCGCGTCTGCCATCGGCATCGCGCCCGGCGACCCCACGCTCGAGGCTCGCTATCGCTCGCTGGGCGAGCGAATCGCGGCAGCCGCGGGCGTCCGGACCGACGACGCACGCGACCAGGTTCGAGCCGCCGAGCCCGAGCGCGCACCGCTCCGTGCGCCTGCCCAAGAGGAGTGCGCCGCCCCTCCCCGCT
>JANXVA010000743.1 GCA_025351875.1 Myxococcales bacterium | reverse complement strand
CGAGGAGGCCGTGCCAGGCGCCGATCACGCCGCACACGGCGACCGCTGCGAACACGGCGATCCACGCCGGCTGATGCATGTCGATCTGGAGCTTCGCGGCGACGACGCCGGCGAGCGCCATTCCCGCGCCGACCGAGAGATCGATGCCGCCGATGAGGATCACGAGCGTCATGCCGACGCCGATGATCACGATCTCGGAGATCTGCGCCGTGAGGTTCGAGAAGTTGCCGGCCGTGACGAACGCTTCGCGCGTCTCGGGGTGGAGCGCGAGGAGCGTCCACATCGCGAGCAAGACGAAGACCGTGCGCAGCGACCGCGACGAAGCGATCTCGCCGAACGAGCTGCCGGAGCGGGGTGCCGCTATCACTGCCATGCTTGCTCCAGTCTCGTGCTTGCGCTGTTCGTGATCGCTGTCACTTCGGTCTTCACGACATCCGTGGCGCCGGTCGCGATCTTGACGATGTCCTCTTCGCCCGACGTTCGCCCATCGAGCTCCGCGACGATGCGTCCGTGCCGGAGCACGAGGATGCGATGCGCGAGCCGAAGCACCTCGGGCAGATCGCTCGAGGCGAGGAGGATGGCGGTGCCCTTGTTTCCGAGCTCGGCGAGCAGCCCGTAGATCTCCTCGCGCGCTCCGACGTCGACGCCGCGCGTCGGCTCGTCGAGCAGCAAGACCGCGGGAGGATCCTCGAGCCACTTGCCGATGACGACCTTCTGCTGGTTGCCTCCGGAGAGCGTCGCGACCTCGGCGTTCGCGGCGCCGCGAATGCGCAGCTCCTTGATGCGGCGCGCGGCGAGCAGCTCCTCCTCCTCCTCGTCGACGATGCCGAGCCACTCGAGCGTCCTCGCGACGCGCGACTTCGGCGGCGGCAGGGTCAGGTTGTCCGAGACGCTCATGCCCAGCACGAGGCCGCGGCCCTTGCGGTCCTCGGGGATGAGCGCGATGCCCGCGGCGATCGCGTCGCGCGGCGAGCGGAGGACGACCTCCTTGCCGGAGACGCGCACCGAGCCGGTGAAGCCGTGCTCGGCGCAACCGAAGAGCGTCGAGAGGAGCGCGGTGCGGCCCGAGCCCATCGCACCGCACACGGCGACGACCTCGCCGGGCCGGACGGTGAGCGAGATCTCGTGGACCGCGTCTGTGCGCACGCGGTCGTCGCCGCCGGACTCGATGGCGATGCCGGGCAGGCGCACGGTGAGCTCGTTCACGACGAGCTCGTGCTGGGCCTCGGCGCGTGCGCCCTCGAGCGCGGTGGCGCGAACGCCTTTGCCGCCGACGGCATGGCCGACCATCATCGACACGACCTCGTCGGGTGACGTGGGCTTCGCGGGCACGGTGCCGACGGTCTTGCCGTCGCGGAGCACGGTGATGCGGTCGCAGATGGTGAAGATCTCGTCCATGCGGTGCGAGACGTAGATGCACGTGGTGCCACCCTCGCGGAGACCGCGCAGCCACTCCATCAGGCGATCGGTCTCCTTGCCGGTGAGCGCCGCGGTGGGCTCGTCGAGGATGAGGATCTTCGCGTCCTGCGAGAGGGCGCGGACGATCTCGACCACCTGCTGGAGGCCGATCCCGAGCGTGCCGACGGGCACCAGGGGATCGATGTCGCCCTCGACGCCGAACTTCGCGAGGAGCTTGCGTGCAGTCGCCTCGATGGCGTCGTCATCGATGTTGCCGAGCAGGCTTCCGCCCTTGTTTTCCCGGCCGAGGACGAGGTTGGCGCCGACGGAGAGCTCCGGCACGAGCATCAGCTCCTGGTGGACGATCGCGATCCCCGCGTGCTCGGCGTCGCGCGTCGTCATGAAGCGCTGCTCTCGGCCGCGCACGCGCACGGTGCCCTTGTAGCTCGTCGCCGGATGAACGCCGGACAGCACCTTGAGGATCGTCGACTTGCCGGCGCCGTTCTCGCCACAGAGCCCGAGGATCTCGCCGGGGCGAGCGCCGAGATCCGCGCCGCGGAGCGCGTGCACTCCGCCGAACGATTTCTCGATCGCGACGAGCTCGAGAGCGAGAGCCTCCGTCATCGCCGGCGCGCGCGAGAGAGACCGCGCCGTGCGAGCAAGAGCACGGGGATGGAGAGGAAGAGCGCGAGCCCATACGGCGGGATCCCGCGATCGGGACCGAGCACGCAAAGGCACGCGGAGACGAACGGGACCTGCGAGCCGTCGGGCACGCCGCTGCCCGGCCCCGCGCCCGCGCCGCCGTCGGCATCGGTGCCCGGTCCGCCGGGGTTCGTGGAGATCGCAGAGCAGCTCACGACGGGGAGCACCTGGCCCTTGCCGTCGCCGCAGTCGTCGGGCTCGGCGACACCCGAGCGATCGAGCATCGTCATCGGGAACGCGCCGCCGCCGTAGCCGACCATCGGGATCGAGCCGGTGTAGTCGCCGGTCGCGCCCGCGCCGGTCGTGTCGTTGTAGAGCTCGGGGACGAGATAGAAGTTCGCGGCGGCCTTGCCGACCACGTGCGCGATGATGCCGTCCGCCTCGGCGCCGCGGCCCGCGCGACGGAGCGCGTTGGCGATGCGGAGGTCGACGAGGATCCACTCGTTGTTGTCGTAGGAGCTGAGTCCGTCGTCGTTGCGCTTGTACCCGCCGGAGTCGACCTTGAGCTTGTTGAGGAGATCGAGCGTAGCCTTCGCGGTGTCGCCCTTCCAGTCCTGGAGGATGTTCCAGGTGAACGCCTCGGCGACGGCGCCGTCGACGTACTTGCCCTGGCTGAGGCCCTCGATCGAGCCCGCGAGCGCGCCCTGCGGATCGACGAACGAGGCGAGGAAGCCCTCGCGGATCTTCTTGGCAACGTCGGCGTAGTGCGTGGAGTCGGCTCCCTTGTTGCCCTTCTTCGCGATGCCGGCCATGTCGCAGAGGCCGCGCGCGGCGGTGAGCGTCGTGAACGCGTAGTGGCGCTTCTTCGCGTCGTGGACCTCCCAGATGCTGGAGTCCTTGCCCATGATCGAGGTGCCCTGCTCGAGGTTGCCTTCGATGGGCTTCGCGATGCCGTTGAGGAGCGTGTCCCAGGTGCTGCCGCTGTACGTCGGCTTGGCGAGCCACGCGACGCCGTCGGCGCCGGCGGCCTCGACGTACTGGCGCGCGGCCCAGAGCACGAGGCCCCAGCCGTCGGTCTCGACGTTCGGGCCGTCCTGGTTCGTGTCGGCCTCTTCCTCGCCGGTGCCGTAATAGCGAACGACGGAGATGCGGTACGGCTGGTTCTGGACGTAGCTCTTGTACTTGCCCGCTCCGCCCGGGTTCATCTCGAAGGCGTTCAGGAAGAAGTCGAGCGCCATGCGCGCCTCCTCGAGGTGGCCCATGCGCGCGAGCGCGACGACGGCGTACGTGGCGTCGCGGACCCAGCCCGTGTGCCACTCGCCGATCGGGAGGCTCGCGAGCATCATCCCGTGGTTGCGACGACGAATGGGCGACTCGCTGTTCGCCTCGCGGACCTGACCCATGCGGAGGACGGACTCGCTCTGCCGCCACAGCTTCTTCTCGTTGTCGCTGCAGAGGACGCCGTCAGGCGCGGGCTTGCGCCAGGCCTCGAACTCCTTCTTCGCGTCGTCGAGCACCTTGTCGGGCGTGCGCGCGGCCGCCCACGTGTTGATCGCGACGGCGGCGGCGTCGGCGTCGGCAGCGTTCTCGACGTACGAGGCCGCGAAGCCCATCCAGCCGTCGGCGCCGAGCTTCTTCTGGAAGCCGGCGGTGATGTCGCTTCCTCCGCAGTCGACCTTGTCGGCGAGGTCCTGGCCGCCGTTGCCCTTGTCGAAGACGCCCTGGCAGTCGGCGTGATCGACGCCCCCGATCGGGACGTAGACCATCGCGCCGCCGCCGGGGCCAATCTCGACGATCGCCTTCGGCACGCCCACGGCGGCGCGCATCTGCTCGCCGTTCGCGTCGGGGTCGAGGCGACCGTTGCCCATGTGGAAGTTGAAGAGCGCGTAGCCGTCGGTCGCGCCGGGCGCGTGGAGGAGACCGACGAGGACGTTCCGCTCGAGCCCGAACGGCGCGAAGTAGAACGACTCGGCCTTCTGGCCAGAGACGGTGGCGGGCGCGCGGATGATGTTCGTCTGGTCGACGTACTCGGGTCCCTCGCCGCCCGTGTCGTTGGAGAGCCAGCCGCCCGCCTTCACGCCGAAGAACACGTCGAACGCGAGGTTGCGACGACCGACGCCCTCGCCCTCGGGAGGCAGCGCCGGGATCTTGGCGGGCGCGATGTAGCGGTAGGGGTGCTCGAGGAACTGCGTGATGCGGTGCTTCTCTTCCGAGAAGACCTGGAAACCGTGGCCGTTGCCGGTGGTCAGGTAGTGCCAGGTCCGGGACTCGGCGGCGTGCGCCTCGCGACCGGAGGCGACGATGCCGAGCGTTCCGAGCGCGAGGCCGAGGCCGATGGCGCGGACGAGAGAGCGCGGGCTGGTGAGCATCGAGGTCCTTCCGAGGTCGGCAGGGCCAGTAACTCAAGCCTGAGTCACGGGCGGGCCGCTTGGCTAGCACGGTGCGGCCGGCGCGCCACCTCCAACCGCCCCTGGAGGGGGGTCGTGGAGCGTCTCGAAAGCGTCACGCATGGGTGAGTTACGAAAGTCGGAAAATTCCTGGGACTGCCGAACTGGCTATCGGCCGACGGCGCGCAGGACGCGGGCGCAGGAGCGCGCGCGTTCCTGGATCTTGCGCGTGAGCTCGGGGAGGCCTCGGTGCGAGAGGCCGTCCTGCTTCGTGCGCGCGTGCACGTCGGTGCAGAGATCGGGAAGCGCTTCGCACATCGACGCGATCCTCGCGCGCTCCTCCTCGGGATCACGACCGACCTCGGTGGCGAGCTTCTGCCACGCGTGCACGCCGATGTCGTGGAGGCGGTAAGTCCCGCCGATCTTCATCGCGAGCGTCAGCTTCCGGAGCCCGTGCTTCGCGTAGGGCAAGAAGCTCGCGATGTCGTAGAGCGGCGCGAGGCGGAGCTCGCCTCCACGGCCGATGAGCACGGAGTAGTTCTTCGCGTGCGCGTCGGTCCCGGCGACGATCCAGTTGAACGCCAGCGCGCCGAGGAACGTCTCGAGGTCCTCCTGCGATCTCCGCGAGCGCTCCCGCAGGAGCGTGGCGATCGCACGTGCTCCCGGGCCGCCGACGTTCTCGTACTTGTCCACGGGCGGCACGCCGAGGGCCTGACAGCAGTCCTCCTGGTGCACGCGGACGACTTCGTTTCCGTCGCGGAGTCGGTCGTACCGTTCGACCACGATCGCGACCTCGTCCTCGAAGCGCATGACTCGTGATCGTGCGACAGGCAGGCCGACCTCACCCGCGAGGACCAGACAGAAGTGCTCGTTCTCGGCGTGCCCTTCGAGATCGGGAGAGCCAGGCTTGAAGATGTGCGTCGTCGGCACTCGCCCGGACGGGACGCCCCAGCGCTTGCCGTCGGAGAACAGCGCCGTCTTCGGCTGCGCGCCGCCGAGGCTGAACTGGCCGGTGTCCGTGGCTTCACGCCACGCCGAGGCGTCACGACGGAGCCCGCGCAGGCGCTCCGCGATCGAATGGTCGTCGAGCCAGGCGATCTCTCGCTTCTTCTCATTTTCGCGCGCGACCGTCTCGCGCCGCCGTGCCGTGACGAAGCGGACAGCTCCGGGGCAGTCCTCGCCGACGTTCGCCAGGAGCGCAAACGGGCTTCGCGCGGAGACCTTGAACCGCTTCGCCCAGCCGTCGAGGATGATCTCGTTGTCCGGCAAGAGGCCCCAGAGATAGGCCGCGACCACGTCGCCCGAGTGTCGAGCCCGAGACAGCGGCATCGAGATCGAGAGCGGATATGCGCTCTCGTCCGAGCGCCACGCCTCTTCGTACTCGAAGCCGAGCGACCCTGCGTCGTCGCGAGTCAATCGTCCGACGTCGTGCTCGCCGAGCAGCACGAAGAGCGGGTCGGTCATCGCTGCTTCCTCGCGTTCCGGACGATCGCGTCGATATCGGGGACCGAGATGGCTCCGGCGCGGCGCTTCACCGGCGTAGCGGCAGGCTCGGTGGCGACATCGAGCTGAAGATCGAGCGCGAGGAGAGTGCGCATGACCAGACCGATCTCCGCGCGAGGCTTTCCCTTCTCGATCTCGATCACCCAGAGGCGACTGACGCCGACCTTCTTCGCCAGCTCCTGCTGGTCGAGCCCGAGCTTCTTCCGGCGCTCGCGGATCAGCAGGCCCAAATCGCTGGGGGTCCGGACGATCATGTCAACGCTCGCTTACAATCTAGCAGAGTCATCGAACGCATACAATCGCTTTAAGTTAGCGTCCGCTTACATCGACAAGAAAGTCAGCGAGCGCTGACATGTTCGCCAGCGCCTTCGCACGGTGCCGCCGGCGCGCCACCGCCAACCGCCCCAACCGGCACTCGAGGGGGAGCAGTCGGTGCCCCACGAGTCGAACACAAGTGACGGCGTTGCGGTCAGCCTCGACTACCGCCTGAAGGCGCACTGACGCGTTCGAGGCTGCCGCGCCGTCGTGCCGCAGCTGCGCGTGGAGCGCGTGGAGCGCGCGCTCGTGACGGCTCGACCTTCGAGCCGCGTGCTATGAATCCCGTGCGGCGTGTTGCGTCGTCCCGCGACCTCTGGTGCGGCGAGCTGCGGGGGTCCGCGGCTGAACGAAGTGGAGGGTGGCATCTGATCCATCCCCTCAGATGAGGCCGAATAGTTCGCGAAACGCGGCGTGATCGGCGACGAGCTTCCCGAACTCGTGCATGAGCGGGACGAGGCGTTCCTCGCGCATGTTCGGGATAGCGCGGTACCAGTAGGTTCCCTGGTTGAAGAGCGACATCGTGCGAGTCTTGACGGTGTTGGCCTTGAGGGTTCGGTCGAGCCCACACGCCTCGCCTGCAGCGCCGAGCAGCGTGAGGAGAGCTTGCGCGACGGCGCTGAGG
>JANXVA010000685.1 GCA_025351875.1 Myxococcales bacterium | reverse complement strand
GGACCGCGTCGCGCCCGCGCTCGAGGAGCGCGGGGCGCTGCCGGAGCGACGGGTCGAGAGCGACGGCCACGTCGAGCGCCTCGCCGTCGCCCGGCGCCTCTTCGAGGAGCTTCGTGACCGCGCCGACCGCGCCGTTCAAGGCGTGGAGGCGATCGCGGTGGATCGCGATCGCGAGGCGCGCGGCTTCGATGCGGCCTTCGCGTTCGGGACGCTCGTGCATCAGCTCCTCGAGAATGCGCGTGGCCTCCGACCATGCTCCGGTGCGAGCCGCCGCCCGGGCGAGGCGCTCGCGGACGGGGAGGGTGGTCAGCTGAGCGTTGTGGAGAGCGAGGAGCACCTGCAGGGCGAGGTCGTGGCGACCGATCTTGTTCTCGTAGAGGTCGACAGCGGCGACGCCGGCCGTGATGCGGTTCTTCGGCGGGGCAGCCTGGATCGTGGAGAGTCGCGCGAGCTTCTCCGCGGCCTCTGCGAACATCCCGCGCCGGATGAAGATCTCTCCGGTGAGGGCGAGCGCGCCGACGTGGTTCTCGTCGAACATCGTGACGTGCTCGAGCGCTTCGAGCGCGCCCGCGGGGTCGCCCTTCTCGCGGAGCACGCGCGCCATCTCCCAGTAGAGCTTTGCGATCTCCTGGGGATCGTCGGTTACCTCGAGACGCCGCGCCACCAGGTCGAGGAGCTTGTCCGCATCCTTGCGATCGCGGACGCGGCGGAAGAGCCGATCAAACGCGGCGACGCGCGTCGGATCGCGGGTGAAGCTCGCGTCGAGCGCGGCCTCGATGCGCTGATCGAACGGCGTCGGCCCGGTTGGGTCGGCGAGCTTGGTCCAGGAGAGGGCGGCCTGCTCCCAGAAGGCGGCGCCGCGCGCTGGATTCGATGAGCGAGCGCCGAGCTGTTCGCACGCGAGCGCGTAGGCCTCACGATCGGCCAGCTTCTCCGCAGCTGCACGCATGCCTTCCCAGGCCTGCAGATCGTCGGCGCGCGTCGCCGTCACGGTTCGGAAGACGTCGAGCGCGGTCGTGGCGTCGCCGGCCGCGAGCAAGGACCAGGCCCCGAGCGCGAGGCCGTCGAGCTCGCCTTCTTCGCCGAGCGCGCCGTCGAGCTCGGAAAGGGCGGCGGCGCGCCTGCGCGGGTCGCAGCCCGGCGGCGAGATCTCGAGGTTCGCGAGCCGCGCGGCCTGCGAGGAGCCTGCGACCAGCGGTAGCGTCTCCCCGGGTTGCAGTACGGCGTCGATCAGCGTCGCGCTCGCCTGCATCGCCTCGCGTGCTTCGTCGGAAAGGAAGTCCGCGAGCGCGCGCCGCGCGGGGACTTCTTTCGATGCGTCGCCAGTCGCCATCGCGGCTGCGAGCCACTCCACGGCAGCGACGGCGCCGCCGCCGGCGTCGAGCCAGCCGAGCGCCGCCGCGGCGACGTCCTCGGGCGAGGCGCCGGAGCCCTCCTCACGCGCGATTCGCAGCCGCTCCGCAGCCGCTGCGCGCTTCGCGGTGTCGCCAGCGCTCGAGAGCGTCTCCAGGGCGCTTGCGAGAGCCTCGGGCTCTGCGGCGCCGCGCGACCAGACGAGCCGCGCGAGCGCACCCGCGAGGCGCAGGTTGGCGCTCGATGCGATGTCGACCGCGGCGAGCGCGCTCAGCGCCTCGTCCGGGTCGCCCATGGTGGCCTCGAGCGCGAACCGCTCGATCGCGACTGCTGCGTCGCCGCCGCCGACCTCGAGTGCGCGGCGGCGGCCCTCGAGAGAGTCGACATCGACGCCGCGCGAGGCCCACAGGAGGACCGGGCGCATCGCATCCGGCGCGCCGACGCTCGCCGCATCGAAGGCCGCGACTCCGCTCGCACGATCGCCGAGACGCCACAGCTCGAGGCCGGATTCGAGGAACCGCGCCGCGCGCAGGTCCGGATCATCTTCGTTGGCCTCGGCGACTCCGCGCGAGAGATGCGCGGCCGCCACGCGATCGCCCGCGGCGCGGAGCAAGTCGCCGAGGTAGGCGGCGACGAGCGGATCGCCCGCGTCCTCCGCGGCGAGCGCGCCGAGGTGCTTCATCGTGGTCGCCGTGTCGCCGTCGGCATGCGCGCGCAGCGCACAAACGACCGCGAGGCTGCGGCGCATGTGTGGCTCGGTGACGCTCTCGGCAAGCTCCTCCACCGCTTTGCGGGCGCGCGCCGAGCCGGCCTTGTCGTCGACGGTCTCCTCGTCGCTCCCGCCGGAACCGCTGCTCGCGGCGCTCGTCAGGCCGTCCAGCACCCGGCCGAGCCACGCCCCCTCGGGGATGCCGCGCAGCGCCCCCGTCGCCTTCGTCGCGCTGGCCTCGTCGTTCTGGGCGAGGCGAAGCCTCGCGAGCTCGACCCACAGGAGCGGGAGCTCCGACTCGGGCTTGCACTCGATGAGGCTGCGCGTCGCCGCCTCGTACCACGCGTCGTCGTTGCGCAGGCTCGCGAGGCTGCGGCCGAGCCGAGCGACGAGCTCCTTGCCGACACCGCACGCCTCGGCCTGTCCGAGTGCCTCTCTCGCGCGCTCGGCGTTGTCGGCGCGCGCACCCCAGACGTACGACGCGAGGAGGAGTGCGCGTCCCTGGGCCTCGCCGGTTCCGTAGTGCTTCGAGAGCTCCTCGAGCTCCTCGGCGAGACGGGCGGCGTCGGCAGCGCTCGTGCCGGCATCCAGGATGTCAATCTTCAGCGCTCGCGCCGGCGCCGAGACGGGATCGCGCTCCGTGGCAGCCGCGAGGGCCTCGAGTGCCTTCGTGAGGTCACCCTCGCTGGCCGCGTGCTCGGCGATCCGCATCCCGAGGGACGCGGCGACGCCGCCGTCGGTCTCGCCGACCATACGCCGTTGCGCGAGGTCGGCCGCGAGGGCAGTGTTGCCGACGCTCTCGGCGAGGCGCAGGCGCGCGTTGAGCACGAGCCGTTCGATCGCCGAGGTGGCGTCGAGCGGGGCACCCCCGGACGTCGGCTCGTCCTCACGACGGGGGCGGGCGTCGCCGACCATGTCGAGCGCGTAGTCGAGAGCAGCGGCGGCACGTCCGAGCTCGCTCGAGAGTCGGCGCGACTCCGCCGCGCGAAGGAGGAAATCGACCGCTTGCGCGACGGTGCGAGCATGGCGAGGGACGCCGAGCGCGTCGCCGCGTGTAGGGTCGCTCAGCGCCTCGCGGACCGTCTCGGCCCGCGCCTCGAGCGCCTCTGCGTGGAGGCGGGCGCGGGCGCGGGCCTCGTCGGTTCCAGCAAGCCCCGGCTCGGCGCGCGTGATGCGCTCGATGGCGCCGGTCGCCGCCCAGGTCGCGCCCTCACCGATCTGACGGGCCTTCGAAGCAGCCTCGATGGCTCTGTCGATGTCGCCGGCCGCGGCTGCGAGGGCGGCGACGTCGACGAGGAGCATGCCCTTCCAGGTCGGATCGACCGCGAGCTCGGCGCGCCCGGCGAGGGCCTCCTCGCGGAGCGAGGCGTCACCGAGCTTCGACGCGACGAGCTCGAGCGTGAGCCACGCCGCGCCGAGGTCGCTCGCGATCGCGCCTGTCTCCGTCGCCTCGCGTGCGGCGCCGCGCGCGCCTTCGAGATCCTTCTGGACGTCCTCGGAAAAGATCGCTCGCTCCGTGAGGGCGCGAGCGCGCTCTTCGGGCGTCACCGCGGCGGCCACGAGCGCCTCGACCAGCTTGCCGAGGTTTGCGAGGGAGCGGCGTCTCTCGAGCAGACGCACGAGGCCCTCGAGCGGCTCGCGGAAGCTCGTGTCGGCGTTGTACGCGGCGAGGTAGTCGCGGGCCGCGCCGGGCTCGTCACCGCCGCGCTCCTGGATCTCGCCCGCCTCGTTGAGCAGGCGTGCCTTCCGCGGGCGATCGTTGGTCGCGTCGACCTCCGCGCGAAGCCGTCCCACGGCCGCGGCGATCGCCTCGATCGTCTCGATCGGGGCTGGAGGGAGCTGCGATGCGCCGGGGATCGCGCCGGGCGGCGGCACGCCCTGAGGGTCGTCCTCGACCTTGTCGGCAACGCCGAGCGTCGAGTCGCTCAGTGACTCGACCGCACGGGTCGCCAGCGACTCGCGCGCCGGCTGCGGCCTCAGCGAGTGGACGACGTCGGGGTCGTCCGGATCGCCTGCGCCGGTGTACGTCGCGGGCGGCGGCGCCGAGGCTACGGGAGGCGAGGGCTCGGTCGCATCGATGGGCGAATGGACGCCGCCCGCATCGTCCTCTTCGGCGATGTCGATCGATACGTCCACGGACGACGCCTCCCCGGCGTCCATCCCCTCAGCTTCGTTCGGCTCTTCGGCCATACTCGCCGTCAGAGAAGATACCGCAGCAACGCCGCGGTCGTCCCCAGCTAATCGCTCGTGATTCGCACGTTTGACGGGGCGAGCAATCAGATGAGAGCGTCGAGCTTCTCGTTGACCTTGCCCTCGATCGTGCCCTTGAGCATCTTGAGCATGAACGGCAGGTCGATCGCGACGCGCACCACCTTGTCGGTGACGGAGACCTCGCCCTTGGTGCCCTTGGCGGCGCCGCTGGTAGCGTCGATCTTGATCGCGTCGCCCACCCACTGCCAGGAGATGCCGACAAGTTC
>JANXVA010000640.1 GCA_025351875.1 Myxococcales bacterium | reverse complement strand
ACCGCCATAACCGCCGCCGCCTGGAGGAGGGCCGAAGCCACCGCCGCCTCCAGGAGGAGGACCGAAGCCACCGCCGCCACCCGGAGGCGGACCGCCATAGCCGCCGCCTCCAGGAGGCGGACCTCCGTAGCCTCCGCCGCCAGGTGGCGGGCCGCCGCCCGGGGGTTGTCCTCCGCCAGGATTCCAGTTCTGTGACATGCGTTCCCTCCTCGATGGATGGCTGAGCGTATCCACTTCGAAGCCCCCGACAAGAGGCACCGAGCGTGTGGCGAGGGCCGCCGACGATCACCTCTCAGGGATGTACGAACACGACCGTGCCGGTCTTCCCACTCGTTCCGGCACTTGCGCCGTGCCAGCCTGCCGGCACCTCGGGGCCCGTCCAGAAGAAGAGACGGCGGGCATCCTCGGGCGCGAGGTTGATGCACCCGTGGCTCTTCGGCTGACCGAACACGTCGTGCCAGTACGCCGCGTGGAGCGCGTAGCCCTCGGTGAAGTACTGCACGTAGGGCACGTCGCGCAGCTCGAACTCCTCGCCGACGACGCGCGAGTCCATCGTGGAGGTGAGGTACTTCGTGTGGATGCGGAAGATGCCGCGCTTCGTTGCCTTCGTGGTCGCGGGATCGTCGAGCCCGGCCTCACCCGTAGAAACGAGTGTAGCATACACGGGTTTCGTGCCTTCGTAGGCGACCAGCACCTGGCGCGTGACGTTGATGTCGATCCACTTCTCGCCGTCGTTCGCCCAGCCGGGCATCTTCTTCGCGAGGTCGACGCGCACGATCTCCTCGTCGGCGACCCAGCCGCCTCCCTCGAGCTCGGCGTAGGGCTTGCCACGCTGGATGCGACGCTTGCCGCTCATCGGCTGGACCGAGCGCCACTCGAGCTTGTCGTCGGGCACGAGGCGGCCCGACTCCTCGCGGAGCTTCTTCGCCTTCTTCGACGTCACGATCGCGAAGGGCGGCTTGATGTCCTCGGGGATGCGGAAGCCGTGGAAGTCGGAGCCCTTGATCGGCCGGAAGCGATCGGCTGGCATGAGCCGGAGGTCGACGGCGACGTTGTACCGACGCCCTTCCCACATGACAGAGTCGACGAAGGACATCCCGTTCTTGCGCGCGAACTGCCCCGCACGCGGACCGTCGGAGCGCGTCGTGAGGGTCGGCGAGCGTCCGTCGTTCTGGAGGAACCACGGGATGTCGGTGTCGCTTTGTCGCGCGTGCATCGCGTCGAGCGCGGGCGGGAGCGGGTCGACCTTCCACTTGCCCCAGACCTCGTTCGCGTAGGTCGCGCCGCTCACGCGGTCGTTCTCCCACTGCTTGAGGTGCGTGGCGAGATGGGGCTCGTTGGTCTCGAGGATCTGCGCGTTCGGGAGGCTCGCGTACGCGGGGCCGCCGCGGGTGGCGATCCCGTACATGTACGGGAGCTTCTGCGTCGTATCGGGGCGGCGCGTCGAGCCACGCACGACGGGATGAGCCAGATCGAGCGTCGTGGTGCCGAGGCACACGAAGCCGAGCGGCTTGATCGCACGCCAGGTCGTGGCGCAGCCTTTCCCGGAGAGCGGCTTGGGATCCATCTCGACGATCGCGCCGACGCGGAGCTGACCGAGCCGCGGCGAGCTCGCGTCGGGCTGCGCGAACACCGGCGTCTCGAGCGCGAGCGCCGCGAGCCGAGGAACGTTCTCGGGGGTGGGCGGTGGCCACGGACGGCTCGAGCCGTCGAGCAAGACGGGCGCATTCCCGGTGCCGCGCGGGAGCACGGGGAGATCCGTCGGCGGAACCGTCCCCTCCTTGATGCGGACGGCGGGCGCGCTCGCCGCTCCTGCGTCTCCGGCCGCCGCGGCTGCGCCTGCCCCGGCCGCGGAGCTCAGCAGCGCAGACGGATCGGCGTCACGCTTGCACCCCGCAACGAGCAACGCCGCGAGGGCGAGCGCGAAGCGCGAACACGGCAGGGCGTGACGAAGAACCACGACCTTACGTCGTAATCGCGAGCCTATCGGTGGGCCAAATTGCCGGCCGCGCGGGGCGTCGGTGGCGCCCGCCCGGAGAAGTGGCGTGTCACGGTCGATCGTCGATACTCGTACAGCCTCGATGTCCGTGCTCTCGACGCCTGCCCGCCTCATGCTGCGCCCGTTCCGCGGCTACGAGGCCGATTTTCACGCGCACACGAGCTGGAGCGACGGCTCGCTCTCGCCGCTCGGCATCGTCCGCCAGGCGTCGCGCCGCGGGCTCGACGTGGTCTCCGTGACGGAGCACAACACCGTCATGCCCTCGCGCGTCGCGCGCTGGTACACGACGCTCACGGACGGCCCGATCGTCGTGAGCGGCGAGGAGGTGACGACCGCACGCTTTCACATCATCGCGCTCGGGATCGAGAAGACGGTGAGCCCCGACCAACCGCTCGAGGCCGTGCTCGCAGCGATCCACGCGCAGCACGGGATCGCGATCGCGGCGCATCCGGTGAAGCATTTCTGGCCGGAGCTCCTGCCCCATCGCGCCGAGCTCGACGGCGCGGAGCTCATGCACCCGATCGCCTACTCCGATCGCAGCCCCGAGTGGCGCTGGGCCGACATGGTGACGTTTTACGAGCAGTCGGAGGTTCCGCTCTCCGCGGTCGGCTCGTCGGACTACCACTGGACGAGCGTGCTCGGGCTCTGCCGCACGCTCGTCTTCGTGCGCGAGCCGGCGACGGAGAGCTCGGTCCTCGACGCGATCCGCGAGCACCACACCGTGACGTTCGACCTCGAGGGCAACGCGTTCGGCGACAGACCGCTCGTCGAAGCCCTCCGCGCAGAGCCCTACGTTCCACGGACGTCCGACTACGCGTATCGGGGCTCGAGCACGGCCGACCGCGTGCTGCGGACGTTCGGGTGGCTCGGGCTCGTCGGCGTGTTCCTGCTGCGCGCACGGAAGCGACGCGAATGACGACGCGTGTGGGTGATGTCCTCGGCGGAAGATACGAGCTGACGAAGGTGATCGGTCGCGGGGGCCAGAGCACCGTCTTCCGCGCACGCGATCGCGTCGACGGCGACGAGGTCGCCATCAAGCTCGTTCACGGTGCAGTGGGCGATCCAGACGCCACGGAGCGAATCTTCCGCGAAGCGCAGTCGATGTCTCAGCTCCTGGGCACCTCGGCGGTGCGCATCCTCCATCAGGTGCACACCGACGACGGCGAGATCGGGCTCGTCATGGAGCTCCTCGAGGGCCGCGATCTCGACGCAGAGCTCGGAGAGCTCGAACGTCGTGGCGAGCATCCGTCGTTCCCGTGGCTCGAGCGGACGTTCGGGCCGATCGTCGACACACTCACGACCGCGCACAGCCGGGGCCTCGTGCACCGTGACCTCAAGGCGGAGAACATCTTCCTCGTGGACGCCGCGCGCGGCGGCGGCGTTCGATTGCTCGACTTCGGCTTCGTGAAGCTCCTGCGCTCGCCGACCATCACGGCGGCGGAGATGGTCGCGGGCTCCCCTTCGTACATCTCCCCCGAGGCCTTCGTGCAAGGCGCGGCCTCGGCCGATGTGCGCGCGGACGTCTACTCGCTCTCGGTCATCCTGTTCCGCGCGCTCGTGGGGAGGCTGCCGTTCGAGGGTGATTCGGTCATCCACATCATGATGGCTGTGACGTCCGCCCCGCGACCACGCATCCATCCGCTTCGGCCCGAGCTCTCGCCCGACATCGATGCGTGGGTCGAGCAAGCGCTCGCGATCGACCGCGACGACCGCTTCTCGTCGGTGCACGCGACGTGGCATGCGCTCCGAAGCTGCCTTCCCGGCGCGACGTTCTAGCGGCCCGCCTCGGCGTGAGAGCCGTTGGCCTCCCAGAACGCGAATGCTTCGTCGAGGTACACCTCGCGGGCGCCGTGGCCGAACGGATGCTCTGCGACGCGTACCGGCCAGTGCGCGCCAAGGAAGACCGCCGCGAGCGCGAGGGCGCCGGGCTTCGTCTCGGCGTCGTAGGTGCCGAAGCCGACGTACACCGGCTGGGGCGCGCGGCCCGCGAGCGTGCCGGGGCTCCGGCCTCCCGGCGCACCGCCGGACATGGCGCCGTAGCCGTCGATCGGAAGGCCGAGCCGATCGCAGTCGCCGCGCAGGGCAAGCGCCGACAGGAAGTACGCGCCGTTCGAGGAGCCTGCCAGGTACGTGCGCTCGAACTTCGTGCGGAGGAGCGCCTCGAGCTTGTCCTCGAGGACACGAAAGCGCGCGACGATCTCCTCCGCGAGCTGCGCGTGAGTCGCCGGCGAGGTCGGCCACGCCCACCAGTCGCGCGCGCCGTCAGGACCGATCCCGCGGCGACCGCGCGGCACGATCGCGGAGAATCCCGCGTGCGTCGCCGCGCGTGTCACGGCCCCCTGAACAGTCTGCTTCTGAACGCTGTCCTTGGTGGGAGGGACGATGCCGTGGAGGTAGACGAGGAGCTTCGTGCTGCCGGCGGGGGCGACGTAGCAGCAGTCCTCGTCCAGGGCGGTCATGCCCTCGATGCACCAGTCGGTCGTGACGGGGGCCGCGAGCGCGAGCGGAGAGGCGGGGGCGGAGGGTGAGGGAGATTCGGGCACGGGCACGGGCGCGGGCACGGGCACGGGCACCGGCACCGGCACCGGCACGGGGGAGACAGGGGATGGAGTGGGCCTCGGCGGGTCGCCGCGGCAGGCCGTGAGGATGAGGGTGAGCCAGAGGGCGCGCACATGAGAAGCATGGCACGTTGTCCGTTCGCCGTTCGCCGTTCGCCGTTTTCCGTTTCCCGTTCCCCGTTTTCCGTTTTCCGTTTCCCGTTCCCCGTTGGCATCGAGGTCATGAACGTGGGCTCTCGGTCGCTCGCGCTCGTCGGCTCGGCCGCGATTTCTAGTTCCGGTTCTGAGGGGCTCGGATAGCTTCGGTGCCATGAGCACCGGCCAGCCTGCACCCTCCGACGCGCTGGTCTTCTTCGGAGCGACGGGTGACCTCGCCTACAAGAAGATCTTCCCTGCCCTGCAGTCGATGGCGCGCCGCGGGCGGCTCGAAGTGCCGGTCATCGGCGTTGCGAAGTCCGGCTGGACGCGCGACCAGCTCGTCGAACGCGCGCGCGCGAGCGTGACCGAAAACGGCGGTCTCGACGCCGTCGCGTTCCCGAAGCTGGTGGAGAAGCTGCAGTACGTCGACGGCGACTACAACGACGCGAACACCTTCGAGCAGATCAAGACGCACCTCGCCGGCGCGACGCGGCCGCTCCACTACCTCGCGATTCCCCCGAGCCTGTTCCCCATGGTGGTCGAGCGACTCTCGCAGGCCGGTCTCACCTCCAACGCGCGCGTCGTCGTCGAGAAGCCGTTCGGTCGCGATCTGGTGTCGGCGCAGTCGCTCAACACGACGCTCCACACGGCCTTCCCCGAGGCGTCGGTCTTCCGCATCGACCACTACCTCGGCAAGAACGCGGTGCAGAACATCCTCTACTTCCGGTTCGCGAATGCGTTCCTGGAGCCAATCCTCAACCGGAACTACGTCGAGAACGTACAGATCACGATGGCCGAATCGTTCGGCGTCAAGGGGCGCGGCAAGTTCTACGACGAGACGGGCGTCATCCGCGACGTCATCCAGAACCACCTGCTGCAGGTCGTCAGCTACCTCGCGATGGAGGCTCCTTCGAGCACGTATCCCGAGGCGATCCGCGACGAGCAGGCGAAGGTCCTTCGCAACACGCGCCCGATGAGCACCGACAACATGGTGCGCGGCCAGTTCAACGGCTATCGCGACGAGCCTGGTGTCGCGCCCGACTCGTACATGGCGACGTACGCAGCGCTCCGCCTCTACGTCGACTCGTGGCGCTGGGAGGGCGTCCCCTTCTACGTCCGCGCTGGCAAGTCGCTCGCGATGACGTGCACCGAGGTGATGGTCGAGCTGAAGAACCCTCCGCAGGTCGTCTTCAAGGAAGCCGCGCCCAGCATGGGGAATTACATCCGCTTCCGCGTGAGCCCGAAGGTCTGCATCGCGCTCGGCGCACGCGCGAAGGTCCATGGCGACAAGATGATCGGCGCGCCCACCGAGCTCGCGTTCACCGAGGAGCCCGAGCAGGGCAAGGGCGAACGCCTCGGCGATTACGAGCGGCTCCTCGGCGACGCGATGATGGGCGACCCGACGCTCTTCGCGCGGCAAGACGTGGTCGAGGCAGCATGGGCCATCGTCGACCCAGTCATCCACGGCCCGAGCCCGATGTACGCGTACGACCCGGGTACCTGGGGCCCGAAGGAAGCCGAGGCGCTCACCGCCGACGTCGGCGGCTGGAACACCCCGAAGTGACCTTCACGGGACGCGGCGCGTCTCGCCGTTCGAGCGAATCTCGATCGTCGCCCCTGCGGCGATCGACGCACGGAGTACGCCGTTCGCTCGCCCGAGCGTGATGCGCTCCTGCCCTGGCGCGATCCGGCGCACCGGGCCGAGATCGGTCGGTGCCGGCCAGAGCGGCTGCCCGTTGTCGTCATAGCGATACGCGACCGCATGATCGACGTCGCGATCCTCGCCCGGTGACTGCGAGTACTGGACGAGCACGAAGCTCGACGTGCTGTCGGACGCGAGCGAGGCGGGTGCGATGGTACGGAAGCGCGCGCCGAGGAGGCGGCCCGGTCCCCACGCGAGCCCGCCCGTGTCCGTGACGAGCTGCACGCGCGTGTCCGGCCCTGCGGCGATCGCGAGGAGCCATCCGTGACCGGGCCAGTAGAGGAGGGTGATGGCGTCGCACGCCTTGGCCTCGAGCGCCTGGAAGTCGGCGAACGGCGACCCGTCCTCGTCCCAGAGGCGGAGCGCGACGGACGACGTCGGCGGGTCGCACGCGGCGAGCGCGAAGCGCCCGTGCGGCCCTGCGGCGATCGCGAGCGCGCCGACGGGAGGCTTGATGCCCGCGGTCGGTCGGTCCTTCGACCAGAGCAGGGTCCCGCGCTCGTCGAGCACGAAGAGCATCGGACTGTCGAGCGTCCCATCGTTGCGCTCGGCACCGACGAGCACGGCGCGACGGTGATCGGCGCCGAGGTCGGTCGCCTGCACGGAGAGCGACGCCGGAAGGGCGCCTCCGTGCTGCTTGCGAAGCGCGGCGGCGTTCGCGGAGAGGACGGGGTCGGCCTCCACGCGCGTCACGACGGAGCGCCGAGCTTCGAGGCCGGAGCCGCCCGCACCGGACACCTCTCGACGACGCGGGCCCTCTGCCGCGCGAGGCCCCTCCGAGGATGCAAGCGCCGACGCGCCGGGCGCCGATGCGGCCGCGGTCATGCTGGCCGTGGCGGCTGTCGCGGCGCCGGCGCCGCCGTCCGCCGGCGCCGACGCGCGCGAGCATCCGAGGACCGCAACGAGCGTGCAGAGAGAGACCGACCGGCTCACGGCGTCAGCTCCTGACCCTTCGACACGCTTCGCTGCATCCTCCCGTCGCCGAGCGGCTTCGCGCTCTCGAACGTGGTGACGAAAACGGAGGTCGTCAGGCCGACGGGAAGTCCCCACGCTGGGCTCCAGCCGGGCAGGGCCGACAGATCGGGAAGGACATCGTCCACCGCGCGGGCGGATCCGACGTTCTTCGCGTCGTAGGTGGAGCGCCAGCTGAGGTGCGCGCGTCGGTTGCGAGCCGCGAGCGCCGTCACCTCGTAGCGTTCTGCGTCTTCCATCACCGCGAATTTCGTCTCGAAGCGAACCGAAGGGCTCGTGCCGACGACCACCACCTCGGCAAGCGATGGCTCCGGCAAGAACGTCATGTCGAGGTCGATCGCGTCGTGGATGTCGAACGTGATCATGCGGCTGCCTGTGCGACGGTCCTGCTCGGCCATCAGCTGACCAAAGTAGCGATCCGACACGACCTGCAGCGGTGCAGGCATCGTCGAGTACGCGAGCGTCGCATCAGGCGGACCATCCGGCACGTCCTGCGGTCCCACGTCGATACCCAGCGGCCCGCTGGCGCCGTAGAATACGACCGGGGAAACCGTATCGCCCTTGCGCAGCGCATGGAGCTGGAGCGTCTTGCTCCCCGGCGCGAACGAGCCCGCGCCCGTGAGGTCGACGTCCACCTTCGCGTCGCTCGTCACCACCGTGCCGCGCTTCATGACGAAGCGCGTGATCGGAAGGAAGGGCTCGTCGCGGACGGCGAACGAGAAGTCCCACGTCCCTGGTTCGATGCCGACGATCTCGTACGTCCCCGTCGCGCCGCTCACCGGGATCGCCTCCCCGCGCGAGGTTCGTGCGTATCCGAAGTCGAACCACTGCGTCGACGTCGGGATGTTCGTGAGGCTGCCGGTGAACGCGTACTGGGCGGGCGGCGCAGGCGGGGTGCAGTACTCCTCGAGCGTGAAGTCGACGTCGGGAGTCGCGTTGGTGCGGTGGTGGAGAAAGACGGTCACGAGCCCGTCGTCCGGCGAGGCGCACACGAGCGCGATCGTCCAGCGGGCGACCGCTATCGGGAACCTGTACGTGCCCTCGGAGGCGGGCGCGAGCGGGCTCCAGTCCCCTTCGTCGAGGCGGTACGCAGCCCAGCTTGCGCTCGCCCTCGCGGCCGGCGCGGACGTGAATGCCGGCGCGAACGTGGTCACGGTGATCGCGGGCCCGGCGTCGACCTGCGGCGCAACTCCCGCGTCACCGCCGTCGTGGAGTGTGCCGCTCAGGTCCGTGTCCCGGTCACAGCCCGCGCCGATCGCAACCAGCGCGAGCGACGCGCTCGCCGCGAGGACGAACGCGACGAGCGATCCGCGGGAGCGGCGTGCCGGCACCGTGCGATTCTATGGCGGCGCGCGATTCTGGGCTCTCGAATCGCGCTTCGATCGCCTGCTGGACGAAGGCGGCCCTCAGGGTCCGAGGGGAATCGCGGCCTGCAGCGCGTTGAGGACGTCCAGCATCGCGGCCACCTGGTCGTCGTGAGGCGGAAAGGCGTTCCACCGCGCCACGGCCGTATCGAGGCGCTGAAGCTTGCCCATGAACGTCCGACGCTCTCTCGACTCGGGGTGCCCTTCGAGGCTGCGCCTCAAGTCTTCGAGAAGCTGCCCGACGACCACCGAGGGTTTCGTGCGGCGCGTCTCGCGTCGCTCCGCCGTGGCGGGGGTCTCCTCCGCCGTGACGCTGTCCTCGGACGACCGAGGGGAGCGCTCACTGCGTCGATCGGTCATCATGGGATCAAGAAAAAAGGCGCCGCGTCGGACTCGGGGGGGCAAGTCTCAACACGGCGCCGCTCGGAGGTAATGCGGGTTCCGTACCAACCGCAACTACCCGGAGCCTGGTCGATTGGGGCCGTCCGTCGTTTCATCCGCGCAACGCGAAAGTTCAACCTCGAACATTCGGGCAAGCGGCACGGGGAATCGTCCTTCACGTGACGTCGAGCACGATGCGCATCCGCGCGGCCCCTCGCCGAACGCGGGCGACCGCCTCGTTCGCACGCTCCAGCGGCATGTGCTCGACGATCGGAGCGATGAGATCGCGCGCGGCGAGGTCGAGCATCCGTCTCATCGTGCTCGGACTGCCGATGACGCTACCGGTGACCTTCTTCTGCTCGTCCATCAGCGGATCGGCGGAGAGCGCGAGCGGGGCTCCCGGCACGCCGACGAGGCAGAGCGTCCCTTCGAGGTCGAGCACGCGCATCCAGTCGTCCCACGCGAGCGAGGCGTGGGTCGTGACCAAAAGGAGGTCGACGGCACCCTTCGGGAGCGGACCGCGCGCGTCGACGAGATCGCTCGCCCCGAGCCCGAGGACGAGCGCGCGCTTGCTGGCATCCGGGTCGAACGCGATGACCTCCGCACCAAGGGCGCGCGCGAACCGTACCGCGAGATGACCGAGTCCGCCGATCCCGACCACGCCGACGCGCGTTCCGTCCGAGGCGCCGAGCCGTTCGAGCGGAGAGAACACCGTGAGCCCCGCGCAGAGGAGCGGTGCTGCGCTGCCGAGGTCGAGCGCCTCCGGAAGCGCGAAGCAGAAGCGGGCGTCGCAACGTACCCGCGACGCGAAGCCTCCTTGCCTTCCCACGCACGTGCGCAGCTTGCCGCCGGTGCAGAGGTGCTCGCGCCCGGAGAGACACGCCGCGCACGC
The DNA here is from genome assembly GCA_025351875.1 of Myxococcales bacterium. GTDB lineage: Bacteria > Myxococcota_A > Polyangia > Polyangiales > Polyangiaceae > Labilithrix. The sequence goes on along the minus strand of JANXVA010000640.1, from coordinate 40,168 downwards.
GCCGCACGAGCCGGACTGCCAGCCGATACCAACCACCGCACCGATGCCGAGCCCGGCGCTCTCGCCGGCGCGAACGACCCGCCCGACGATCTCGTGGCCGGGCACGAGCGGTCTCGGCACGTCACCCCAGTCACCGTCGAGGAGGTGCACGTCGCTGTGGCAGACCGAACAGCTCATGATCTCGACGTCCACGTCGTGCCCTTCGGGAGGCGGCGGATCCGCGAGCACGATCGGCTCGAGGTGCCCTCGCGGCGCAGTCTGGGCGAGTGCGTGGATGGTCACGAACGAAGGTGGTAGTGCGTTTCAGCTGCGAAAGCCGAGCAATTTCGCGGTGCCGTACATGTAAGAGGGTGTCGCGTGCTACCTGACTTTAAGCTGCTAGTGTCCGCCCCTCATGTTCATCAAGACCTCGCGTAAGGCCGGCAGCCGCACCCTCGACTCCCGATCGCTCACCGAGGAGTTCGTCGCGAAGGAGCTCACGCGACGACAGATGGTGCAGGCCGTCATGCTCGGCACGGTCGGGACGTGGCTCGGCGCCGCCGGGCTCGCGGGCTGCAGCAGCGCGACGACGACGATAGGGACCCCGACGCCTGCTCCCACCGGCACGGGCGATCCGATCGCGCCTCCCGCGACCACGAAGCACCTCGTCGGCATGGGCTACGACGAAAGCGACCGCAACAAGGCGCTCGAGGCCGCGCTCGCGGAGACGATCGGCCTCGGCATGATCAAGCCGGGGCAGTCGGTCTACCTGCGGGTCAACAGCAACTCCGGCGACGTCTACCCGTACTCGACCTCTCCCGCGACGATCCTCGCGATCGGCGGGATGCTGAAGGACATCGGCGTCACGGACATTCGCATCGGCGACCGTTCGTTCTTCGGCGACACGGGCACGGCCGCCAACCTCGTCTCGAACGGGATCACCGGCGCGGCGAAGAAGCTCGGGCTCAAGGCGACCGTCTTCGACGAGAACGACGCGAACGTCGAGTGGCTCGCGCTTCCGGCCGGATCGACGAAGGACTGGAAGGGCACGATCCGCCTCCCGGTCGACGTCACCAGCGCCGACCACCACATCATCCTCTCCTGCGTGAAGACCCACTTCATCGCGCAGGTGACGATGTCCCTGAAGATCGCGCTCGGGCTCGTCCACGCCGAGGACCGCGCGCGCGACGGCAACCTCAAGAACCACAACACGGCGATCCTCTTCAACCAGGTCGCGCAGATCAACAAGGCGTTCACGCCTTCGCTCGTCATCGCCGACGGCTACGAGGCGGTCATCTCCGGCGGGCCGACGATGAACGACAAGCCGAGCGGCGCGCCTTCGACCTGGAAGGGCGGCATCACGGGGAGCCCCAAGGTGTTCATCGTGAGCACCGATCGCATCGCGGCCGACGTCGCGGGCATCTCCGTGCTGCAGACGCTGAGCCCCTCTTACGAGGCAGTCACGAAGACGAAGCCGTTCGAGGCGCCCGTGATCAAGGCGGCGATCGCCGCAGGCGGGCTCGGCATCAGCGACGCGAGCGCATTCGACCTCGCGGGCCCGACGGTCCCGATGCTCGACACGTACCTCGCGAAGATCAACGGGTAGGCTTCACGGCTTGGCGCCGCCTCGCACCGGGTAGCCGCGGTCGCGCCACGCGAGGATCCCCTCGTCGATGACGGCCACGCGCGGGTAGCCGAGGCCACGAAGCGCGTCGCGCACCTTCACGCTCTCCGCGTGCGGGCACGCGCAGTACGTGAGGACGTAGCGATCCTTGGGGATCTCCTTGGAGAAGGTCTCCACCTGGTAGAACGGCACGCTGATCGCGCCGGCGATGTGCATGCGTGCGTAGTCGGACGGCGGACGCGCATCGACGATGATCATCGTCGCATGGCGGTCGACCTCCGCCTTCACGAGGTCCACCTTGATGAAGTCCGTCTTCGCTTCGAACGCCGGCTGCGGTCCGCGCGGATTGAGGACCACGTTCGTGAGCGCCCCGGGCTTCGGCGGGAGCGGAGCCGGCTCCTCCGGCGCCTGTTGCCAGCTGCGGAGGAGGGTGACGACGTCGTCCACTTGCTCGGGGGTGAGCTTGGTGCCGAACGCCTGCATCGGCGTACCGGCGCGGCCGTGCTCGATCGTGGTCGCCAAGAAACCGTCGGTGGCCGACGCGAGCAGCTCGGCATTCGCGAGCGCGCCGTACTTTCCGTTCTTGCCCTTCGCGCCGTGACAGCTCGCGCAGTGCGTGGCGAAGAGCGTCGCTCCGCGCTCGGCGTTGCCGTTCGCCTTGCGGTCCGCGGTCGATACGGACGGGCGCTTCTGCCACGTGCGAAGGTGCGCGACGATCGCCTCGGCATCATCGTAGCCGAGCGGGCCGCCGCGAATGACGGACCACGCGCTCATCGTCGTGCCGGGCCGACCTTTCACGATCGCGTCGCGAAGGTACTCGTCGGTCGCGACCGTGAGCAGATCGTCGTTGCCCAGCGCGGGCGCCTGATCGGCGGCGTAGCCCGCGCCGGTGTCCCCGTGGCAGAAGTTGCAGTAGCGCCCGTAGAGGAGCTTGCCGCGCGCGAGCTGCGCGACGGGGTCGACCGCGGCGTCGACACCGCGCGCGGTGGCTCGGCCCGCGTCTGCGGGCGGGAGGAGCATTCCAGGCAGCGCGCCATCGCCGGCCTCCACCCCCGCGTCGGAGCTCGGGTGGTTCGTCTGCGATCGGCACCCAGCAGCGACGGAGGCGAGGACGACGACGAGAGCCGCGAGGCGAGCCATTCGCGGCCAGTGTATGCGTTCCCGAGCGGCGAAGCGCGAACGCCGGATCCGGCGTGACCCACGCACGCGCGAGCAGCGCTCGCTTGGACGAACCCCCGCCGCATGCCCGTGCTCCGCCGGAAACGGCGCAAATCGCCTGGCATCGTTCCTGCTGCGGAAGGGGCGGAGGGTCTTACATGAAATCTCGCTCCTACGTTGCGGCATGCCTTGGTGTCTTCGTTCTCGCGGGCTGCGTTGCGGCGTCCGATGAAGGCGAGACGCATCCCAGCTCCGGCTCGAGCTCGGCGGCGATCGCCTGCGCCGACGTGAGCGGGACCGACGTCCGCAAGTCGATGGCCGTCACCGATCCCGAGGTGCTCGCGAACTTCTCGTTCGCTCGCGTGGTGAGCCGCGTGCGCAGCACTGCATCGGTCGCCACGACCGAGACCGGCCTGAAGATCTTCCAGCGGTGGATGAGCACCTTCGACACGTCGGCCAACGGCGGTGGCTGCGACGACCCGAGCATCGACCCCAACAAGTACGGCCTCCGCTGCCCACGGACCGCCGAGGCCAAGCTCGCCAAGGTCAACCCGTTCGCGGCGACGGCGACGGTGACGTGGAAGCCGGTCGGCCTCTTCAATCGCTTCGACCTCGCCCCCGCCAGCGGGGCGCACTGTGGCGAGTACCGCATCGTCTACGCGATGCAGACCACGGCTGGTGCGCCAGTGTCCGGCCGCGCCTTCATCATCTTCGAGGCGGCGCTCCCCAACCCGAGCCCGGCCTCCGGGATCGACGGCTGCCTCCCGATCGCGCAGTTCTGGCAGGGCCTCTCGAACGACACGCTCGCAGACCGCGCCCTGAAGCTCGAGAAATTCTACTTCGCCGGAACCGCGATCGCAGGCGTCGCGCCGGTCGTGCACGCCGCTCACTACGGGCTCTCGACGAACGACGAGGTGCCGACGGCCGGACAGATCCGCACGAACTTCTTCGTCGACTTCAACGAGTGGCACCTCCGCGAGTTCAAGACGAAGCGACGCTGCACGAACGCTGCGGACCCTGCGACCTGCACGCTCTCGATCGGGCACGTCACCGTGAAGACGAACCCGGCAAACGAGCTCTTCGAGGGAACCCACGCGAGGTCCGCCGGGTACCGGACCGAGCTCTCGAGTCGCCTCGGGAGCTTGCTCTCGAACGACGTCACCGCCATCGGCCTCTCGGTGAGCGACCGCTTCAACGAGTTCGAGAGCGTCGAGAACGGCGACAACGTCGTCTATGCGTCGCACTCGAACACCGAGATGCGCACGGCGATCCAGACGAAGCTCACAGCGCTGCAATCGCCGCTGACCGTGAACAACGTGCTCGATCGCGCCACTACGCAGACGTGTGCCGGTTGCCACCTGTTCTCGAACGGCAAGGACCTCGGCGGAGCGAAGTGGCCCTCCTCGCTCACGTTCGTCCAGATCGACGAGTCGAGCAATCTCTCCACTGCGCTCACCGGCACCTTCCTCCCGAAGCGAAAGGCAGTGCTCGAGAAGTTCATCAACGATCGCTGCACGGGCGTCGCTGCGGCGGCGATGGCGGCTCCCGCCCCGGCCGGCGAGGAGCTCACGGTCGGCGGAAGCGCGGTCGGCGCGGCAAACTGAGCGCTCCGCGTGTCGAGCCCGCGCTCGGTCTCAACTCCGGCGCGCGGCCCGCCACTCCTGCAGCTCGCTCGCCGTCCGGGTGTTGAGGACGTGCTCGGCGGACAGCCACGCTCGGCGCGCGATCCCGATGCCGTAGCGAAGATGAACGAGCTCGCGGACGCCGTGGGCGTCGCTGTTGAGGACGATCGGCACGCCGAGGTCTCGCGCCATGCGCGCCGTGTGCTCGTCGATGTCGAGGCGGCTCGGCGAGCAGTTCATCTCGATGGCGACGCCCGTGCGCTTCATGGCCTGGAGAACGGCTTCCATGTCGATCGCATACGGCTCGCGCCAGCCGAGCTGGCGGCCGGTGGGGTGCCCGAGGCAATCCATCTTGCCGGACTCGATCGCCTTGACCACGCGCTTCGTCATCGCCTCGCGCGTCATCTGGAAGTGAGTGTGCACGCTGCCGATGACCCACTCGAGCTCCGGGAGCTCGTCCTCGACGTCGAGCGTGCCGTCGATGAGGATGTCGGCCTCGAGGCCCGCGAAGAGGCGGATCTCACCGTGGAGGCTCTCCTCGACCTCCCGGATCTTCTTCCGCTGCGCGCGCAGGCGGTCCTTGCCCATGCCGCGGACGAACGTGAGCGTCTCGGAGTGATCGGTGATGGCAACGTATGCGCGACCCGCGGCACGCGCCGCCTCGGCCATCTGCTCGAGGCTGCTCTTACCGTCCGTCTCCGTCGTGTGCATGTGGAGATCACCGCGGAGGTCGGTGAGCTCGACGAGCTTCGGGAGCGTGTTCGCGAGCGCGGCCTCGATCTCGCCGCGGTTCTCGCGGAGCTCGGGCGCGATCCAGCGCAGCCCGATCGCCTCGTAGACGGAGGCCTCGGTCTCGCCGGCGATCTTCTTCCCGCTCGCGTCGAAGACGCCGTACTCGCTCACCTTGAGCTTCTTCTTCACGGCGATGGTGCGCATCGCGACGTTGTGGTCCTTCGAGCCGGTGAAGTACTGGATGGCGGCGCCCCAGGCATCTTGCTCGATGACGCGCAGGTCAGCCTGCATGCCGCCTTCGAGGACGACGCTCGTCTTCGTGTCGCCCTTGCCGAGCACCTCGACCACCTCGGGTGCGTTGACGAACGCATCCATGATCAAAGCGGTGTCCTCGAGCTTGGCGGCGACGAGGATGTCGAGATCGCCGATGGTCTCCGCGCGACGCCGGAGGCTGCCCGCGAACTCGCAGGCGATGACCCCGGGGACCTTGCGCACGCGCTCGACGAGCGCCTCGGCGGCGAGCATGGCCTCGGCGAGCGGCCGGCGCTTCGGCGCGGCGGCGCGCTTCCGCCAGGCCTCGATGGCGAGCACGAGCTTCTCCTCGCGCTTCTGTCCGAAGCGGGAGAGATCGCGGAGCTTGCCCGCCTTGGCCGCTGCCTCGAGCTCGTCGACGCTGGTGATCGAGAGCTCCTTCCAGACCTGCTGCGCGGTCTTCAGACCGATGCCCGGCAGGTTCATCAGATCGACGAGGCCGGGCGGAAGCTTCTCCCTGAGCTCTTCGGCCTCGGCGATCTTCCCGAACTCGAGGAGCTCCTTGATCCGGCGCGCGACGCCCTCGCCGACGCCACGGACATCCTTCAGCTTCCCGTCACGCGTGAGGTCCGCGATGTTCTCGGAGAGTCCTTCGATGGCGCGAGCGGCACCGCGGAAGGCGCGCACCTTGAAGACAGCAATCCCCGACAGCTCCTGCAGGTCGGCGAGGTCCTCGAGGGCGCGTGCGACGGCGACGTTGTCCACGGAGCTATCTTAGCCCGTAAAATAGTCTGCGACAGCTGCCGGCAGCATGGCTCAACAGGGCATGAAGACCATTCACCCCACCCTTCTCGCCGTCCTGGCCCTCTATGTCGCCCTGGCCTCGCAGGCCTGTCTGCCCGGCGCGAGCCTGGACAAGAGCAAGCTCGTGTCGACCGCGTCGTTCGATCACGGCTGCCCCAAGGAGAAGATCGACCTCGTCACCGAGGACGACCACGGGATGGACGGCACCGGCAACTATCTCCTCAAGGTCTGCGGCAGCGACAAGCGCTACAAGCGCGCGGGCACGCTCTACTACGACGCCGACAAGGGCAGCCCCGTCCCCGGCATGAAGTGAGCGCGGAAGACCCGAAATACGGCGCCAAATCAGCCCCTTCTCGCCCGTTCCGCTGGACGACCGGCGAGCGCCGTAGCAAGTAGCCCCTGATGAGGGTCGTCTTCCTTTCGCCTGGCTACCCCGCGGACATGCCCAAGTTCGCGCGTGGTCTCGCCGAGGTGGGAGCGAGCATCTACGGCGTCGGTGACACTCCGCGTGACTCGCTTCCCGACAACGTGAAGGCATTCCTCACGGACTACCTCACCGTGCCTCGGATGCTCGACGAGCAAGACGTGATCTCCCGCGTCTCGGACTGGATGCGCGGGCGCTCCGTCGACCGCGTGCTCGCGAACTGGGAGCCGGTGATGCTCCTCGCGGCGCGGCTGCGCGAGCGCTGGGGGATGCCCGGAATGTCCGTCGATGCCGTCATCGGCTTTCGCGACAAGGAGATCATGAAGCAGCGCCTCCGCGCGGCCGGGCTTCGCGTGCCGAAGTCGAAGCGCGTCCACACGGCCGCCGAGGTCCACGAGGTCGCTGAGGAGATCGGCTTTCCGCTCATCTTGAAGCCCATCGGCGGCGCCGGCTGCTCCGACACGTTCAAGGTCGACAGCTGGGCCGACCTCGAGGCCACGCTACCGGCGATCGGTCGGCTCACCGAGGCGAGCTGCGAGGAGTACATCGACGGCGAGGAGCACACGTACGACACTGTCTGCGTGCGCGGGAAGCCCGCGATCGAGAACGTCACGCTCTACCTGCCGAAGCCGCTCGAGGCGTCGCAGCAGGAGTGGATCAGCCCGATGGCGATCAGCATCCGCGATCTCGAGCAGCCGAAGCTCGCGGGCGGTCTGGCGCTCGGACGCGCGGCGCTCGAGGTCCTCGGGATGGACGACGGCTTCACGCACATGGAGTGGTTCCTCACGCCGAAGGGCGAGGCCGTCTTCGGGGAGATCGCGTGCCGCGCCGGCGGCGCTGGCCTCGTCGATCAGTTCAACTTCACGTGCGACATCGACCTCTATCGCGAGTGGGCTCGCGCCGCCGTGTGGGGCCACTTCGAGGCGAGCACGACGCGCAAGTTCAACGTCGGCATGATCTTCAAGCGCGCGCGCGGCTGGGGCAACATCACGCGCATCGAGGGCCTCGGACGCTGGCTCCACGCCTGCGGCGGGTGGGTCGTCCAGGACGGCCTCTCGCGCCCAGGTACGCCGCGCCGCGACTGGAAGCAGACGCAGGTCGCCGACGGGCGCCTCATCGTCCGTCATCCCGAGTGGGACGAGGTCATGCGGATGTGCGTGTCCGCGGCGACCGACATCCAGATGTACGCGCAGTAATCTAAGGCTTGCCGCGTGCCGCGGCCTCGCGGAGCTTGTCCTTCTTGCTCTTGCGCTTGCCCTTGATGCCGCCATGCGGATCGGTCGCAGTGACGCTGGGGACGAGCTCGGTGGGCTCGAACCCGGCGAGGCGTTCGCGCTCGAGGCGAAGGTCGTGACGCCTCTCGATCAGGCGAAAATGCGCCTCCGTGTCGACGCTGACGAAGGTGATCGCGACGCCGCTCTCCCCCGCGCGGCCGGTCCGGCCGATGCGATGGAGATAGTCGACGGGCGAGCGAGGCAGGTCGTAGTTCACGACCGCGGGTAGCCGCACGACGTCGATGCCGCGGGCCGCTATGTCGGTCGCGACGAGCACCTTGATGCGCTTCGCCTTGAAGTCCAGGAGCGCCTGCGTGCGCGCGCCCTGGGAGAGCGCGCCATGCAGGGGCGCGGCGGCGATCTTCGCGCGCTGGAGCTTCGTCGCGACGTGCTCGGCCGCGTACCGGCTCCCGACGAAGACGAGCACCGAAGGCCACGCCTGTGTCTCGATGAGATGACGCAGGAGCATCGTTCGCTTCGGTGCATCGACCTCGATGGCACGCTGGACGATGAGCGCCTGCGTGCTCGCGAGCGGAGCGCCCGCGGCCACCTCGATACGGAGCGGCTCGTGGAGCAGGTTCTCGGCCAGCGTGCGGACGGCCGGCGGAAACGTCGCCGAGAAGAGGAGATTCTGTGGGCGCTCGAGCAAGGCGAGAAGCCGCGCGAGCTCGTCGGCGAACCCGAGCGAGAGCATGCGATCGGCCTCGTCGAGCACGAGGATCTCGACCGGCTCGATTCGAAGCGCGTTGTGATCGATGAGGTCGAGCAGGCGCCCCGGCGTGGCGACGAGGATGTCCGCGCCGCCGCGCAGCGCCATCATCTGCGGGTTGATCGAGACGCCGCCGATCGCCACGACGGTCTTCGGACGATCGCGCAGATGGCGGCCGTAGCTCTTGATTGCCTCGCCGATCTGGATCGCGAGCTCGCGCGTGGGCACGAGGACGAGGGCGCGCACGGGGCGTCGACCGAGCGCGCGAGGCGCGTCCGTCGCTCGCCCGAGCAGCTCGAGGATCGGCAAGACGAACGCCGCCGTCTTACCCGAGCCCGTCTGCGCGGAGGCCCAGACGTCGCGGCCGTCGAGGACGGCGGGGATCGCCTCGAGCTGGATGGGCGTCGGCGTGTCGTAGCCGAGATCGGTGACGGCACGAACCAGCGGCTCGGAGAGGCCGAGCGAGCCGAACGGCCCGCGCTCGCCGGAGGCAGAGCTCGTCACTTCACGCTGGCCTTGGGCTCAGACGGACTTGCGGCGGAACGCGGGAGCTTGCGTCGGCGCGGGCGTGCGAGGACGAACCCCGGCCGCGTCCTTGGTGCGCGCGGCCGCGCGATCGGCGACCGTCGCTCCGCCGGCTTCGGCTTCCTTGTCGGCAGCTTCAGCCTCCTCGTCGGCCTTCGCCTTCGCCGCAGTGGCGGCGGCAGCGGCAGCGGCGGCGAGCTCCGCGGACTTCGCCGCGTCGTCCGTCGGCAGGTGGCACTTCTTGTACTTCTGCCCGGAGCCGCAGTGGCACGGGTCGTTGCGTCCGATCTTCATCCGAACGCCACTCTAGCCCCAGATCCCTGGTGCTTGCTCATCGCGCCAGGGAAAAGCGCCAAGTAGCCGGAACCTGGTTGCGACGAGCACGCCCGGAGAAGGCCCAGAAGGCACGTGGTCGGGCTAAGTCCATGATTTTTGGCGCGCCGCGTTGCGAAATTGTTTTCGCACTGCGGCGTGCGCTTCGCACCTTACCCGCTACGTTTCTTAGTGAAGTGAACGTTCGCTCCTTCCCCCTCCGCACCACCCTCACGACGCAGGATCGAGTCGTCCTCCGCGCCGTCGCCGAGGCCATGTTCTCCGAGGACGGCGAGGTGGAGGAGGGCCGGCTGGACGCTCACCTCGAGGAGGTCGACGCGTTCATCAGCAGCGCGAGCAAGCCGCTCCGCGCGGGACTCCGCTTCGCACTCTTCGTCGTTCGGATCGCTCCGCTGCTCCTCTTCATGCGCGCGCGGAGGATCGAGTCGCTCTCCGTCGGAGAGCGCGTGCGCGTGCTCTCGCGCCTCGAGCGTTCCCCGTTCGCGCATCTCTCGCTCGCCTTCATCGGCTGGCGCACCGTCATGACGCTCGTGTTCTACGAGCACCCCGCCGAGCTCGCGACGCTCGGCTACGCCAGCGACGAGCGCAAGGTCTACAAGCGGCGGCTCGCGCTCGTGCCGGCGCCCGTTTCCGTCGCCGCGCGCATCGTCGCCGTCGCTCCCGAACCGGCAGAGAGCGGCGTGCGCCTTCGCGACGACGTGCACGCGCACGACTCCGAACGCGCACCGGCGGTCGCTGCGAAAGACGACAGGGTCGCATGACGATCCTCCTCGGCCGCGAGCTCACCTCCCCGATGTCGACGAGCGTCGACGTCGTCGTGATCGGCTCGGGCGCTGGCGGTGCGGTCGTCGCACGCGAGCTCGCGCGCGCGGGGCGGAGCGTCATCGTGCTCGAGGAGGGCGGCTACCACCCGCAGAAGGAGTACGCGGCCCTCTCTCCCTCACGCGCCCTCAGCACCCTCGCACGCGAGGCGGGGCTCGGCCTCGCCGTTCCGCTCGGCGACACGCCCGTCATGAGCGTGCTGGCGGGGAAATGCGTCGGCGGCTCGAGCGTGCTCACGGGCGGCGTCTGTTTTCGCATCCCGGACGAGGTCCTCCACGACTGGTCGACACGCCTCGAGCTCGATGGGCTGACGCCCGACGCGCTCGCCCCGTTCTTCGCCGAGATCGAGCGCGACATCGAGGTCGAGACCGTGCCGGAGTCGATGCGCTCGCGCTCGACGGAGCTCTTCGTCGAGGGTGCCGCTCACCTCGGCGTGCCGATGAAGAGCCTCCGCAGGAATACGTCGGGGTGCAAGGGCGCCTCGCGCTGCAACTTCGGCTGCCCCAACGGCGCGAAGATGAGCGTCGACGTCTCGGTGCTGCCCGAGGCCCGCAAGCACGGTGCGACCATCATCTCGGATGCGCTCGTCGAGAAGATCGACGTCGAGCGAGGCGTCGCGCGGGGCGTGAGCGGGCGCTTCCTCGACGCTCGCACCGGCGAGCCCGGGGTCGCGTTCGAGATCCGCGCTCGCGTCGTCGTCGTCGCCTGCGGCTCGCTCCACACCCCGATTCTCCTCAAGAGGAGCGGGCTCACGACGGCGCACGTCGGTCGCCACCTCACGCTCCATCCGGCGTTCCGTGTCGGCGCGCTGTTCGACGAGCGGGTCGAAGGGTGGGACGGCGCGATGCAGAGCGTCTACTCCGACCACTTCGCAGACGAGGGCCTCACGCTCGTCGGCGTGTATACCGCGCCGAGCGTGCTCGCCGCGGCGTTCCCCGGCGTCGGCCGCGCGCACCGCCGCGTCGTCAAGTCGATGCCGAACCTCGCCTTCTTCGGCGCCATGCTCCACGACGACGGCGGTGGTCGCGTCATGCGATGGCTCTCACGCGAACCTCTCGTGACGTACCGCATGAGCGCTCGAGATCGGCATCGGCTCTGGAAGGGCGTAGGCATCCTCGGCGAGCTCGCGTTTGCGGCGGGTGCTCGTGAGGTAATGCTCCCCATCTTCGGGGCCGACGCGATCACCTCGCCGCAGCAGCTCCGTGCGCTCGTCGCTTCGCCGCCGTCGACGAGGAAGGTCGAGTGCATGTCGTTCCACCCGCTCGGCTCCGCGAAGATGAGCGCGGATCCGGCGTACGGTGTCGTGAAGCCGAGCGGCGAGACCTGGTCGACCAGGAACGTCTTCGTGGCCGACGGCAGCGTTCTGCCTACGAGCATCGGCGTGAACTCGCAGCTCCCCGTGATGGCGATGGCCCTGCGTATCGCCCGGCGCATTGCCGCGGACTTCGAGCTGCACGGCCGCCTCGCCGCCGCCTGAGCGTGCAGCGCGTTGCTCGACTGTGCGAGCCGCTGCACACTCGGTCCGGTGAGGGCGGCCAATAGGCGTCGAAACCGGGCCGCTTCGCGGTGGAACGGGGGCTGCAATTGCTTCCGCCCATGACCAACCTTCGCTGCGCGGGGCTCTCTCTACTCACCGTTGCACTCCTCACGACGGCCACGTCCGCCCGCGCCGAAGCCCCGCCGCTGCCGCCGCCGTCGGCCGCGAGCGCCCCCGAGACGGCGACCGCGGAGGCGCCGTCGGTGGCGCCTGCCCGCGAGTCGTCCGTCCGGCTCACGTACGAGTCGACGCGCGTCGACCGTCCTGCCGCGGCGACGACTGCTCCGGTGTCCCCCGACGACTCGACGGTCCTGCACGGCTTTCGCCTCGGGTACGGCTACGTCATGAACTACGACAAGCCGGCGGAGGCGTTCAACGGCCAGAGCCTCAAGGACAAGGTCGGGCTTCGCTCCCCTCACCACTTCTTGCTCGGGTACGAGGTCGTCTATCGCGTCGTCAGCCATTCCTGGCTCAACGTCCTGCTGTTCGGCAACGCGATCGTCGCCGGCCTCGAGCAGAGCAAGGTCCTGCCCTCGGCCAACCTGCTCATCGGCTTCGAGCTGAAGAACACGTTCCAGATCGGCGTCGGCGCAAACCTCTCCCCTCTCAAGGGTAGCGAAGGTCACACGATCATCGCGGCGGGCTGGACCCCGCGGGTTGGCGACATCTACACCCCGGTCCACTTCTTCTTCATCCCGGACGTCGACGGCGTGCACCGGATGGGGGTGACGACGGGAGTGACCTTCTGAGGGGAAGATGGCGCAAAAACCCCCGGATTGTGGCCCGGGGCGACCGGCAGTGTACCTTCCGTGATCATGGCGTACGCGCGCAGCAAGAAGTCGTACCTCCTCGACCCGCGCTTCCAGCTCAAATGGACCGCCTACCTGGTCGTCGTCGTGGTCCTCGTCATGACGGGGCTCGGCGTCGTCATCGCGCGCGTGGCAGGCCGCACGTCCGACACCGCGCACCTCGCCGTGTCGCAGGCCGAGAAGGCGTTCGAGGAGTCGCGCACCAATTCGATCCTCGCGATGCGCGGCGTGCAGAAGGAAAGTGACGACCCCACGCTCGCGAAGGTCATGGAGGACTCGCTCGCCGAGCTCGAGGTTCAATCGGCGAAGAACCTGGCCGATGTGCGCAGCCGGCAGGACGACATCGCCCGCGACCGGCGCAACCTGCAGCTCGTGCTCGGAGGAGGCGGCGCGGCGCTGGTTATCCTGCTCTTCGTCATGGGCGTCGTCATCACGCATCGCATCGTCGGTCCCGTCCACAAGATGAAGCGGCTCCTTCGTCGCGTGAGCACGGGTCGACTCGCCATCGAGGAACGACTCCGCCGAGGTGACGAGCTCGAAGACCTCTTCGACACGTTCCTGCAGATGACCTACTCCCTGCGCGCGATGCAGGCCGCACGCCTCAAGACGCTCGACGCCACACTGAAGCGCGCCGAGGCGACAGGCGCCGCCGCCGACGTCCTCGCGGGAATGCGCGCCCTCCGCGCGCAGATGGTCCTTGGTCTCGAGCCCCGGCGGGCATCGGTCATCCCGCCCCCGATGGTCTGAACATGCGCATCATCATCACGAATGCCGTCGACGAGCTCTGCGCCGCCTTCGAGCGTCAGGGCTACAACCCGACGCCGATCATCGACATTGGAGTCCTCATCGCCAGCGCCGACGGCAAGGTCGACGAGCGCGAGCGCGAGATGCTCCTCGATGTCTTCCAGACGCTCCTCGGCACGTCGCTCACCGCGGAGGTCGTCGACAATCTCGTCACGGCGAGCCTCGAGGTGATCGAGGCTGCTGGCGCGGAGTCTCGCGCGCGCCTGGTCGGCGCGATCTTGCGAGACATCGGCGCCGTCGAGGCGGGCGTGCGCGTCGCGCTCGGCCTCGCGTATGCGAGCCACGGCCTCACCGGTGATGAGCGCGCCGTCGTCGACCGGATCGCGACCGCCGGCGGCCTAGCCGCGAAGCGCGTCGCCGAGCTCGTCGCGGAGGTCGGCAAGCACGCCGACGCCGACCCCGTCAGCGTCCGCCAGTCCATCAGTCCCGGACGCACGCCTGACGCCTGAACCAGCCCGCCATTCAGGCGGCGTGCAGCATCTCGGTCCACAGGCCGCGCAGCTCGGCGGCGAGACGAACGCGCTCCTCGCGCGACGGCAGTCCGGCAACGCGGGCGTCGTGTCCATCGGCGCCAGCCACCACCTCCTCGAGCGCCGCGCCCCATGCCGCCTCGATGCGCGCGCGTGCGTCGTCATCGAGGAGAGACACGGACCAGCGCGCAATCGCCCAGGACAATGCGGCGTGGCGCGTCTCGTCCTCGGCGATGCCCGTCAGCGTGCGGGCGAGCTCCGCGTCGCTCACGTGTCTGGCCTGCCACGTCGCGAGCAATGCGCCGAACGTCTCGCGAGCGCATCCTTCGACTGCGTTCTCGTGGGCGATCGTCTCGAACGATCGCGCAGGAACGTCCGCCACGCACGGCCGCACGTAACGCCCGCCGTGACGGCGCGCAAGACGCGCCATCGAGCGTGTGTGCCGGACCTCGTCGTGCTCGGCGGCGCGCGCGGCGTCCAGGAGAGCGCACGGCGCACCGTGGAGCTCGAGCTCCTCACGCAGGCGACGGAACGCGGTCACGGACGCGGCCTCGAGGCGCGCCGCGCTCGCGAAGTACGCGCCGAGCTTCGTGCGCGCGCGCACATGCGCAGGCTCGAGCCCGGCGGGGACGCGCCCGGCGCTCCCGGGACACGTCGCGCAGTCGACCACGACGGCGCCGGCCTCGTCGGGGACGATCTTGCCGTCGACGTTCGCAGCATCGGGACCGCCCGCATCCGTGCAGTAGCCGTTCGCGGCGCGGCAGCTGAAATGGACATCGAGGCAGAGCGATGCGCAGTCGTTGAGCTGGAAGATGCAGTCGCCTCGCACGACGAGATCGGCGGGCACCCCGCAGGGGTACTTCACGTAGTCGCCGCACATGTCCGGCGGGCTCGGCGTGTAGGGCGTCGCGGCGCACGGATCGGGAGCCGCAGCCTCCTTGCCGGCGTCACCGGCACCGGCCTCGACGGCTCCACCGTCGCCGCCACCCGCATCGGCGGTCGCGACGACCTCGGCGGCCTTCGTTCCGCAGCCGACGCCGGCAAGGGCCACGAGCAGCGCTCGCTGGAACACCGTGCCGAGGCGTCGCTCGATCCTGACGATCATCGCTTCACTTTCCGGGAATCGTGAGTCCCAGAAGTGTACCAGCCGAGTCGAGCTTGGTCACGACGGACTCGGGCTCCGCGCGATCGACCTCCTTCGTGATGCTGCTGAAGAGCTGTCCAAACGGCGTGGCCAGGTCGGCCGCCGACGGATTCTCGGCGCTCCATGTCGCCGGCGGCTCGGGGATCGCGTCGCCCGCGACCCGTGCGTAGGCCTTCTCGAGGTTCGCGAGCCCGGCGAGGACGGCGCGATCGAGATCGGCGCCGCCGTTCGTCTTTGTGAGGAGCCAGGGCTGGAAGATCCCGTAGACGGTCCTCGTGCCCGCGAGGTTGTCGCGCAGGTCCGACATCGTGCGCTGCGCGTAGCGCGACTCCTCTTCGCCCGTCGAGGCCTTGACGACCTTTTCGCGCTGCTCCGCGACGAGGGAGACGAGACCCGTGTACGCGACCGCCGCGTCGATCTTGGCGGGCGTCCACTCACCGAGGAGCAGCTTCGTGTCGGCGACGAGCTTGGCGCAGAGCTTGTTCTTGAAGTCGGCCGCCTCGACGGCGGTCGCGGGCATCGCCGCCGGGAGGTATCCAGGAAGAGTCTTCTCGAACTCCACGACGCGAGCGGGGATGACGTCGGCGAAGATGATGCGCTCGACCGCGTGCATGCCGGTGACGCCCTGGTCGTCGAAGAGGTACTTGTCCCCTCCCTGCGCCGCGAGGTCGGCGAGAAACGCGTCGTAGCGAGCGTCGATCGACGTATCGATGTCCGGGAAGAGCGGCGCGAGCGCGCCTTCGATGTGCTCGTACGCGGTGCGCGCACGGATCCAGATGGCACGCATGGAGGCGATCGCCGCAGCGTCGAGCGTCGTGTCCCATCCGCGATCCGCAGGCGTGGGCGACGCGTCCTTCAGGTCCGAGACCGCCTGCGCGAGCGCGCTGACGTCGACCAGCAGTGCGTCGTGCATCGTCTGGACGGCCTTCGCGCGCTGCTCGGCGTCGGTCGGCCCAGACGGAGTCACGACCGGCGGCGTCGGCGGCGCAGGCGTCCCGCCGCCGGAGTCGTTGGAGCAGGCGGCGACCAGGAGAGCCGCGAGAAGGAGGCCTGTTACTCGTTTTGACATCAGAGCTCCCATCGCTCAGAGCGACCCGACGAACGCGATCAACGTTGCCTTCTCGGACGCGGTGAGCGCCGAGAAGAGCGCCACCGCCTCGGCAGCCTCCGAGCCCGGTCCCCCGTGCATGAGCACGGCCTGCTCGAGCGTCGTGGCGCGACTGTCGTGCAGGTAGGTCTTCAGGAAGCGCAGCCCGATGAGCGGAGACGTACGCCAGTCGCGCGAGGTCGCCTCGCCGTCCGCGATGCCGTCGGCGAGGTCGGTCCCCATGTCGTGGAGGAGCAGGTCGCTGTAGACGATCGCGTCCGTGTCGGCGATCGCGGCGATGGGGTAGTCCTTGCGCGTGCGCATCGAAGGCACGTGACACGCGCTGCACTTCACCTGCGCGAAGAGCGCGGCTCCGTTGATGACGCTCTCGCGCTTCGGGATCGCCGTGAGCCGCACGTAGTTCGAGCGGATGTTTATGCTCTCCATCGTGACGTCGATGCCCGGCTTGAGATCGTCCTTCACGCCGTCCGGGTTCGCGAACTCGACCGGCCTCAGGGGGCTCGTGATGCCCATGTCGCCCTGGAGGGCGTCGGCGGTGAAGTCGTCGAGCGTCCCGATGCGGCCCTTGAGGCCGAAGCGACCGATGAGGACGTCGCCCTTCCGGTGGCTGTGGAAGCGCGTGTCGGTGTTCGCCTCGGACGCGTAAATAACGTGATTGATGCGTCCGCGGATGGCGTCCGTCCGCTTGGCCTGCTCGGCGGCGACGCGTTCGATCTCGGAGTCGAGGATGGCCTCGACGTAGCCGCGCCCGAGGATCGACGGGCCGACGCGTGACGTGACCTTCACGTTGAGCGAGGCATCCGTCGGAGGGAGCACCGGGCTCGTGGCGCCGGCCGTGAGCTGCGGATGGACCGTATGACCGAACGGAAGCGCCGACTGATCCGCGGAGGGGGTCACGCCGTCCGCGAGGACGACGACCATCTTCTGCACGCTGCCCGGACCACGAAGGCCCGTCGCGTGACATGCGCCGCAGGACGTCCGCGTGTAGAGCGGACCGAGACCATCGGCGTCACGCAGCGGCACCCCGAAGAGAGCGTCCCCGGTCGCGAACAGCCGCAGCTCAGCCTCGGTCGCGTGATCGATCGGAACGTCGAACGGATCTCCAACGGACGCAGGGACCGACGCGGTGGTCGGGGCGGGCGCGGGAAGCGCGCTCGCGGGCGGCGCGTTCTCCGAGGACGAGCATGCTGGCAATGCGGCTGCGGACGCAGAGACCGCGACGAAGGCGATAGCCGCGAGCCACGATGAAGATCGCACCCTCTTTGGTTACCGTCCTGAGGTGCTCTCCGCAAGCGCGTGGTGGGACAGACACGATCGGGTACGCGGAGCGCCGTGCGACCGCGCAATTTGTCGTCGAAAAGGCTATGGCAAAAGGCAACGCCATGCGCTTGTGCTCCCT
Organism: Myxococcales bacterium; assembly: GCA_025351875.1. Taxonomy (GTDB): domain Bacteria; phylum Myxococcota_A; class Polyangia; order Polyangiales; family Polyangiaceae; genus Labilithrix. The sequence continues at coordinate 22,639 of JANXVA010000640.1, read as the reverse complement.
CCCTGCGCTCGCCGCTCTCGCTCTCCTCGCGGGGTGCAAGTCGACGAGCCCATCACCGTCGCCCGCTCCGTCGGCGTCCGCGGCGGCGTCGCCGTCGCCGTCGGCGTCCGCGTCCGCGGCGACCGCGGCGCCGCTCGTGGATCTCCTCCTCGAGACGAGCGCCACGATCACGCTCTCGTCACGCGTCGACAACCCGACGGATTTTCCGTCGCATCTCGTCGACGGCCGTCCCGACACCGCGTGGAACGGAAGGACGGGAGACCTCAACGGCTGGATCGAGATCGCGCTCCAGCCCGAGGTGAAGGTCTCGTCGATCGCGATCACCGCGGGGTTCGACAAGAAGAAGGGGATCGACGACCTCTTCACGATGAACCATCGAATCGCGAAGATCCGGATCCGGCGCGACGGCACACTCGTGAAGGAGGCGACGCTCGACACCTCGAGACGCGATCTCCAGCAGGTCCCCGTGAGCGTCGACGCGAAGGGGGGAACATGGCGGATCCAGGTCATCGAGACCGTCCCCGGCACGAAGAAGGAATGGAAGGAGCTCGTCGTCTCCGACCTCAAGATGTACGGCTACGCCGGCGCCGCCCGCCTGCCTTCGCCGCGGCTCCCCAGGATGCTCGTCGCGCCCGGCAGTGCCCCGCCGCCGAGCCCCGCGACAGGGATCGCGGGCGTCGTCGGCGAGGGCCGCTTCGCGACGAGTGTGCGCGCGCTCTGCGACGGCTTCACTGCAGACATGGCGCGCGCGATTCTCCATGACCTCCCCGGGACGGTGATGGCAGGGCCACATTGTCGCCCAATCATTCCTCCGCCGACCTTCGAGGGCTCGCTGCCGGCGGGATGGAAGGGCGTGCACGCCGTCCAGCTCGAGCGCTTCTACGGGAACTTCGTCTCGCGCTCGAACCAGCTCGTCATCGAGGGCGACGACGGGACGTTCACGATCGGTCCGGCGTACGGTCATCACGATGACCTCGGCTGCTTCTCGACGCCGCAGCAGGTCGCCGCGGCTCTCCGCCTGGGGCGGCGCGGCGGTCAGAGCTGGCTCATCACCGCGCGCACGCAGATCGTCTCGGCGTACGTGGAGGCCGAGGATGGACGGAGCCTCGTCCCCTCGGGTGGGACCGCGCAGTTCGAGGTGCTCGTGTGCGCCATCTCGGGGACGAAGCTGAGGTGCCCCGACGATTTCGTGCTCCTCGACACGCGCGTCATGACCGAGACCGAGACGAAGGCGTTCAACGCGAAGCCGGAGCTCCGATGGCCGAAGCTCGACGTCGACGGCGGCCCGAGCCTCTGACGCGACCTGGCTGGACCTAGCCGTTCACGACTTCGAGCATGCCGAGCTCGAGCAGCGCGTGCAGGCGCTCGAGCGCGTCGGGGCGCGGGATACCCGCGAGATCGGCGAGCATCGCGATGTCCGTGACGCCGTCGACGTGAGCGAGCACGATCTGCGAGGTGACGTCGGACTGGAGCTGCGCAAGCTCCGCTACCTCGCCCGCCGGGCGCTTGAGGCGCACGACCGACGACGGCACGAGGCGCGGAACGTCGGAGGCGGGGCCGAGCCGCGCGCGACATCCCTCGAAGACGAGCTTCGCGAGGGCGTGATCCGGTTCGCGCTCGAGGACGCGCTCGGCAAGCACCATCGCCTCGGGGTAATTGCTCTGGAGGTAGCTGCCGTACATCGCGCGACCGAGCGTTCCAGCCGTCGTCGTGTCGACCGCGTTCTCGCTGTTCGCGTCGTCGTAGCCGCCGGCCGGCACCGCCGCGGTGATCGTGCGCGGCGTATCGTGGCCGGCGCCCTGGGCGACCGCGCCGAGGTGCTCGTCGACGATGCGTGCATACGAAGAGGCGTCGTACGGCGGCGTGATGGTCGGGCGGTCGGTCGCTCTCTCGAAGTCCATCGCGACGGTCGCGGGATCGAAGGAGGGGATGAGCGTCTGCTTCTCGCGGCGGTCGGCGAGGGGGGGCACGGTGCGGTCGACGCGGCTCAGCGCGTCGCCATCACGAGGGATCGCCGCATCAGCGCCCGTTCGCTTCCAGTCGTTCCCCGCCATCTCGGTCAAGCCCGTACCAGCGAGGGCCGTGGGGATCTAGCCTCGCGAGCTGAGGATGTGTGTCGATGTGCGCAGCGGGCAGCGGATCAGGGCGCGGGCGTCTTGCGGTTCTCGGCCTGCTCGGCCTCGTCGAGCTTCGCCTCGACCTCTTCGACGTGCTTCGCATCGAGCTTCTCGCGCATCTCGCCGAGCGCGCGACGGCCCTCACGAAACGTCATCCCACTCTTGTCGAGCTCGATGCAGATGAGGCACATCGTTCAATCGTACCCGCGAAGCTCAGTGCGTGGGGAGTGCGGCGGCCGGAGCGCGCGTGCGGGCCTCGGCGAGCAGGGCCTCGGGCAACGTCCCGTCGAGCTCGACGGCGAGGCGATAGCGCCAGACCTCGAACGAGTCCTTGTCGTTCTCCTCGACGCGAACGACGCGAGCACCGACATGGCCGGACTGCTCGCCGACGTGGACGGAGAGCTTCAGCTCGTCGCCGACGGAGAAGCGGCTCGGCGTGACGATGAGGAGTCCCTTGCCACTCGCGTTGCGCGTGACTCCGCATCGACCGGGCTTGCTCGACGAGCTCAGCTCGACGGCGAGGACGGCCGGGATGCGGGGCGCGCTGCGGCGCGCGTCGGTCACGTGGGCGGCGGTCGCTTCGAGGGTCATTCCGGTTCTTCTCGTTCGGCCCAGGCGAGCAGGCGTGCTTGCCGGGACGGGTTCATGACATACGCCTACGAGGTCGACAACGTCCCATTTTCGGGATTTATGTCGATTTTCGGTTCGACCGACCGCGTCATCGGGCAGTTGGCGGCACGCCTGTAAGGTCGCGCTCGGGGGTGCGTTTCCCTCCCATGCGCTTGAACCACCTGCTCGCCTCCTGCGTTCCCACGGCCCTCCTCCTCCTCTCGGCTTCTCGGGCACAGGCCGCGCAGCCGTCCCAGGCGGACAAAGACGAGGCGTCCTTCGGGACGACCCCGGCGCGCTCGAAGGCGCAGATGCAGGCGGCCCAGGCTGGCGCCCCCTCGCAGGCGATGCCGGTGGCGGCACCGATGGATCGCGCCGTCGAGACCACCGATACGGGATCGTACGAGGGCCCGTCCTACGACAGCGACGTGCGCCGCTCGAGCGGCGCGCCGATCGCGACCGACCCGCCCGGCGACTGGGCCGTCCTCCACGCGGGGCTTCGCCCGAAGCTCGGCACGTTCGGCGGCATCGCGACGCTCGCCCTCGCGCACGCGCGCACCGAGAGCTTCTACGGCGGCTTCTCTCTCTCGGCCGTCCGCAACGACGCCGGCACGCACATCGGCGTCGCGCAGATCGCGCTCGGTCGCAACCTCTCCGACTCGTTCGGCGGTGGCGTGCAGCTCAGCATCACCGAGAACCGCGCGCGCAATTTCATCGGCATCGGCCAGCTCTCGCTCGCATACAACCGCAGCCTCGAGATGACGGCGGTGACGCAGCTCGGCGCCTTCAACCGCGCGAAGGAATTCAACGGCGTCTCGCAGCTCGGCCTCTACAACCGCACCGACAAGAACTTCATGGGCGCGACCCAGCTCGGCGTCTTCAACCACTCGCGTGGCGATTTTTCCGGCATCGCGCAGCTCGGCGTGATGAACGCCACCGGCCCGCAGATCTTCGGCGACCACGGCGACAAGAATCGCTTCGCGGGCATCGCCCAGGCCGGCGTCGTCAGCACGGTGAACGGCAACTTTTACGGCGTCGCTCAGATTGGCGCGGCCTCGTACACCTCGAGCGATTTCCGCGGGCTCGTTCAGCTCGGCGTCCTCGGCGCCGGCGCCGGAAGCTTCCACGGTATCGCGCAGACGGGTCTGGTCGCGATGTCGAAGGAGTCCGTCGGCCTCCAGATCGGCGGCGGCGCGATCGCTCTCGAGGAGCACACCGGTATCCAGATCGGCGCGCTCGGCACGTATGCGAAATCGATCGACGGTGCGCAGATCGGCGTCGCGAACCTCGCCGACCGCGTGCGCGGCGTGCAGATCGGCGTGTTCAACCACGCGAAGAGCCTGCGCGGCATACAGATCGGCCTCGCGAACCATGCCGACGACGGCGTCCTCCCCTGGACGGCGCTCCTCAACTTCGGCTTCGGCGACGGCGGAGACGACGAGAGCCCCAACTACGACGAGCAGCGCTACAAGGCCGCCCGCACGTCGAACGGTCGCGACCGCTTGTGAGACGAGCCTCGCTCAGGTAGCGCCACGAACGCGGCGGCGCCGCGCGAGCAGGTGGAAGAGCGAACCGTCATAGAGGCGACGGAGCGTGCGCGGGGTCACGGCCGGGACATCCTGGCCGTCCTCGCGCTTCGTCGTGTCCGCCGCCAGGCAGAAGAGGAGCTTCACCTCCTTGCCCGAGAACCAGCGGCCGAGCGAGCCCGCGAGCTTGCCCATCTCGGGGCGACGGTTGCCGCGAGCGAGGATGAGGGCTCGCATCTCCCTGGCCGTGAGCGCGCCGCCCGTTCCCGTAGCGACGAGTGTCGAGAGCGCCGCCTCGTCGACCTGGCCGTCATCGCCGAAGGAGCCCGTATCGAACGGGTGCTTGCCGTCGGCGATCTTCGGCACGGCGATGTCGAACGAGACCTTGCCCTGCGTGAGGTAGCCGAGAAAGCCGTTGATGATGGGCGTGAGCAAGAGCCGGTAGCCGAGGCCGATGCCGAGCCTGCCGAGGCCAGCCCAGGTCTGCCCGATCGTCACCTTGCCGGTCGCGTCCGGGTCGAAGAACGAGACATGTCGCTCGAGCGCGCTCGTCGTGGTTGCAACCGCCATGCGCTTGCGAGGATATTCCGTTCGTGGCCGTTAGGCAGCAAGCGCTCACCCTCGTGGCTCCGGTTCGCCCGAGCGCACTCGACGGCCTATCCGCGCGCCTCGACGCAGCCGAGAGCGACGTGCAGGACGCACTGGTGGCCGTGATGTCGCTGCATTTTGCACGTTTCGTCCTGCTCGACGGCCCAGCCGGACCAGGTACGCGCCTCGCCTTCGAGAGCAACCACGACGGCGACCTCGCCCCGCACCTCGCCTCGCTCTCGCAGGCCCTCGCGCCGTTCGAGGACCTGCTCTTCGGCTCGTGGGAGGGCTACGAGAAGGGGGATCTCGCCGGCTTCGTCGACAAGCACGCGGTGCTCGCCTCGACGTTCTACCTCGGTCACCCTGGCCTCACGGTGCCGCAGATCCACAACGATCGCGATCTCCGGCTACAGCTCGAGGACCTGCTCGACGACGAGGTAGATCCTCTGGATCTCGCGGGCGCGAGCGCCGTCGACGTTCGCGCGCGTCTGCTCGGCCGCTTGCAAGGCACCGAGCTCAGCACCGGACCGATCGATCGGGGGCTGCCCCCTCAGCCCGTCTCGACGATCGTGTTCTGGACGCTCGTGCTTCTCGTCGTCCTCCCCCTGGTCGTCGTCATCGTGCCACTGGCGCTCCTCGTCGAGTGGAACGAGCGCCGCACCGAGCCTCCGCGCGAGCTCACTCCCGAGGGCGACCCGCGCCTCGATCCGATCAACGAGCGCGAGGACGCCATCACGCAGAACGGCCTGACCCACCACGTCGCGCTGCGACCCGGCCTCTACCGGCGCACCGTGTTCCGCATCGTTCTCTGGTTCCTCGAGACGACGCGTCAGCTCATCTCGTACGAAGGGCAGCTCAACGGCATCGGGAGCATTCACTTCGCGCGCTGGGTCCTCCTCGACGACGACAGCGTCCTCTTCTTCAGCAACTACGACGGAAGCTGGGAGGCGTACCTCGGCGACTTCGTCGACAAGGCGCACATCTACCTGACGGCGGTGTGGAGCAACACGAAGTGGTTTCCCGACACCAACGGGCTCGTCTTCGCGGGCGCCGCGAAGGAGAACGCCTTCAAGCAGTGGACCCGTACCTTCCAGGTCGAGAACCGCATCTGGTACAGCGCCTACAAGACGCTCACGGTCTCGCAGGTGCTCAAGAACGCGAGCGTCCGCGAAGGCGCGAGCGGCGACATGACCGAGAATGAAGCGCGCGACTGGCTCGCCCTCCTGTGAAGGAACGAACGTGAAGCCGCTCGATCTCGCCGACATCCAGGGGATCGTCCTCTTTGCCTACGCGTCGCTGCCGCACGCGCGCTACGTGCACGTCTCGTGGCCCGACGGCAGTCAGCCGAGCACGTGGCTCCGTGAGATCCAGCACGAGGTGAACGCCTCGACGCGCGGCGTGCGCAAGGTCGAGGGGCGGGTCAACGTCGCCTTCACGCACGGCGGCCTCGCGCGACTGTCGCTCGCCAAAGAGGAGCTCGCCTCGTTCCCGCGCGAGCTCCAGCAAGGAATGAACGACGAGCTGCGCTCGCACGTCCTCGGCGACGTCGACGACAACGCCCCCGCGAACTGGGAGTTCGGCGGCCCCTCGCAGTCGCCCATTCATGCGCTCTTGATGCTCTTCGCGAAGAACCTCGAGGCCATCGGTGAGCTCCGCAGCCGTCTGGTCGCGCGCGTCACCGCGCTCGGCGGCGTCGTCGCCCACGAGGACGCGGGCGAGCTGCGCGCTCCTGGAACGGAGCCGTTCGGCTTCCGCGACGGCATCGTCCAGCCGCACATCGCCGGCACGCCTCGCCCGCGCGACGCGGGTGACGTGGAGGTGCCCGCGGGCGAGTTCCTGCTCGGCTATCCCAACTCCTACGACGAGCTTCCGCCTTCGCCGCAGGGGAACGACGGCTTCGACATCGGCACGAACGGCTCGTACCTCGTCTACCGGAAGCTCCGCCAGGACACGTCGGGCTTCTGGCGGTGCATGCTGGAGCGCGCGCATCCCGTGGGAGATCCGAGCGCCGCGACGAAGCTCGCGTCGGCCATCGTCGGTCGCTGGCCGAGCGGTGCGCCGCTCGTGAAGTACCCCGAGCTCGATCCCGGGCCGGGCTCCGAGAACGAGGACTTCTCGTTCGAGGATGATCCCGACGGAATGAAGTGCCCGCTCGGCGCGCACGTCCGTCGGGCGAACCCGCGCGACATGCTCGAGCCGAGCCCTTCGAAGTCGCGCGAGGCCGTGGCGCACCACCGTCTGGTCCGTCGCGGCCGTCCTTACGGCCCCCCCGCCAAGGGCACTCCAAGGGAGCGCGCTGCAGCGGACGGCGCGGAGCGAGGGCTCGTCTTCATGGCGCTCAACGCGAGCTTCCGACGGCAGTTCGAGTTCATCCAGCAGACGTGGCTGAACAACCCGAAGTTCGCCGGTCTGTACGACGAGCGCGACCCGCTCGTGGCAAGCGTGCCTGGTGAGGGCGGGCAGCGCTATTCGATCCCCGGGATTCCCGTGCGCAAGCGCCACGCGGGGTTGCCGCGGTTCGTCACCGTGCGCGGCGGAGGCTACTTCTTCGTGCCCGGGATGCGCGCGCTGGAGTGGCTGGCGACGCGCAGCGCAGGCGACTGAGCGCCGAGGACGACGGGTCAGAACCCCGGGGCGCTCATGGCGAGGCAACGTTCGCTGTTCACGATGCCCTGCGCCTTGAAGAACACGCGGCTCCGCTCGACGAGCTCGCGGCCCGCGGCGCCGCCGAGCAACTCGCCCTTGCGATGGCGCGCGCACGCGGCGAGATAGCCGAGGTCGGCGTCGTCGAGCTTGGGGATCGCTGTGTCGAGCGCAAGAAGCGCCCCGCGCGGGTTGCCCTCGGTCGCGCTCGCGCCGGCGAGGAGCAGCGCGGAGAGCGCCGGGGCGTACCGAAGCTTTTCCTTCGAGAGATCCTTCGCCCAGCGATGGACCGCCTTCATCGCCGCCTTGCGTTCGTAGCCGCCCTTCGCCGCGGCGATCGCCGACAGACCTCGCTCGTAGCACGAGAAGACGCGCACCATGGCCGAGTGCCAGAGCATCGAGTCTTCGAGGGCACGAGACTCGCTCTCGGCGCGCCGCCACGCCGACGCGCCGTCACCGCGGTATCGCTCGACGGAGCACGCGGAGATGAATGAGCCCCAGCGGCCGGCGTTGAACATGTCGGCGTCGCCGATCTCGCCGACGCGCGCCATCTCCAGCGCTCCCTTGACGTCATCGGCGACGATGCGAGAGATAGAGGCCGGGTAGGCGAGGTTCATCAGTGCGAAGCGATCCTCCCGGCTCTGCGCTTCGTCGAGCAGCGCGGGGACGCGACGCGCCGCCTCCGCGAGGTCGCCGCTCAGGATGAGGACGTTGCATGTCCAGCTTTGCGTGTTCGCGAGCTCCCATGCGACGGCGCGGCAGCTCTCGCGGAACATCTGGTCGGCGCGTTCGAGCTTCGTGCGTGAGCTCCGCCACTCGCCGAGGAAGAAGTGAACGGTGCCGGCGGCGAGGAGCGCGAGCGCGCGCGCGCGCGGCTCGTCGATCTCCCGTGCGATGCGCTCGGCGGTGCGGACGAGGTCCTCGGCACGTGACCGAGAGCGCTCGCCGCGCGTCGCGGCGTTGATGGCAGCGACCGCCAGAGCGCGGCAGAGCCGCACGGGCTCGCTCGCCTCGAGCGCGAGGAGGAGCCCCTTCGACGCGTAGTCGGCGCCGCGCAGCGGGTCGCTGAGCGCGATGCCGGTAGCGGCGGCGAACGCCACGTCGATCCGCACGAGAAGCGAAACATCGACGCTCTGCGCGGACCGGAGCGCGCGGCGCAACGGGGCCACGCGCAGCTTTGCCTCGCTGATGAGCAAGGAAGCGATCGCTCCCTGCTTGGTGCGCGGGTACGGGAGGTCGACCTCGTCGAGGACCGAGCGCATGACCTCGAGGCCGCGCGCGTGGCGACCGCTCTTCAGGTAGTTCTCGGCGGCGAGGCGCCGGAGCTCGAGCGCCTCGGCGCGCGTCGCGTGGCTCGCCCCGGCGAGATAGGCGGAGGCGGCGTCAGCGAGCTGGCCCGCGTTCGCGAACGCATCGCCGAGTCGCCGATGGAGGACATCGAGAGGACCGGCGCGCAGCGTGATCGCGCCCTGGTAGAGCGACGCCGCGCGCAGGAACGCGAGGGTTCGGTCGGCGGCCTCGGCCGCGGCCATGACGAACCGCTTCGCGCTCGCGTCGTCTCCGGCGGCCCGGAAGTGCTCGAAGACCGCCTCGGGGTCGCACGGTTCGACGGCGGCGAGCGCCTTTGCGATCCCGGCGTGACACGCGCGGCGGCGCACGTCACCGAGACTCTGCGCGATCGTCTCCCTGACGCGATCGTGCGCGGGCTCGATGGCGTCGTCGTCGCCCATGCCGCGCGTGACGACGAGCCGCGCGCTCCGTAGCGCGAGCGCCGGCGTGCGAAGACGTGACGCGAGATCCGATGCGCGCGCCGCGACCGCATGTGTGAGCGGGCCACCCGCCACGCTGAGCGTCTCGAGGAGAGCGCGCGCCTCGTCCGAGAGACGCCCGACGCGATCGAGGATCACCTGTTCGAGCGACAGCGTGCCGGTACCTCGCGTGCCGTCGAGACGCTCGTTTGCCCAGCGCGCGAGCTCGCCGAGGAAGAGCGGATTGCCGCGGGCCTCGGAGGTGACGAGCGCGGCGAGCTCCGCGCTGCCGGTCCCGACGAGCGCGCGCGCGAGCTCCTCGGCTTCGTGCGGAGCGAGCTCGCCGAGCTCCAGCTCACGGAACGTGCATTGCTCGCCGAGCGCATCGATCGCGCTGCGAAGGTCCGCGAGCGGCGAAGACTCACGCGCGAGCTCGGTGCGGTACGTGCAGAGGAGCATCCACGGGAGCGAAGGCGGCGCGAAGAGCGCCTCGAGCAGCTGCACGCTGTCGGCGTCGCACCACTGGAGGTCATCGATGTGGACCACCAGCCGATAGTTGCGCGCGATGTTACCGAGCAAGTCCTTCATCGCCACGAACGCGCGACGGCGTAGCTCGTGGGGCTCGACCTCGTCGTGCGCGCGACGGGGCGCGCCGTAACGACCACGATCCGGGTCGTCGAGATCCTCGAGGACCGGGAAGACGCGCGCAAGTGCGCCGAGATCGGGCGGTAGAAGGCCGGCGACCTCACCTTCGGGGAGACGGGAGAGCCAGTGGCGAAGCTCGTCGACGACGGAGTCGACCGCCTTGAACGGCACGGCCTCGCGCTCGTAGCAGCGACCGGAGAGAACGAGCGCATCCTCGCCCGGGAGCTCGGCCAGGAAGCGGGCGGCGAGGGCGGTCTTTCCCATGCCCGAGCGACCATGCAGCATCACTATGCCGAGCGAGCTGGCGCTCGACGCGTACGCATTGCGTAGCTCATCGAGCTGCGTGCGCCGGCCGACGAACGACGGCGAGCCGGGCGACGACACCGCGGAGGTTCGCTCGCCCTCGAGGCGGGCGAGGACCTCCTCCCCGGTCGGCCGGGCGCGCGGATCGAGGTTCAAGAGGTCCATCGCGAGCTGCTCGAGATCCTCGGGGATCCCCTCGACGTGGAGCGACGGAGGCATCGGCTGGTGCTGCTGCTTGCCAAAGAGGATGGCGGGCGCGGAGCCCTCGAATGGGAGTCGTGTCGCGAGCGCCTCGTAGAGGACGACGCCGACGGCGTACCAGTCCGACGCGGGCGTGGCGCGCGCGGTGGTCGCTTGCTCGGGCGCCATGTACGCGGGCGTTCCGGCCATCGCGTAATCGACGCCGTGACCTCGACGGTCGGCGAGGTCGGAGGCGACGCCGAAGTCCAGGAGCACGACGCGACCTGCGCGCGTCACGATGACGTTGGGCGGCTTGACGTCGCGATGGAGCTTTCCGGCCGCGTGGATCGCCATGAGCCCCGACGCAAGCTGGCGAAATGCCTCTCGCAGGCGACCGACATCGCGGACCGGGAAGTGGCGCGAGACCGGCGCGTTCACCCCGGCGCTCGGCGGCGACTCGGGTAGCGGGTGGTTCACGGCGGGTCGCGCCGGATCGAGGAATCCTGTCCCGGCGAGGATCGTCGAGCGGATGGCCACGCCAGCGTCGCTAGACAGCGGCGGCGGAGGCATGGTCAGCGACGACTGGACCCACGTGAGCAAGTCGACACCGTCGAGCAGCTCCATCGTGAAGAACCAGTGCTCCCCCTCGCTGAACAGCTCGTAGAGCTGCACGACGTTGGGGTGGCTGATGTCCGCGAGCGAGCGGAATTCCTTCTTGAAGCGAAGGAGCGCCTCGTGGTCGAGGCGCATCATCGTCTTCAGGGCGACGGTCTCACCGCGCTCGAGGTCGCGCACGCGATGGACGACGCCCATGCCGCCGGCCCCGACGCGGTCCTCGATGACGAATCGCTTGGTGCCCCGAAAGACTTCGCCAACCAGCATTCGGTCGCTCGCTACCCTCCACCGACGGGGCCGAGCGTACCAGGCTTTCCCGGCATATCCCTTACTTGGACGACCGGCGACGACGGGCCGCGATGGCGAGGCCGAGCCCGACGAGGAGCGTCGCGAAACCGCCGGCGGAGCCGGAGCCCGCCGCTGCGGTCGAGCAACCACCGTCCTGCGGGGGGGCCTCGAGATCCTTCACTCCGCCGGTGCGCGGCGTGCCGTCTGCGCCGTTGCCGTCACCGACAGGGTCGAGCGACGCGCCGTTTGCGGCTACGCGGAACTGCTGCTCGGGAGAGTCCGGGTCGTTCGAGCGGACCGTGATCGTCGCGGACGCCGCGCCGTCGCTCGAGGGCTTGAAGAGGACCTTGAGGTCGACCTTGCTCTTCGCGGCGGCGCGGACTTCGCCGCTCGGAACCGAGAACTGCGGGTCGGAGCTGGTGAACGTGAGCTTCGCGCCCATCTCGCCGGTGCTGTCGATGGTGACCGACTTCTCGGCCGACGCGCCCGGCTTCACGTCGCCCATCGCGACCGTCGCCGACGGGACCTTCACGTTCGGGAGCGGGATGTGGATCTGCGTCTGCTCGAAGTTGACGGGGACGGGAGCGCCGCCGCCGATGTCCTTGCTGACCGCGCTGAAGCTGAACTTCGTGAGGCCGTAGGTGTAGTAGCCGGCGACGGTGTCGATCTTCACGACCGGGCGGATGTCGAGCGTGCCGCCGAGCGTGACGGTGCCGTTGACCGCAGCGGTGAGGTCGAGGAAATCTTCGTCGCCGATCGCGATCTGCGCGGAGCCGTCGGCCTTGGTGATGACGCCGGAGTCGAGGCGCACTTCCTTCGTGAGGTACGTGAACGTCGGCTTCGCCGCGGCCTGGATGGCGAGCGTGCCTTCGACGGTGCCGGGGTCGATGCCGATGTCCGAGAACGGAAGCGCGAAGATGGTGGACTGGTCGAGCGCCGGAGCGGGGACGCTCAGCACGGCAGCCGTGAGGCCCCAGGGGAGGATCGACGTGGTCGCGGTCGCGTCGTAGTTGAACTTCGCGCCGGGGATCTTGTTGATGAGCTGCGACGCGTTGTAGTTGACGCCGATGCCGTAGATCGAAGCCTCGAGGCTCGGCGTGAGCGTGTAGCGAGCCTTGTACGTGCCCTGCTGGCCCTGCTGAACGACGGGCTTGACGACGATGAAGCCCTTCTCCGACCAGGAGGCCTCGACGAGCGCGCCCTTCGGCATGTCGATCGCGATGAGCGCGTCGGTGCCGACCGGGTCGATCGTGAAGCGCGTGCGAATCTTGATGAGCCCCTTGTCCATGACGCCGCTGTCGATCGTCGTGGGCAGCTGGTTCTTGACCTGCGCCTTCAGGCTGGCCGAGCCGACCGAGCAGGTCAGCGAGGCGGCATCGCAGCCTGGCGAGGCCGCGGCCGGCGCCGTGTCGGCTTCCGCGCGGGCGGCGCCGAACGTGGCGACGGCGCCGAGGAGCGAGGCGATACCGACGCGGGCGATGCAGGTGGTGGAGCGCATGGCTACGTTGTGTGCAAACGTAGGGCCAGCTCCGCCTTCTCCGGAACCATGCAGTTTCAGTGCAACATAACAGCGTGGGTGCGTGTCGGACTCCGACCCCTGGCTCCATCCGGGCTCCCGGAGATCCACCAGGCCCCTCCTCCATGAACGCGCGAGCGCCAGGCGAATCGGCGGGGACGGAATCCCGGACTCTCGGCCATCTCCTGTCGCCCACCCGCCTTGCAACGCCCCAGCTCCAATGGAAAGCGTCGCGTCGTTGTCCGAGCCGTCCGGAGAGACCATGACTTCCCATCACCGCATCGCTCACTTCCTTCCCGCTCTCCTCGCCATTGCCACCGCGTCCTGCGCGACGACGGGTGGCGTGAGGGAGCCCGGCCCCGCCGTGCCGACCGTCGAGTACGTGACACGCCAGGAGATCCTGACGCCGCTCCCGCTGCGCGTACGGATGCCCGCCGCGTCCGGTGCCGAGCACGTCGTCGTGCTCGTCCGGACGTGGGGCTCGCGCGGGTGGCATCCGATGGAGCTCGCGAGGAGCGGTCAGACCTGGGCGGGCGAGGTCTCGTGCCGCGAGGTCAGTACCGTGACGGGCGACACCAAATATTTCTTCGTCGCGCTCGACGCGGACGGCAACCCCGTCGGCGGCAGCGGCTCGCCCGAGTGGCCGCACGTCGCCACCATCGTCGGCGCTCTGCCGGACGGCGCGCAGTCGCTTCCCGGCGGAGTCATCCCGATGCGCTGCCACGATCCCGCGGACTGCCCGCCCGACTTTCCGGGATGCCCCGCCTACGACGTGCGCCGCCGATCGTGCCGGACCGACAACGACTGCTCCGAGGTGCAACGTTGCGGCTGGGACTCCTACTGCGAGACGACCCCGCGCGACACGAACGCGAGCGCTCCAGAGGAGGGCCACGAAGAGGAGGAGCTCGAGGCGGCCGTCCGCAACGTGCGCCAGCGCTATCGCAAGACGGCATCCGCCGGCGCGAGCCGCGTCACACACTGAGGAAGTGACTCTTGTGCGCAGCGCCGTGCTGTAGGACGCTGAGCCGTCTGAAAGCAAAGGGGCTGCTTCGTGACCGAACCTTACAACCACGACGACGACGACGATCAGCCGACGCTCCAGCGCGGGGCGCCGACGTCGTCCAGCATCGCTGCGGCGCCCGCTGTGTTCGACGCGTTCCAGGACGAGGCGACGACGGCCACCGATCTCGACGTGCTGGGGAGCGACGACGTGCTCGCCAGCGAAGCCTCCGTCCTCGCTTTCGTCGCGTCGCCGATCGCGGACGCTCGCGACTTCGACGACATCGACACGCAGAAGATGCCCGTCGAGGTGCGCGCCGGGCTCGTCCGCGCGTCGCTGGTGGACGACGGCGCGTAGGTCGATCTCGTCCTGGGCGGGTCAGAGCGACTCGACGTCGAGGTAGCTCAGGTACCATCGCTCGCGCAGCCTGACGACCTCGTCGACCTCGGGGTCGAACGCACGGACGCCGATGTGCACGTCCTTCGTGCCGAAGCGGAGCGCAGCGCGCGGCGACACGAACGCGTGGCGCGCATAGATCGGATAGCTCCCGGAGTGCGGCAGCGACCACGCGCGCGCGGCCTCCGCCCCGGCGTCCATCATCTCGCGCAGCGCGAGGCCAAGCAGGTGAGACGCGGCCCGCAGACCGGCGACGCTCCGATCGTGGAGGAGCTCCATGACGTACCCGACACGTGCGCCTGGTTCCCCCTTCACCATGAAGATGCACATTGCACGTATTGCGTAGCGGTCGCCGTCCTCGAAGATGAAGACGCGATAGCCCGCAAGGGGCCGCGCGAAGACGCGACCCTCGAAGTAGCTCGCGGTTCGCTCGACGGCGACGCCCACGTCGATCGAGAAGCGATCCCAGAGCCGCGTGAACCGCGGCTCCTTCACGGCGATCTCGCGGAACCCCGTCCGACGCGCGCGACCGAACGGCGCGACCAGCGGCACCTTCGCGAGGAGCACCTGAGCAGCGCGGGGAAGCCCGACCGAGAGGCCCGCGGCGACGAGGCGAAGCGGGCGCACCAGCAGCGGCGCCGGCCCGAGCGACGCGAAGCCGAGAGTCTCGAACGCGCGGTCTGCCTCCGGCGCATCGACGAACCCGTACGCGAGCACCGCGCCGCCGGCACGCGCACGCTCGCACGCCTCCTCGGCGAGGCGGAGACTCTCACCGCCGAGCTCCGTCTTGGGCTCGACCGCCACGGCATAGCGACGCTCTCCCGCGAAGCGCATCGGGCGCAGGAGCTGCGTCTCTCGCTTGTCCGCTCCCGCATCCATGGCGGACGCTCTAGCGAGCGCGGCGCGCGCGGTCGAGCCGAAAGGTCAGGGCTCAGGCCCGGCCACGGACTCGAGCCCGGCCGTGGACGCGTTCGTGCGACGCCCGAAGTAGCGGCCGTTTTCGGCAGAGTCCGGCACGGAAAGGCTCGCCCATGAGGAGTCATTGACAGCGGGACCCTCCAGGGGTCTTACTGTAGGTCTACGTGCGGCGAGTTTCGTCTGAACACCCTAGTTACGTGCTCCCTCGAACGACCGCTTTTTCCAAGGATGAATCAAATGGCTGAAGGCACCATCAAGCGGTTGACGGACAAGGGTTTCGGTTTCATCGAGACCGGCACGGGCAAGGACCTGTTCTTCCACATGTCCGCGTGCGAGGGCGTCCGTTTCGAGGAGCTCAAGCAGGGACAGCGCGTCTCGTTCACCGAGGGCGAAGGCCCGAAGGGTCCGCGCGCCGAGAACGTCAAGCCGCTCTGATTCGAAGTCCGGATCACCGGCGTTGCTCGCGAGAGCGCGCCGGTGAACCGAGCGATCGGTGCACGGCTCGGGGCGCTACCTGACGACCAGCCTGATCGCAGAGCTCTCCAGCACGCGGAGCCCCGAGCCCAGCTCGGAGCGGAGCGCGCGATCGCTTCCGATTCCGAAGGCGATGCCGAAGGACGCCACGACGACGATCCACGGCATGATGGAGCGCCTCCGGCGCCTCGTGCATGGAGCGCGCGCTGTCGACGCTACCGGTAGCATGGGTGCGGTGAGCGTCACGACCGTCGACGCGGTCGCCCACGGCAACGGGGGTTCACTCGGGCTCCTTGGCTGGAGGAACACGTTGCGCCAGGCCTGCGGGGTCGGCCGCACGTACACGCGAGTCTCCACGTCGGCCTGTGAATCGCAGTTGCGAGCCCGCCGCGGCGGCGGCGACGCGTAAACCATGGTCATGCTGCGGCCTCCACGGAAGCAGGCTTTGCAAACCGTCGGCCGCAGCGAGCAGATCGCGGATTCGACGCAACCACCGCAAGCGAGTGCGGCCCCTCGCCTGCGCCGCAGCGGGCAGTACCCCTCGACGCTCGCGGTCCGCAGGCCGCAATTGGTTCGCTAGGCGCGCTCCATCTGGTCCAGCACTTCGCCGCTGTACACCGCGAGGCGCTGGAGGTGCGGGAGCGTGTCGCGACAACCGGTGAAGCCGAAGTTGAGCGAGCCGGCGTAGCTCTGGACGGTGATGTTGAGCCCGTATCCGTGGAACGGGATCGACAGCGGATACATCTCGTCGAGCTTCCAGCCGCGGAAGTAGAGCGGGGTCTCGGGACCAGGCACGTTCGAGATCACCACGTTGAACGCCGGCCGGAAGCGGCCCACCGCCCCCGGAATGAACGAGAGCATGAGCGGCGCCAGCACGAGCGCGCTGTACTGCATGATCGCGCCCTTCGACATCCCCTGGAGCTGCGCCTTCGAGCGCTTGGTCGAGGCGATGATCGCATCGAGCGACGCGCGCGGATCGGCGACGTTCGTCGCGAGCGAGGCCAGGATCGCGCCGATGGCGTTGCCGCCGCCCGGGTCGTCCTTGGGGCGCACGTTCACCGGGACCATCGCGACGAGCGGTTTGTCGGGCAGCGCATCGAGCTCGCCGAGGAAGCGGCGCAGGGCGACGCCGCAGATCGCGAGCACGACGTCGTTGACAGTGCCGCCGGCCGAGGCCGCCAGCCGCTTCACGCGCTCGATCGAGACCTTCTGCGTGGCGAAGCGGCGGCTCCGCGAGATGCGCTGATTGAGGACCGACTTCGGCGCCTGCAGCGGGAGCGCGAGGCCCGAAGCGCCGCCGCGAATCGATTGGGCGACTGTGACGAGCGCGCGCCCGATGTCCTTCGCGACGCCCACCTGATCGCGGACAGCCGCGAGGAGCGCGTCGAACGTCGGAGCGACCTCCTCGTGGTCCTTCGTTCGTTCGACGGACTTCTGCGAGAAGAAGAGCGGTGTGTCGAGGTCGGTGGGGTCTTTCGAGAAGCTCCGCTGGAGGAGCCGCATCCCCGTGTATCCGTCGATGAGCGCGTGGTGAACCTTGAAGTAGATGGCGATGCGCTTCTTGTCGAGACCCTCGATGAAGTGCGCTTCCCACGGTGGCCGGTGGAAATCGAGCGGCGTGCCATGAAGCCGCGACACGAGCACACCGAGCTCTCGCTCGTCGCCCGGTGACGGCAACGCGGAGCGACGCACGTGGTACTCGAGGTCGAAGCTCTCGTCGGGGACCCACGCCTGCAGCGGGCTGGCCAGCAGATCGGGATGAAGGAGCCGCTGGTTCCAGGGTCGGTCGACCTTCTCGGTGCGCGAGAGCTCCTCGCGCAGCTCGCGCGAGAAGTCGCGCGACCACCCTTTCGTCGGCGATAGCTCGAGGAGCGAGCCGACGTGCATCATGACGTCGCGACGCTCGGCCGCGAGAAACGATCGATCGAGTGCCCCGAGGCTCTTTCGCTGCCCTTCGAGACGCGCCATTGGGCGAGCTTACGTCAGAGGTCTCCGCAGGTCTTCTCCTTGACCTCGACGCTCTTGCCGTTCCACGCCAGCGTGCCCGAGAGGGTTCCGCACGCAGCTTCGAACGTGTAGGCGACAGTACCGTTCTTTCCGGATGCGACGGAGGGAGGGTTTTCGCCGGTCTTGCGGGAAATGAGCAGGGTGAGCTTCTCTCCTTCCCGCCGGTACACGGCGATGGCGCCGTAGGCGAAGTTGAGGTCGCCCTTCGGCTTGCCGAGCGTCGCCGGGTCGTCGGTGAGCGACGTGACGACGAGCTCGGTGTCCTTGTTCGGACGCCACGTCCAGATGTTCACCACGGCCGGCTTGAACGTGATGAAGCCGGTGTCGGTGATGCCGCCCGTGTCCTTGATCTTCCGGAACTCCTCCGGGAGCAGCGGAATGGCCTTCTTGCCGACCTCGGGCTCGCTCGAGCCCTTGCGCGGCCCGACGAGGCCGCCTTGCGAAGCCCTCAGAGCCTCCTTGAACGTCGGGTCCTCGCGCACGCTCTTGAGGTCGTCGTCCGTCTTGGCCTTCTCGAGGAAGTTCGACGCGCTCGCGTCGCCTTCCTTCGCGGCGCGCGCGATCTCGAGGATCTCGGTGACGGCGTCCTTGCCCTTGCCGGCGAGCCCGAGCCCACACGCGAGGTTGTACCGAGACAGGAGGAACGCCGGGCGCACGGTGAGCGCCGCGCGCCAGAAGCGGTTGGCCTCGTCGAACTTCTTCAGGCCGTAGCGCTTGTACCCGCCGTTGTTGAGCGACTCCGCGAGCCCCTTGCGCGAAGCGAAGCAATCGTCGGCGCCGATCTCTTTCACGTACGTCGAGACGTCCGCTGTCCCTGCGACGAGCCCCGGGTCGTCACCCTTTTCGATGGCCTTGAAGCGCGCGACGGCCGCCGCGCTCGGGGTGCACTTGGCCGGCTTGCCGTGGTCGAGTGACCAGGCTGGGACGTCGCCGACTCCGTCGATCGTGTGGACGCCGTCCTGAGGCTTGGCGGCGACCTTCGCAGAAGCTGCGCCCGCGTCCGGGCCGGCTGCCGCGCCGGCGTCGGCGTGCTCCTTCTTTGCCAGCAGATCGCACCCCATCAAGGTGAGGGCGGTGAGCACCGAGAGCGCGGTCGCCGAGGGCATACGCATGGTGTCAGATGACCCGAGCGCGGGCACGCGCGTCAAGTCGATGATATCGTCGAGGCGTGAAGCAGGAGTACCCGACCCTCGACGTCTCGACGGTCTACCGATGCATGCTCGTAGGTATGGACGACGCCACTTTCAGCGCGTGCCGTCTCTCGGTGAGCCCGCTCGAGGCATTCCGGCTCGACACCGCGCGCGAGGCCTCCGCGAAGATGTCCGAGATCCTTCCGCTCGTCGTGGTGCTCACGGAGGACGCCGCCCCGAGCGACGTGGCCGAGGTGGCGGAGGTCGCGAAGGCCTGCGGAGCCGAGGTGATCAAGGTCGCGCGGCCGGTCGAGCGCTCGACCTTCGGCCGTCAGATCCTCGATGCTCTTCAAAAGGGAGAGGCGCGGCGCGTTCCGCGCTGAGCGCTCGCACCGGATGGGGTCCCTGACCGAGGCGAGGTTCACCGAGCTCGTCGACCGCGGCTGCACCGCGTGCAGCACGAAGAAGCTCGTCATCGAGGCGTACGTCGAGGGTAAATTTCCGCTCATCGGCGGCGAGCCCGCCGGCGTCGTCACGTGGGCCTACAAGGGCGAGACGTTCGTCGACGGCGTGTTCGCGATCCGCTGCGCGGCGTGCAAGCACGAGGTCTTCGCCGACCCGATGTGCCCGCGCTGCCACGCTCCGGACGGGCTGGTGCGCGCGCTCGAGACCGAAAACGCGCACTCCGTACCGAAGGAGTGCCCGGGCTGCGGCATCGATAGCGTGACGTATCGCGCCTTCGTTCCTGCGACGGTCCTGTACGAGGGCAAGCGCGCGGGCAAGGCGCGAACGGAATGCGACCTCTACGACCCGGGCTACCGCGGAATACGTGCAGAATGCAAATCGTGCGGGCCGTTCGACCCGCGCGAGGGCGTGTGCCCCGTCTGCGACGCGCCGGGCCCGATACGCCCGCAGCCGCGCTGATTCAGTAGAGCGCTCCGACCTCGTGAAACGAGCGGCCGAACTCGTTCTCGACGAGCGCGACGAGCTCGGGGGCGAACGCGAGCTTCGCGTCGGCGACGAAGCACTTGCCGCAATCGACCTTGATCGCGAAGCGATACGCGGCGCCGCCGAACACCTCGCTCTCGGTGCCGTCGAACGGGTTCGTGAGCTTCGCTGTCCCCTTGGACGGCTCGAACGTTCGGCTGCACGCCTCGCACTCCGCGAAGATCCCCGTGGACGCACCGAAGGCCGGCACGAGCTCCTCGTCATCCCACTCGAAGCCCTGGTCCTCGCCGCAGCGGCACGTCGCAGGCACGGGGCCGATCGCCTCCGCGACGGGAACCACGTACTCGTCCGCGCGGTGGATCTCGAGCGTGTAGCCGAGCGGGCCGTCGGGTGTGCGCGAGAGCGGGTACTTGAGCGGCAGCGGAGCGTCCCCATGGACGGGCCACACCAGCCGGAGCTCCTCGCGGCTCGGATGCTCGATCCACTCCGCGGCTAGCGCTGCGGGAAGCGGATCGGTGGACGCTGCGAGCGCGGCCGCGGCGTCCCCTCCGAAGGTGTTCTCGACCGTCTTGACGCCGTAGCCGCCAGTCGTCTTCGCGTGCTGCTCGCGCGCGCCTTCGAAGCGGAGCTTCGCGAGGTCGGGAGACTTCGGGTCGATGATCCAGCCCTCCTTGCGCAGTCGCTCGACGAGCTTCACGATCGAAGCCGCCGCAGGCAGGAAAGAAGCCCCCTTCGCGATCAACCAGCGCTCGTATTGGACGCCCATCGGGGAGGGAGCGTATCCGGATCCGGGCTCGCTGGGGATGTCTCCCGGCGAGCCAGGACCCGACGCGCCAATCACATGTCGAGCAGCGGCGGCAGCGCGCCGATGTAATCCATCTTCCCGAGGGGGACGCCGTTGTGGCGGAGGATGGCGTACGCGTGCGTGACGTGAAAGAAGAAGTTCGGCTGCGCGAACGAGACGAGGTAGTCGAGGCCGAGGGCGGCCTTGTTGCCGCCGGGGATCCACGGCAAGGCCACCTTCCGGGACTCGGCGCCCTCGAAGTCCTTCTCGGTGAACGTCTCGAGGTAGCTGACCACCTTGCCGACGCGAGCGCGGACCTCCTCGTACGTCTTCTCGTCGTCGGGGTGCTTGGGCGCTTCCTTGCCGGTGAGACGGGAAGCGGTGAACTTCGCGGTGTCGCACGCGGACTGGACCTGCTTGACGAGCGGGTACTGGTCGAGAGCGAGGCGCCCGACAACGAGCGCGTCCGGCTCGGTCTTCTTGCTCTTCGCATGCTCCGCAGCCGTGACGAGCCAGCGATCGAGGTTGGAGAGCATCGTCTTCATCTCGAGAACGAACGGGTAGAGGTTGGCCATGGGCGCATTAGATACCAGAGCGCACCTCTCCGTTGCGCCTGGTTCCCTTCTGATCGACGCACCGGCGTGCGTGGAGCTACCATCGACGCGGTGGTCCCGTCCGGGCAGGTCGAGCGTTACGAGATCCTCGCGGAGCTGGCCAGCGGAGGCATGGGGACCGTCTACCTTGCGCGGCAGCATGGTGCGCTCGGATTTCGTCGCACGGTCGCCATCAAGAGCATGCATGCGCAGCTTGCGAAGGATGACGAGTTCCGGTCGATGTTCCTCGACGAGGCGCACCTCACCGCGAAGATCAGGCACGCGAACGTCGTTCCGGTGCTCGATGTGGTCTACGCCTCGATGAGCCCACCCCGCAAGGCGGCTTTGCGGCCTCGGCGCGTCTGCGAACCTCGGGCCATGCTCCCGCGCCGTCAGTTCGTGTTCGCCGCGTTCGCGGCGATCGGCGTCGCCGTGACTGCAGCGTGCGACGGCCCGGGAGCTCGAACGCCGACGCCGACGCCTCCCTCGGCTTCCACGCCCGACGTCGATCGTGGCGCCGCGGCGCCTTCATCGACGGCTGGCGATGAGCCCGTTCCGGTCACGACCTCGGCTTCAGACGCCCCCGCATCGACGGACAAGCCGAAGACGCGATGCCTGCAAGGCGGCCAACGGCCAATGCGTTTGGGGTGGCTTCGGGTGCACGACCGTGTGCGCGCTCACGACGCCGGATGTGGGCAAGTCGTGCTCGCACCCCTCGCAATGCCAGGGCGCGTGTGTCGTGGATGCGAAGGTGAAGAAGGGCACGCCGACGAACGGAACGTGCAGCGCAACGCGCATCAATGCCGGATGTGCGAACCGCCTGTCGAAAGGCATCGCGCTCGGCCAGACGTGCATCGATTGATCCGCGGAGCTCGTGAGCGCGAAACGAGCGCCGCGTGATGGCTCTCTCGCCTCTCGTGCCCGTCTACTTCCACGTCATACGTCGCCAGAAGACGATGGCCGGAATCAGCGCGAGGTTGTGGAACACGAGGATGATGGCCGCAAAGACGAGCGCCACGGGGACGCTCCGAGGTGTTGTTGCGAAGTACCGAGGCATCGCGGTCACGGCGTGCAACAGGGCGTAGGCGGCCAGGATGACGACGGGCCAACGCTTCATCTTCCAGAGCGCAACGAGCACTGCAGCCTCGACCGCCCAGAGCCCGAAGTAGAGGAGCGCCTGCGAGCCACCCGTGATCGTGCCCGCGGGTCGCGTCTGCCCCATCACGAAGAAACCTTGGACGATGATCGCTGCCTTGAGGATGCCCGGTGTCGGCGCCTTGGTGCGCCTCTCCAGGATCCAGTCGAGCGTCGGGAACGAGATGGCCATCGCGGCGAACCTACCCCTCCGCCCACCCTCCGTCCCGCCCATTCGCGACCGTGGCGCCGTCACTGCACGCGGCGTCGCCACGAGCATCCCGTCGCGCACGCTCTCTCTCTCGCGCACGCCTCCCCGACAAAAGGAAAAACCCCTCGCAGGACCATCGAGGGGTTTCGGGGGCGTCCCCGACGGGATTCGAACCCGTGTTAGCGGCGTGAAAAGCCGCGGTCCTGGGCCTCTAGACGACGGGGACCAGCGCGAAGCGCTCTTACGTACCGTCCCGCTCCTCGGCT
>JANXVA010000616.1 GCA_025351875.1 Myxococcales bacterium | reverse complement strand
TCGGCGTTGTCGTCCTCGGCGTCGCGGATGATGTCCTTGACGCGGATCTTGTGCTTCCGGAGCTTGTCGCCGAGATCGATGATCTCGCGGACGGCGACGGGCGAGTTGAGGATCGCCCCGAGGATCATGTGCTCGCCCTGCTCGATGCGCTTGGCGATCTCGACCTCGCCCTCGCGGGTGAGCAGCGAGACGGAGCCCATCTTCCGGAGGTACATCCGGACCGGGTCGTTCGACTTCGAGTAGTAGCTCGAGTCCTCTTCGCTCTCCTTGTGCGCGCCGCGGGGAACGACCTTCTTCTCGGCGTTCTCCTCCTCGACGATGCGCTTGGGGGCGATCTTGACCTGCGTCGCGGCGTCGACGATCTCGATGTCCTCGTCGCCGAGGACGCTCATCACGTCGTCCATCTGATCGGCGACGACGTCGGCCGGCATCGACTCGTTGACCTCGTCGTAGCTCATGAAGCCCTTCGAGCCCTTGCCGTCCTCCCGACCCTCGCGGCCCGGACCGTCGCTCATGTGCGAGCCGCCCTTCCCGTTGCGCGAGTCCGATGAGTTGCCGCTGCCGTTCCGGTTCTTGGTTGCCATCAGAAGTTCTTTCCGCTGCTTTGCTGCGCACGCTCGAGACGTTTCCGCCGTCGCTCGTGGTCTCCCGTTCCGTCCGTCCGCACTCACGCACGCGCTCTTCGAGTCCGCCTGCGCGCGAGATCCTCGCTTCCCTTCCCCCTCTACAAGTCCTCCTCTTTACTCTTCACGGTTTCAGGCCGTGCTTCGCTCGCAGTCGCTCCTGTGACTCCCTCAAGAGCTCGCGCTCGGCGTCAGCATCTCCGTGAGCTCGGTACGTCTCACGGGAGATCTCTGCAGCCTCTTGCGAAAGGAGGAGCCTCTTTAGCTTGTTTGCGTTGTCGAGCAAGCACACTTTTGCTTGCGTTTCGCTCTCCGTCTGCGGGTTGGCCAGGCGCTCGGCGGCAAAAGCCCGGACCCGGGGGTCCACGCCGGGGTCCATCTGCGCAACAAACGCGGCGGTGTCCAGTTTCTTGGCGCCTGAATTCCAGGCCCTCCGAAGCGCCGCGACCACCTTCACGCTCTCGCCTTCGAGGAGATTGAGCTCCTCAGCGACCTCGGGGTCATCCAAAAGTGCAGGCCATTCGATGAGTTGAGCGATGATCTCTCGACGCTCTGGCACCCCTGGCGTCGGCGCTGCGATCCGGACGCCGTTGCTGTTTTGCATCTGATGTCGCGTGGTTTGCCCTGCTGCAAGCTCGGCGCGCTGCCGCTCGGCCTGCGCCTTGGCGACGGCTTGCTTCACGCTGTGCTCGACGGCGCGAAAAGCGCCTTCGCCCGAGCGCACGATGTCGAGGCGACCCGCGATCCGATCGGTGAAGCCCTTGAGCATCGGGAGCACGACCGGGTCGTCCTCCTCGGCGAGGAGCTTCGCGACGAACGCGATACGCGCCTGCTTCTCGTAGGCGTCGGCCTGCGTGAAGCTCTCGTCGAGCGACATCTCGATCAGCGCCTCGAGCATTCCCTTCGCGCTTGCGACGAGATCCTCGATGGCCTGCTTGCCCTTCTCACGGGCGAGCTGATCGGGGTCGACGCCGTTTGGCAGATCCGCGACGCGCGCCGAGATCCCCGCGATGCGGACGGCCTCGCGCGAGAGGCGCACGGCCTTGCGGCCCGCAGCGTCGCCGTCGAGCATGAACACGACGTCGGGCGCGAAGCGCTTGAGGAGCTTGGCCTGCTCGGTCGTGAACGCGGTGCCGAGAACGCCAACGACGTTCGTGATGCCGCGCGCGTGGAGGGAGACGACGTCGAAGTTTCCTTCCACGAGGATAGCGAGCTCTTGCTGCCGGATCGCGTGCCTCGCCTGGTGGATGCCGAAGAGCATCTGCCCCTTCGTGTAGACGGGGCTCTCGGGCGAGTTGATGTACTTCGGCGGCTTGTGCGCGTCGGCCTCGTCCGCGCCGTTCAGGCGCACCAGGCCGGGACGCGGCTCCTCGCGTGGCAGCTCGCGGAGAGCACGGCCGCTGAACGCCACGACGCGCCCCTGCGCGTCGATGACGGAGAACATGAGGCGGTGACGGAAGCGGTCGTAGTAGCCCGAGCCGCTCGTGCGCGGGACGAGGAGCCCGACCGTCTCGGCGGCCACCGGCGAGACGCCCTGCGCCTTGAGGAACGTCGTGAGGCCATCCCACGCGGACGGCGCATAGCCGATGCGGAAGGCCTGGAGGACCTCGTCGATCTTCGCGTCCTTGCCGGGAACGAGGCCGCGATTCGCGAGCTCCTCGAGCGCGTACTCGCGGTGCTCGTTCTTCACGAGCTCCTGCTCGAAGAACGTCGCTGCGAGCGCGTTGACCGCGTAGAGATCCTCACGCGCCTTGCGCGCGCGGTCGGCCTCGCTCGCCTGGACCGTGCCGCGCTCCTCCTCGATCGGGATGCCAGCGCGCTCCGCGAGCGCGCGGACCGCTTCCGGGAACGTGTAGCCCTCGTGCTTCATCAGGAAGTCGATGGCGCTGCCCGACTCCTTGCAGCCGAAGCAGTGGAAGAACCCCCGGTCCGGGTTCACGTGGAAGCTCGGCGACTTCTCCTTGTGGAACGGGCACAGCCCGACGAACGATCGCCCGCGTCGCTTGAGCGAGGAGACCCCTTCGCTTATTACCGCGACGATGTCCGTGCGTTCGCGCACGAGGGCGATGGTCTCGGGCGAGATCAAGGTGCCAACGATTAGGCGTAGGCATGGGTGCGGTCAAGCTGCGCGCATGCCGCTCCGCTCTTACGCCAGCCGCTTTTTTGCAGCTCGGATCGCGCCGCGTGCGACGCGCGTTTGGCACGCCGTTTGGTGCGCGAGCTGCGGTGCCCGATGGGGGTCGAGCATCGGGTGGTTTGGTCGCCGTCCCGCCGCGTCGCCCGCGTGTAACCGCATTGAGCTTCCGTTCAGCCCATGGTAAACGCCGGCCGCGACTTAACTACCAAGTGTCGCGGCCCTACATCACGACCGCTGGCTCGCAGCCCACGTTCAACAGGAGCTTTCGCCCTCATGGTTTCGTCTCCCCCGACCCCCGAACACGCTGGCGTCCGCTCTCCGTCCGTCGCCCCCCCGATGCCCGGCATGGGCAAAGGTAAGATCGTCCAGGTCATCGGTCCCGTCGTCGACGTCGAGTTCGAAGCCGGCAAGCTGCCGAAGATCCTCAACGCGCTGAAGCTCACGAACCCGAGCATCTCGAGCGAGAAGGACAACCTCACCCTCGAGGTCGCCCAGCACCTCGGTGAGAACACCGTCCGCGCGATCGCGATGGACATGTCCGACGGCCTCGTCCGCGGAATGGAAGTCCGCGACACCGGCAGCCCGATCGCGATGCCCGTCGGCCCGGAGTGCCTCGGCCGCATCCTCAACGTCATCGGCGCGCCGATCGACGAGGCCGGCCCGGTCAACGCGAAGCGCACGTCGCCGATCCACAAGGCGCCCCCGACCTTCCAGGACCAGTCGACGAAGATCGAAGTCTTCGAGACCGGCATCAAGGTCATCGATCTGCTCGCTCCCTACCGTAAGGGCGGCAAGATCGGCCTCTTCGGCGGCGCCGGCGTCGGCAAGACCGTCCTCATCCAGGAGCTCATCAACAACGTCGCGAAGGCGCACGGCGGCGTGTCGTGCTTCGCTGGCGTCGGCGAGCGTACCCGCGAGGGCAACGACCTCTTCCTCGAAATGAAGAGCGGCAGGCTCGAGAGCGGCGAGTCCGTTCTCTCGAAGACCGCGCTCGTCTTCGGCCAGATGAACGAGCCGCCCGGAGCCCGCGCCCGCGTCGCGCTCTCGGCGCTCACCGTCGCCGAGTACTTCCGCGACGAAGAGGGACAGGACGTCCTCCTCTTCATCGACAACATCTTCCGCTTCACGCAGGCCGGCTCTGAAGTGTCCGCGCTCCTCGGTCGTATCCCGAGCGCCGTCGGTTACCAGCCGACGCTCTCGACGGAGATGGGCGCGCTCCAGGAGCGCATCACCTCGACGAACAAGGGCTCGATCACGTCCATCCAGGCCGTGTACGTCCCGGCCGACGACCTCACCGACCCGGCGCCCGCGACGACGTTCGCCCACCTGGACGGCACCACCGTCCTCAGCCGCGATCTCGCCGCGCTCGGAATCTACCCGGCCGTCGACCCGCTCGACTCCACCTCGACGCTGCTTGACCCGAACGTCCTCGGTGAGGAGCACTACGCGGTGGCCCGCAAGGTCCAGTCCACGCTCCAGAAGTACAAGGACCTCCAGGACATCATCGCCATCCTCGGCATGGACGAGCTCAGCGAGGAGGACAAGCTCACGGTCTCGCGCTCGCGCAAGATCCAGCGCTTCCTCTCGCAGCCGTTCTTCGTCGCCTCGCAGTTCACGGGCGCCGCCGGCAAGTACGTCCCCATCAAGGAGACGATCGCGGGCTTCAAGGAGATCCTCGACGGCAACTACGACGACGACGCGAAGTACCCCGAGCAGGCGTTCTATCTCGTCGGCAACATCGAGGAGATGAAGGCCAAGGCCGTCGACCTCCTCAAGAAGAAGTAAAGCGCGATGGCAGCCGCCGACAAGATCGATCTCGAGATCGTCACGCCCAGGGGCAAGGCGCTCTCGGTGAGCGTCGACGAAGTGACCGCGCCGAGCGTGCAGGGCGAGTTTGGCGTCCTGCCGGGCCACTTGCCGATCGTCGCGGCGCTCCGCACGGGCATCGTCACGTACCGCATCGGCTCCGAGTCGAAGCGTGTCGCGATCGGCTCCGGCTTCGCCGAGGCCGGCCAGAACAAGCTGCTCATCCTCGCCGAGGAGTACTCGGAGCGCGCGCAGATCGACCCCGTCCTCGTCACGCGCGAGCTCGGCGAGGTCCAGGGAAGGCTCGAGAAGGCGCTTGCGCAGCTCGAGTCGACGCCGGATCTCGAGACGGAGAAGAAGCAGCTCATCGAACGCGAGAACTGGCTCGCCGCGCTCCTGGAGCTCCATGGCGATGCGCCCTCGGCGACGATGCGCCCGTTCGAGGAGTGGGGTCCACCCCCGCCTGCGATCGTCGAAGAGGAAGACGCCAAGGGCTCTTCCAGCGACGCCTGAGAGCGTCGTGAGGGATCGGATCCAGAGCTGGGCGTCGATCGTCCTCGGAGCGGCCGTGGTCGTGCTCGTGGGTTGGCTCACGTTCGAGCAGATGAGCCGCACGCACGTTCACGCGGAGTGGAGCGAGGCGGGGGTCGATGCTGGCAGTGGGGTCATCACGGCGGCGGATGCCGGATCGGGCACGGGCACGGGCACGTCCGGAGGAGGGGCCGCAGCGAACATGGCGGCGCTCGACACCAGCGGGGATGGGGGATTTGCGCTCGGTGGGTTGGGGTCTTTGCTCGATGCCGGGGGCATGCCCAGCGGGGCTCCACGGACCGTGCGGCTCGGGGTCGTGCTCGTCCAGTACGCCGGGGCCGAAGGGGCGCCGAGCAGCGCGAGGGCCAAGCCCGATGCCCTCAAGCACGCGGCGGAGCTCGCCGAGCAGGCCAAAGGCGACTGGAAGGCCGCCGTCAAAGCTGGCGACAGCGGCTCCTCGGAGGATATCGGCCGGATCCCGCGCGGCGTGCTCGACCGTACGACCGAGCTCGTGGTGTTCAGCCTCGACAAGGACGCGCTCAGCGATCCCTTGGACACCCCGCGCGGCTACTGGGTCGTGAAGCGCATCGAGTAGCGTTCCGCGCTACTTCACGGGCTGGGGTTGTGTTAAAACCGCAGCCCATGTCCACGATCGACATCTCGCGCAACCACTCCCTGCCCATCGAAGACGCCAAGAAGAAGGCGGA
>JANXVA010000615.1 GCA_025351875.1 Myxococcales bacterium | reverse complement strand
GTCGACCGATCGGACGGGGTCGAGCGAGGTGCTACGCTGCCGCTTCGCATGCGAGTCGCGGCGCTTCGCTCCTTCCTCTTCTTGGCGTCATTCTCGTCCGCGCTCGGGCTCGGGCTGCTAGCGGCGTGCGCGAGCGCCGAGCACGACGATGCGAAGACGCCCGCGGACGGCGGGAGCGACGCCTCGCTCCTCGGCGATACGACGCCGCCGAACGGTGATGCGGAGGTGCCGCTCGGCAACCTTTGTGGTGATGCCCAGGGGCTCGAGACAAACGCGCCGTGGCCGATGCGCGGCGGATGTCCGAAGCGCGCGGGCGTGGCCGCAGGAACAGGTCCGCAGAACGCGACGCTCAAGTGGTCGGTCGCCTTGCCCGCGGGCGACAGCTCCCCGGCGATCGCCGCCGATCGCTTGATCTGGGTGGGCACCGCCGATCACGACGTCGTGGTGCTCTCGCCGGACGGCACCGTGCAGAACGCGCTCCACACTGGCGGCGCGGTACGCTCGTCGCCGGTTCGCTCGGCGACCGGACTCACGGTGATCGGCAGCAGTGACGGCTCGCTTTACGGCGTCGATCGCTTCGCTTCGATCGACGCGGGAGCGGATGGCGGTGACGGCGGCGCGAACGACGGCGGCGACGCCTCGGCTGACGATGCCGGGTTCCGCCCTGCGCGTGCGGTCTTCCAGAAGCCGCTCGCGCCCATCCTGTCGTCACCTGCTATCGGCGGTGACGGCACGATCTACGTGACGACCACCGCGGGAAAGCTCGTCGCGATCGCCGCGGATGGAAGCGTCGTGAAATGGGAGGCCACGACGAACGACACGCTCGGCTCTTCCCCGTCGCTCGCGGTGGACGGCACCGTGTACGTGGGTAGCTCCGATCGGAAGCTCTACGCCTTCACGCGCGACGGCGCGACGAAGTGGACCTTCGAAACGGGCGGCGCGATCCTCGGTTCGCCGGTCGTCGGCGGCGACGAGAGCGTGTACGTCGGCTCGAGCGACGGGAAGCTCTACGCCCTCGCGAGCGACGGAAAGCTCCGCTGGACCTACGCGGCCGGAGGCCCGATCTCCGGTGCGCCGTGCGTGCGCGGCGGCGTCGTCTATGTCGGCAGCGACGACAAGAAGCTCCACGCGGTAAGCTCGCAGACCGGCGTCGTCCGCTGGACGTACGCGACGCTCGGTGCCGTCGCCACGCCGGTGGTGGCCGGCGACGAGACCGTGTACGTCGGCTCGGCTGACGGCAACCTCTACGCCCTCACGCCAAAAGGGCTCCTCTACTTCGCGGTCAACGCGAAGGGCAGCATTCGCAGCGCCCCGGCGCTCGACTTCGACGGAACGCTCTACGTCACGACGGACAAGGCCATCGTCGCGATCGGCCCCTGACTACTTCTTCCCTCACCAGGGCAGCTCGTCGCCGTTCGCGTGGAAGAACTTCCCGCTCTTCGCCGGAGTGAGCTCGTCGATCCGCGCGATGAGGCCCTTCGCAGCGGCGGGCGGGTCGTCGTTGCCGGCGCCTCCGGTCATTCCCGTGCGGATGAAGCCCGGGTGGAGGAGCACCACCATGATCTTCTTCGGCGCGAGGTCGCGCGCGAGCGAGACGCCCGCCATGTTGAGCGCGGCCTTCGACATTCGGTAGCCGTAGAGACCGCCGGAGCCGTTGTCGCCGATCGAGCCAGCGCGGCTCGAGACGAGCGCTACCTTCGCCCCGCCGTGCAGCTTGGCGAGGAGGCCCTCCGTCATGCGCAGCGGGCCGAGCGTGTTCACCTCGTACTGCTTGCGCATGGCCTCGACGTCGAACGCTCCGAGCGCGTCGGGAACGAGCACGCCCGCGTTGTTGACGAGCACGTCGACCGCCCGATCACCGAGCGCCTTCGCCACGAGCGCAGGTCCGTCTGCGCTCGTCACCTCGATCCCCGACACGACCTCGACCCCGAGCGCGTCGAGCTCGGGTGAGCTCTTTCGACAGACGGCGACGACGCTGTCGCCGCGGGCCTTCAACTGCGTGCAGATCTCGAGCCCGATGCCGCGATTCGCTCCCGTGACGACCCATGTGCTCATGGGGGAAGAGTGGAGCACGGTTGTCGTGAAGGAGAGGAGAGGAGATCGGGTACGGGCACGCGCACGTGGAGACGAGAGTTGCGGTCAGGACGCGGTCGACGGACCCCCCGTCGGTGCCGGCCCGGCGAGGGCTGCGGCCGCCACCCGGACGGGGGCCTGCCCGTCGTGGCAGCCTTGCCCTCTCGCACGTGCCCGTGCCCGCTCCCCCTCTCGCGCGGCTCGACTCTCGCGATCAACCTGCCTCGCTCTCGCACCACTCCAGCACCTCGCGGAACGAGCGTCCGCCGAGCGTGCCGAAGAGCGGATGGCGCGTGAGCTTCGCGCGCGTGAGCGCCGGGCTCGTGAGGCCGACGAGCCAGCGGGCTCGCTGCCTCGGCTCTCCGAGCGCGTCGCGATGCTTCGACGCGAGCGCGCGCACCGCGCTCACGTCGAGGTCGGCGGGAAGCGGCGGAGCCGATCCGGGGCGGGGCAGGGGTGAGACCTTGCCGGTCCGGCAGGGAACGCAGTGCCCGCACGGCGCGGCGCGCACCTCGCCGAAGTGAGCCACGAGCGCGTTCGTGTGACAGTCCGCGCGCTCGGCGAGCGCGAGCACCTGGGCGAGGCGCTCGATCTCCTGCTGCTCGCGCTTGGCGAAGCGTCCGGCAAGATCGGCGACGAGCGCCTCGCGCTCCGGATGCCCCGTCAGACGTTCGTAGCGGTGGCGCAGGTCGGCGGCCGTGAGCTCGGCGAGCCCGCGCTCCTCGAGGACCTCGAGCGCCCGCACCACGCGCGTACGATCATGACCCACCGCCGCCGCGACCCCCGCGGGATCGATCGAGAGCCAGATGCGCCCTTCCTTGGCGTTGTCGAAGACCGAGGCGAGAAAATCGCGCGGCTCGCCCTTGAACTGCGCGAGCACCTCGTCCCGAGGCCGCAGGAGCCGTACCTTGTAGCCCGCGTACGTCGGCGTCTTCTGGCGGAGGACCCCGAGGAGCTCGAGATACGTGAGCGCCGTCCGCAGGACCAGCGGCCGCATGTCGTGTCGCTCCGAGAGCGCGTAGTGGCTCACCTCGATGTCGCCCTCCTTCGTGACGAGCTCGTCGACGAGGCTGGTGAGCGACTCGGTCGTCGGTGTGTCGCCGTACGCGAAGCTCTCGATCGAGGCGACGTCGTCCGCACACGCAAGGAGCTCCACGATCGACGTCTCGCCGTCACGTCCGGCGCGTCCGATCTCCTGGCTGTAGCTCTCGAGACTCTTCGGCAGGTTGTAGTGGTAGACGTAACGCACGTCAGACTTGTCGATGCCCATACCGAACGCGATCGTGGCCACGACGATGCGCTTGTCGGAGGCCATCCAGCGATCCTGCACGGCGCTGCGGTCCTCGCTCTCCATGCCCGCGTGATAGGCCTCGGCCGGGTGCCCCTTCTTGCGAAGCTGCTCGGCGACGCGCTCGGCCGTCTTCTGGAGCGTGACGTAGACGATCGAGGGGCCAGGCGGGCGCGCCGAGATGCGGTCCGCCAGGGTGGCGTCGCGCTCGCCGTGGGTCACCGGGGTGATGACGAGCTCGAGGTTCGGCCGGTAGAAACCCGTCACGATCGCGTGTTCGGGGAGGATGTCGAACGCCGTGCAGATGTCCTTCACGACGGACGGCGTGGCCGTCGCCGTGAGCGCGAGCACGCGCGGGACGCCGAGTTTTTTCGCGGTCTCGGCGAGCTTCAGGTAGTCGGGGCGGAAGTTGTGACCCCACTCCGAGATGCAGTGCGCCTCGTCGACGGCGAAGAGCGCGATCTTGGTCCGGCGCAGCGAGTCCAGGAATCGCTCGTTGTTGAAGCGCTCCGGCGCGACGTAGAGCAGCGAGAGCGAGCCCGCGGCCATGTCGTTCGCGAGGGCACGCGACTCCTCCGGCGAGAGCGACGAGTCGAGGCGCGCGGCCTTGATCCCACGGCTGCGCAAGAAGTCGATCTGGTCCTTCATGAGCGCGATGAGCGGGGAGACGACGAGGGTGAGCCCGTCGAGCATCAGCGCAGGGAGCTGGTAGCAGATCGATTTTCCGCCGCCGGTGGGGAAGACCGCGAGCGCGCGCCCGCGCCCGGTAAGTGCGTCGACGACCTCGCGCTGGCCAGGACGAAACGTCTTGAAGCCGAAGTGTCGCTCGAGGAGCTCGATCGCGCTCGTCGGCATCTAGTCGACCTTCGGAAGGCTGTGTCGTGCGCGCCGCATACGACCTAGTGCAACACGAAGTTGTTGAGCGCCTGAACGAGCACGCCGACGATGCTCTCGCCAGCGATGCCGCCGGCGGCGATTGCGACGACGTACCGCTCCGCCCAGGCCTTGTTCGCGCGCGTCGCGAGGTCGCCAAACATCGCGCCCAGGAACATGGCGAGCGGGTAGAAGAACGGGAGGACCATCCCGAGGCCGATGCCGGTCGGGGAGGGCACCCACTTCTTGTACGGCTTCGGCACCGTGAGCTCGAGGACCGCGAGGACCGCGCCGATGAGCAGGCCATAGCGGATCGCGATCTGGGACATCGGGTGAAGGTTGCCGAGTCCGTATTTGAACACCTCAGCGACGGCCTTCCACTGCTGCGCACCGGGCGCGGGGAACGCGGGCGCCTTGAGGTCGGTCCCCATGAGCACGCTCGCGTCGGGGACGAGCACGAAGTAGCAGAGCGTGGTCGCGATCGTGCCCGTGAGGATGCCCGCGGCCTGCGCGAGGAACTGTCGGCGCGGGTTCGCGCCCAGCAGATAACCGCACTTGAGATCGTTGAGCAGATCGGCGCTCGAGAGCGATGCGCTCGCCGTGATGGCTGCGGTCTGCAAATTCGCCGTCGAGCTCTGCGGGATGAGCACGCCGTACGTGAGCTGCATGATCTTCCCGAGCGGGCCGCCGGGCGTGATGTCGCTCTCGCCGGTCGCGCGACACGCCACGAGCGCGAGCACGAACGTCATCATCACCGCCAGCAGCCCGAGATGAAGCGGGATGTCGAAGACGCGCCATGCGACGACGATGACGCCGAGGCCAGCGACGACGATACCGCTGGCGAACCATGTGTACGGAACCTCGACGTCCTCGGGCCGCACGGCGTCGGGGTCGGCCGCGCCGGACTCGTCCTTGGGCTCGGCCTTCTTGCGACCGGGGATCATTCCGTCGATGGCGCGAACGATCGTCCTCCACTGCGCCAGGAACGCGACGAGGCCGCTCGAGACGAGGATCGGAGCGCCGGTCCAGATCCCGATCTCCTTCCAGGCGCTGGTCGGCTTCGTCACGGCGCCGACCTCGACGCCGACCGCGTTCACCCAGAGCGCGTCGAGCGCGGGTGGAGCGAGGAACACGGTGAGGATGAGGCCGCCGACCACCATCCAGAACGTGATGCGCACGCCGATGATGACGCCCGCGAAGAGCAGCGCCACGCCATGATCGAGCTTGATGTGGAAGTCACTGAGGTGGAACGGCGCGCCGCCGGGATGTAGCTTCGGCGGGCCCGCGTTCAGCATGCGGTGGGTCCACGACTCGGGGAGCACGCCGGTGATCCAGTCGAAGACGTTCGACTGACCGGGCACGAGCGTGTCGCGCAGCGTCTTGCCCGTCTTGGGGTCGACGCCCACCTTGCGGATGTCGAGCTCCTTCAAGAGCGGAACGAGCGCCGCGATCCCGGCTGTCGCGAAGAGCGCGCGCGCGCGCTTGAGCGCCTCGGCGCCGTGGCTGTAGAGCCCTTGCAAGGTGACCGCCGCGGCCGTCCCCGAAGGGAACTTCAGCTTCTCGCGGTTGATCATCGAGCGCTTCATCGGGATCGCGAGCACGACGCCGAGCGCGGCGAGGAAGAAGATCCACATCGCGACGTGCGGCCAGCGCATGTTCGTCCCGCCCGGCGAGTCCTGGCTCACGGTGAGCAGCAGCATCGCGGGCAGCGCGGTGATCGTGAGAAAGCCCGTCGCGTACCCGGCCGATGACGCGGTCGACACCGCGCAGGTCGTCTCGAGGATGGAGAGTCGACCCTTCACGAGCCCCGCACTCTGGAGCGAGCTCCAGATCGCGTAGCTGAGGATGCACGCCGTCAGGTTCACGCCGAGGAACCATCCGGTCTTGAGGCCGATGTAGACGTTCGTGAAGGCGAGGAAGAAGCCGAGCACCGTGCCCATGACGACGGCGCGGAAGGTGAGCTGCGGCGCGTTCTTGCGGTAAGCGCGGGCGTACCACTCGGCCTCGTCGAAGAGCGCGACTTGCTCGGGCGGGATGTCGAGCGGCTTGCTGGCTTCGATCTCCTCGGGGGTCTGCGCCGGCTCCTGGAAGAGGCTCACGGGCGATGTCTACCCCGGATCTGCGCGGAAAAGTGACCGACCCGCCTTGACAGGGTGCCAACCGATCGGTAGGTAATAGGCGTGCTGGCTGATCGTCTTCCCAGGTCCTTGAACGCGGCGCTCGAACAGCTCGGCCGCGACGTGCGCGTGGTGCGCCGCCGGCTCGCTGGCTACAGCGCCCCTCCGCTCATCGCGCGTCGGCCGTCGCGCGCGAGCACCTCCGCGGCCACGGAGCCGAGCCTCCTGCGCACGACTGCGCGCGAGCTCGTCGTCGAACGCGTCGTCGTCGAGACGCCGTCCGCCGTCACCCTGGTGCTCCGCCGCGAGGACGGCGCGCCGTTCGACTTCATGCCGGGTCAGTTCTTCACCGTGCTCCTGCAGCACGGGGGCGAGGTGCTCCGCCGGAACTACTCGGCCTCGAACGCGCCGTTCGAGCGCGAGCTGCACCTCACGATCCGCAACAAGCAGGACGGGAAGGTCTCGCCGCTCCTCTGTGCCATGCGAGGAGGCGAACGCGTACGCCTCCTCGGACCGTTCGGCTCGTTCGTCGCGGGTCCCGCGGCGTCCGGCAAGCCCAGGAGGCTCGTCCTCGTCGCGGGCGGCGTGGGCATCACGCCGCTCGCCTCGATCGCGCGCACGGCGCTTGCGTGCGAGCCTGACGCCGAGGTCGCGCTCGTCTACGGAAGCCGTAGTGCGGCCGAGATCGTCTTCCGCGCCGAGCTCGACGCGCTCGCCGTCGCGCACCCAGGGCGATTCACCGTCGTTCACGTCCTCGAGCAGGCGTCCCCGGCCGTTCCCTCCGAGATCGGTCGCCTCGACGGGGTGACCACCTTGCGCGCTCTCGAGCTCTGCGCGCTGACCCGACATCCCGACACGCGGTTCTTCGTGTGCGGGCCCGACGGCATGCGCGACGAGGTGCTCGCCGCGCTCGCTGCGCGAGGCGTGGACCCGGCCGCGATCGCGATGGAGCGCTTCACGGTCGGGCCACGGCCCCAGGTCGCGACCTCCTCTTCGGCGATCGCCGCATCGGTCGCGCCTGGTGCGCGCCCCATCGCGATCCGCGTCAACGGCCGGGTGCATCGCACCACGGCCTTGCCCGGCGCGACCGTGCTCGAGGCGGGCTTAGCGGCCGGCGCGCCGATGCCGTTCTCGTGCGCGGTCGGCGGTTGCGGTGCGTGCAAGGTGAAGCTGATCGAGGGCCGCGTCGAGGTCGACGAGCCCAACTGTCTCAGCGACCGAGAGCGCGCCGCGGGGTACGTGCTCGCGTGTGTCGGGCGGCCCTGCGGGCCGTGCACGGTCGAAGTTCCCGAAGAAGCAGGAGGAGAGTGATGTTCGGCGACCGTACCCAAAAGAAGCTCACGTCGATGCTGCCGCTGCGTGTGCGAAACCAGATGGATGGTCTCTACGAGGCCCTCCAGGTGCTCATGGAAGTGCGCGATCCGCGCGTCCTGGCGTCGCTCGCTCCGTCGGGGGTCCGCGGGCTCGTGCTCCAGCGCGGCAAGCAGGGCGTGCCCACCCAGACGAGGGCGCACCACTCGGCACACTTCGACTGGTCCTATCCTGCGGACAATCCCGAGATGCGTGCGCTCTACACGCGAGCCAAGACCGGGCAGTGGAACAGCGACGTCGCGCTCGCATGGGGCACGTCCGTCGACCCGTACGACCCTGCGACGCCGCTGCTCCCGGACGGCTTCCTCGACTTTGACGCGCTCGCGCGCCTCGGCATCCGGCTCGACGCGAAGGAGAGGCAGCGCCTCGTCCACAGCGTCGCGTCGTGGATGCTGAGCCAGTTCCTCCACGGCGAGCAGGGCGCGCTCTTCGCCGCCGCGCAGGTCACCGAGGCCGTGCAGTTCTTCGACGGGAAGCTCTACGGCGCGACCCAGGTCATGGATGAGGGCCGGCACGTCGAGGTCTTCCACCGCTACCTCGATACGAAGCTCGAGAAGCTCTATCAGGTGAACGACAACCTCTTCGTCATCATCGATGCGCTCATGGCCGACGCCCGCTGGGACATGAAGTTCCTCGGCATGCAGATCATGGTCGAGGGGCTCGCGCTCGGCGCCTTCGGGACGCTCTACAAGCAGACGAAGGAGCCGCTCCTCAAGAACCTCCTCAAGTACGTCATCCAGGACGAGGCTCGCCACGTCCACTACGGCGTCCTCGCGCTGCGCGACCACATGAAGCAGCTCACCGATTCCGAGAAACGAGAGCGCGAGGACTGGGCCTTCGAGGTCGCGCTCCTCATGCGCAACCGGTTTCTGGCGTACGAGGTCTACGAGGAGTGGTTCGAGGGAGTCTTGCCGCGCGATAAGTGGCGCGAGTTCGTCACGAACACGCCGGGAATGCACCAGTTTCGCCAGACGATGTTCAGCCGCCTCGTCCCTAACCTCCGCGAGATCGGCCTCATCACGCCGCGGCTCCTGCCGCGCTACGAGAAGGTCGGCCTCCTGAAGTACATGGCCGGCCTCTCGGCCGATCGACTGGACGGCGACGGGCTGATCGCAGAGCTCGATCACGCCGCCTGAGCTCCCGAAGGTCGCTCATTGGTGTCGTTCAGTGCGTTCGCACCAGGTAGAACGTGATGCCGACCACGGCGAGCACGAGGCACAGCACGAGGAACACGATCCCTGCTGAGCTCGGCTTCGGCGCGGGGCGCATCGACGCCGGCCTCACGGTGACGGGCGCCGCGCCCTGAGACCCGGGCGACGGCTGCCCTCGTTGCGGTTGGTGTTGCAGCTGCATCGGCGCTGGTCTCGGTTGCGTCGGCGACGCCGCGAGAGGAAGCGGCATCGGTTGCGGGTAGCCCTGCCCTCCACCGCCGTAACCCGGAGGCGCCACGGGGGCAGCTTGCGGCGGCGCCATGTTCCGCAAGGGCGATAGCACGGGCTCTGTCGACGACGATGCGAGCGGCGACATCGCTCCGATCGGGAGCGTGCCCTTGAGCACGGCGCCCGTGTCGGGGATCCGCGCGGTCGTCGGCGCGGCGAGGTGCGGGGCGCCGGTCGGAGCGTTGTGCATGAGCATCGTGCCGACGAACGGCGAGCCTCCCGGCGGCGCACCCTTCGGCGGCGCCGATGACGCGAAGCGCGCGGCGCGCACCTGCTGCATCGCATCGCCGACGCCGTCATCCATGACCGTCGCCATGCCGAGGTTCGGCTTCGGCGCGGTCGCGATCGCCTCCTTCAGCGCGCTCCAGAACACTCCCGCGTCGCGCGGCCGCTCGTGCGGGCTCTGGGCAACGGCGCGAAGGAGCAGCGCCTCTACCGTCGCCGGCAGGACCAGCCCGAGGCTCTTCGCGCTCGGCGAGCCCGTCTTCGGATCCTTCGCCGCGAGGAGCCCCTCGGCGAGGTTCACGGCCGGGCGGACCTTGTCGCCCGTCATGATCTCGAGGAGGACCAGCGCGAGCGAGTAGACGTCCGTCCACGGTCCGACCTTCCCGAGCTTCGACATGAACTGCTCGGGCGCGCCGTACGACGGCGAGCAGAAGTGGACGCCGACGCCGGTCTCGACGCTCGGCCGGATGCCGATCGACTCGTCGTCCAGGATCTTGGCGAGCCCGAAATCGAGCACCTTCAGGCGAACGCCCTCGCGCGTCTTCGCGAGGAAGAGATTGCCAGGCTTCACATCGCGATGGACGACGTCGTTGGCGTGCGCGTACGCGAGCCCGCTGACCGCGCTGTCCAGCAACTGGATGGCCGCATCGAGCGTGCGCGGGCGGAGCTTCTGCGCGCGGCGCTCCCTCAGCTCGACGCTGAGCGTGCAGCCCTCGAGCCACTCGAGCACCATGTAGGGCGTGTACTCGTTGGTCGTCGGCGCGATGAGCGTCCCGCTGCCGATGCACCGCACGATGTCGAGGCTGCCCTGCGACAGGCGGTAGAGCAGCTTGGTCTCGTCGCGAAAGCGACCCGCCAGCCCCTCGCGCATCTCTTCCGTCGTCCTCTGGATCGACGCGATGCGCAGGCACTTGATGGCGACAATCTCGCCGAGGCCCTCGTGATACCCGCGGTAGATGAGGCCGAAGCCGCCAGCGTCGACGCATGCATCGAACCGCACCTGGTCGATCTTGGAGCCGACGAGGCCGAGCACGTCGACAGGGCCGGACGCGCCGTTCATGGAGCGCAGCATACCCGGGTGAAGGCCGTCTCTGCTACGCTCCACAGGATGGCGGAGGGCCGAACGGTCCGGAGCATTTGCGTTTTCTGTGGGTCGCGTCCCGGGGGCGATCCCGCGTTTGCCGCGGGGGCTGCGGCTCTGGGAGCCGCGATCGCGAAACGGGGGTTCACGCTGGTGTACGGCGGCGCGAAGGTCGGCCTGATGGGTGTCCTCGCGAACGCCGCCCTCGCGGAGGGCGGGCGGGTCGTGGGCGTGATCCCGAAGGGGCTCGTCTCGAAGGAGATCGCCCACGAGGGGCTGACCGAGCTCTACCTCACGGAATCGATGAACGACCGGAAGGAGCGCATGGTCCTCCTCTCGGATGCGTTCATCTCGATGCCCGGAGGTTGGGGTACCTACGACGAGCTCTTCGAGGTGCTGACGCTCGCGCAGATCGGATTCCACGACAAGCCGAGCGCGTTCCTCAACGTGAACGGTTACTTCGATCCGCTGCTCGCGCTTCTCCACCATACGATCGTCCACGGCTTCGCCGCGCCGCAGCACGAGCAGCTCTACGTGGCGGCGGCCGATGCCGAGGAGCTCATCGACGCGCTGGTCGCGTGGGCTCCGCCGCCGCTCGGCGACCGCTTGCTCGATCGACGTGCCGTCGTGGCGGAGAAGAAGTGAGCGTGAGCATGGACGCGCCGACCGCAGTTCCCGTGTCGCTGTGGTCCCGCCTCGAGGCCGAGGCTCGCACTCGGACCTCGAGCCACGAGCCTGCGCACGACTTCTTCCACGTCGAGCGCGTGGTCGCGAACGCGGGCGCGATTGGGCGCGGAGAAGGCGCGAGCGACGAGGTGTTCGCCGGAGCTGCGACAGCTGCGCTCCTCCACGAGCTCTTCACGCTGCCGAAGAACCATCCGGACTCGGCGCGCGCCGGCGACACGTGCGCCGAGCATGCGCGTGCGCTGCTCGAGCGCGAAGGCGCGCCGTCGTGGCTCGTCGCGAGCGCGAGCGTCGCGATCCGCGACCACTCGTTCGCGAAGGGCGTCGTTCCCGCCGCGCTCGAGACGCGCGTGTTGCAGGACGCCGATCGGATCGATGCGATCGGTGCCATCGGCCTCGCGCGGATGTGGGCCACGTGCGCGGACATGAAGCGCCCGTTCTACGCGCCGGAGGACCCCTTCTGCACGAAGCGTGTGCCGGACGACAAGCAATGGGGCCTCGACCACGTATTCAAGAAGCTGCTCGTGATCCCCGAGCGCCTCCACACCCCGACGGCGCGCACGCTCGCGCAAGGGCGTATCGCCTTCATCAACGCCTACCTCGAGCAGCTTCGCGCCGAGATCTGCGGCTGAGGCTCGGCGGAACGCGCGTTCGCCGGCGCGACGCTCAGAACCCGAACGAGCAGCACAGTGTCCGAGGCGACGCGTACGTCACCGCGCCGAGCGCGGCCGGCGGGGTGGTGACGTTGCAGCCCGTACCCGCGGTGTAGCGATACGAGTCGCCCGTCGGTGCGGCACCCGTGGTCGTGCACGAGCCGTCCGCGGGCACCGTGCGTACGGAGGCGGCGCACGTGGGCGACGAGAAGGCCTCGAGCGTGGCCCCGTTGGAGCAGCTCGTCGTTCCGCACGCGCACGTCGCGCCGCACGAGCGGCCATCGGTGACGGCCGTGCCGATCACCGTCCGCGTGGCGAGCTTCGACGGACAGGACACCTCGCCGTCGTGGATCAGGCAGGTCTCTGCGAGGCTCTGCGGGGAGGTCGGCTTGGTGAAGCAGAGCTCGCCGACGTCGCACTTCGCATTTGCGGTCCCCGTCGCGCCCGAGCAGGTCGTCGCCTTGTTCGGGGAGTTGAGGTTGTCGGCGACGGCCGCGCCGCAGCTCGTGGGCGCGTTGCCGCTGAGATGGGGCGAGATCGCGATCGGCAACGCCAGGTTGGTGGTCAGATCCGTACACACGCCGGCGGTGATCGCGAGAGGCGTCGGCTGTCCTCCGCACGCCACGCCCGACCGCACGTCGACCGAGCCCGCGCACGAGCCACCGGCCGGCGAGCAGTTGCACTTGCAGCTGCCGCCGCCCGACTTCAGCGAATCGAGCTGCGTTGGCCAGCCCGCGGGGCACGTACTGCCGCCGAACGTGCCGAACGCGAGGTACGCAACGGGGCTCCAGCCATCCGTGGTGGGAAGGCATACCTGGTTGTTGCCGCAGTTCGTGAGCATGAAGTTCGGTGCTGGGGGACCGCCGTCGCCTCCGTCGACCGCGCCGCTGGTCCCGCTGGTCCCGCTGGTCCCGCTGGTCCCGCTGGTCCCGCTGGTCCCGCTGGTCCCGCTGGTCCCGCTGGTCCCGCTCGACCCGCCGTCGGACGCGCTGCCGGAGCTACTGCTCTCGGGCATCACGCCGAGATCGTCGACGCCAGTGAGCGAGTTGCAGGCTCCCGCCGTGAGCAAGAGCCCGCCGAGCAGGACGGCGACGAGCTGGCGGACCATCCCTAGAGCGTAGCTCATCCATGACTTGCCGCCTCGCGGGGAAAACCGCCAGAGGGAAGGTCAAAGTCTTCGGTTCCGTACGAGGGTCCATGCGCGCCACCGCCCTCGGGCTCCTTCTCCCGCTGCTCCTGGCGGCCTGTGGGACGACGCTCGAGACGAACGGCCCCGCGTCCCCGATCGCCGTGACGTCGGCCGAGTTGCCCGTCGCGAAGGAGTCTCCAGCCCCCGTCAAGCGCCTCGCCGCCGTCACGGTCGCCGTCGACGCGTGCACCGCGTACGCCGACTGCATCGACCAGGCCCCGGCGTCCGACCCGGACGAGGGCGGCATGCATGCCTCGCCGCGGACGATCCGGAGCTGGGACAGGAGCGCGGAGCAGCTCCGCCAGTGCTCGGTCGCTCACGACCTCGCGCGCGCCGGCGGGCTCTGTCGCTGACGACGAGGCGGTGAAGCGTCGGCGCCAGGAATCCCTCGGGGAGTGAGTCGGCATCCCGGTATCCTGCGAGCATGGGAGTGCCCGAGCCCGAGCGTCTGCTGATCCTCGGATGCGGCTACGCTGGCGCCGCAATCGCGCGGCTCGCGCGCGCGCGAGGCCTCGCGGTCGTCGCCAACGTGAGGAGCGACGCGCGCGCGTCCGCACTCCATAGCGAGGGGTTCGACGTGCTCCAGCGCCCCGGTCTCGATGAGACGGTTGCAAGCGACGTGTCGAAGGGGACGCACGTCGTCATCGCGTTTCCTCCCGACGGCTCGACCGACGCGCTCGTGGCGACGGGCCTCCGCGACGCGACGCGCATCACGTACCTTTCGAGCACGGGCGTCTATGGCTCCCACCGAGGCGTCGTCGACGACGAAACGGCCGTTGCCACGCTCGCGTCCGGCGATCGCGGCGCGAAGATCCTCGCGGCCGAAGACGTCTACCGTACCGCCGGAGCGACCGTCCTTCGCTGCCCGGCCCTCTATGGCCCCGAGCGCGGTCTGCACGTGCGCGTGGTGCGCGGCGAGCATCGCATCCCGGGCGACGGTACGCGCTTCCTCTCGCGCATCCATGTGGAGGACCTCGCGCAGCTCGTCCTCGCGGCCCTCCCACGAGGCGACACCATGGTGGTCGGCGATCTCGAGCCGGCGCCGCACGGTGACGTGGTGCGGTTCATCTGTGAATCGTACGGCGTACCGATGCCGCCGTTCGTTCCGCTCGAGAGTGTCCACGAGTCGCTCCGCGCCGATCGACGCGTGGACGCCTCGCGCGCGCTCGCGGCCTCCGGCATCACCCTTCGCTACCCGAGCTACCGGGACGGCATGTCCGCGACCGCTACGGGCTACTTGCAGGC
This sequence comes from Myxococcales bacterium, assembly GCA_025351875.1. GTDB lineage: Bacteria > Myxococcota_A > Polyangia > Polyangiales > Polyangiaceae > Labilithrix. The sequence continues at coordinate 4,354 of JANXVA010000615.1, read as the reverse complement.
GTCGAAGCGGATCGTCGCGAAGTAGCGATCGGCGACCGACTTGAGCTCGCCGATGTTCGAGAGCGCGGCGGCGGCGGTCACCACGTAGACACGATCGCGGAAGATCGTGCTCATGCTGTACGCACGCCAGGGGAGTCGCTCGCCGTTGAACGACGCGATGCTGTCGATCTGCCACGCGTGCCCCGGGAGCCCTGCGACCGGGGCAGGCGCCACGCGCGGCGGTTGCAGATCGGTCGGCTGGAAGCCGCCCGTGCGGCTCGCCGTGCGCATCACGGCCGAGTAATCCTTCGTGAAGGACGCGAGAAGCTCGTCGCGGACCGCGTCGAGGTTGGCGCCCTCGGCGGCCTGCGTGGTCACCGTGAACGACGGATCGTACGAGACGGCTCCGGAACGGAGCTGCTTTGCGCCGCGGAACGAGAGACCGCCGCCGACGCCCGCGGCCTTCGTCGCGCCGGCGGGCGCCTCGATGCTCATGCACTCGATGGTCCCGCGCTCCGGCGCTGCGTTGGCCCCGGTGCTCGCACCTTGCGACGACCCGGTCGGCTCGGACTTGCGATTCCCACACGCGGGCGCTGCGAGAACGAGGAGCGTGAGCAGCGGGACGGACCAGCGCGGCATTGTCATTCGTGTCCTTCGAGCGGAGCTCACGTGGGCGACGAGTAGGCTTTCTTCCACGTGGTGCGGTAGGCCTTCTCCTCGCGCTCCCACTTCGCGTCGTCCCAGCCGAGCTCGGGCTGAGCGATGGCGCGGACCTTCGGGAGCTGGTCGAGCCCCGCGTTGGGGAGCAGGAGGCCGAGACGAACGCGGCGCAGCAGGAGATCCGCGAGGGTCACCACCGCCTCGGCGCGGGCGGCGTGTTTGAGCTCGCTCCACAGCGCGATGGAGCCGTCGATCGGGCGCGCGAGGTCGCCCTCGTCGAGGATCTCCTGGATCTCGGGGCCGAAGCGGCCCATGAGGCGCGCACGCGCGGCCTCGCCGAGATGCTCGGGCCACTTCACCTCCTCGGGGCCGGCGTCGAAGATGCGCGTGCGCGGACCGAGGCCGCCGAGCTCCTCTTCGGCCGCGGCGAGCGCATCGCGCGCCATGACGACGAAGGTGGTCAGCTTGCCGCCGCTGATGGTGAGGAGGCCGTCCTCCTTCCAGATCGCGTGCTCGCGTGACTCCTTCGAAGGGTCGCTCTTGCCGGTGTCGATGACGGGGCGGACGCCCGACCACGTCGAGATGACGTCCTCGTGCGTGAGCTCGAGCGAGGGGAACGCCTTGATCGCCGCCTCGAGGAGGTACTCCGTCTCCGCCTGGCTGATCGCCGGCTCGTCATCGAGGTCACCGTGGTCGACATCGGTCGTCCCGAGGATCGTCACACCCTCCCAGGGGATCGCAAAGACCGCGCGCTGATCGCGCGGGTGCAGGAGGCTGACCGCCTCCGCGAGCGGCAGGCGATCGGCGCGGAACGTGAGGTGGCTGCCGCGGATCTTGCGGAGGCGCTTCTCCTTGCCCAGCTGGCCGCGCAGCTCGTCCGCCCAGGCGCCGGTCGCGCTGATCACCATCTTCGCCTCGACCTCGGCCGTGCGCGACGTGCCGTCCGGCGTCATGTCCCTGAGCACCGCGCCGCGGACCTTGCCCTCGGCGGTGCGGAGGAGGTGGTCGGCGCGCACGTAGTTGATCGCGGTGCCGCCGTGCCGGACGGCCTCGCGCAGCACACGCACGACGAGCCGCGAGTCGTCGGTCTGGGCGTCGAAGTAGCGGTACCCGCCCTGGACCTTGGAGCCCTCGAGCGGCGGGATGCGCTGGATGATCTCGGCCTTCGACTGTGCCTCGTGCGCCCACTTCCAGGCGAGCGCGTCGTACATGGCGAGGCCGACGCCGTACATCCACTTGGGCATCTGGTCGCCCGGGAACGCCGCGAGGGAGAAGCCGAGCGGGTCGACCAGGCCCTTGCCCTCCGACATGAGCCGCTCGCGCTCCTTGACCGACTTGCGCGTGACGAGGAACTGACCCTGACGGAGATAGCGCAGTCCGCCATGCACGAGCTTCGTTGACCGGCTCGACGTACCCGAGGAGAAGTCCTGCGCTTCCACGAGAAGCGTCTTCTTGCCGTGACGTGCGGCCTCACCGAGGATACCGGCACCGGTGATTCCTCCCCCGATGACGATGAGATCCCACTTCTCAGCGGTGATCTGGCTCCACACTTCGTCCCGATAGCCGCGTGTCCACATGAGAATGCCAGGTTAGCAGGGCATGCGGAGCGCAGCGCACTTTGGTAGAGTGAGCGGCTCGTAAAACGGGGTGGAGGTCGTCATGTCGCTCATCGAAAACGTTCCGGTCGAACCTCAGGATGCGCGTCAGGAGTCGTCCGACCGGGCGCACCGCTCGAACCCGCGTCTCTCGCGGGATTCCCTCGGCAACGCCGCTGCGTCGAGCGAGCTCTCGGCGCTCCTCGGGAAGATGAAGGCGGCCGCGCGCAAGAGCGGCCCACCCGACTACGACACGCGCATCGACCATCTCGACAAGCTCGAGCGCATGATCATCGCGCGCAAGCACGACATCGCGAAGGTCATCGGCATGGACTTCGGCGTGCGCTCGAAGCACGAGAGCCTTCTCGCTGAGGTCATGGTCGTCGTGAACGAGATCAAGCACGCGCGGGCGCACCTCCACGAGTGGATGGAGACCGAGCCGCGCGAGGTCTCCTGGATGCTCCTGCCCGGACGCGCCGAGCTCCTGATGCAGCCGGTCGGCGTCGTCGGCATCATCTCGCCCTGGAACTACCCCGTGAATCTCGCGCTGGGCCCTCTCGTCGCGGTGCTCGCGGCGGGCAACCGCGCCATCATCAAGCCGTCGGAGCTGGTCCCGGACACCGCCGAGCTCTTGAAGACGATGCTCACCGAGACCTTCGCGCCTGACCACGTCTCGGTCGTCACCGGCGGCATCGAAGTGGCGGAAGCGGTCTCGCTCCTTCCGCTCGATCACCTCGTGTTCACCGGCTCGACGCGCGTCGGCAAGATCATCATGAAGGCCGCCGCCGAGAACCTCACGCCCGTGACCCTCGAGCTCGGCGGAAAGTCACCGGCGATCGTCGGCGAGGGCTTCTCGATCGCGCAGGCAGCCCGCAAGATCATGCAGGGCAAGTGCTTCAACTCCGGGCAGACCTGCATCGCCCCCGACTACGTCATGGTGCCGAAGGGCCGGGCCGACGCCTTCGTCGAGGAGTGCAAGGCTGCGTTCGCCTCGATGTATCCACTCATCCAGTCGAACCCGGACTACACGGCGATCATCAACGACAAGCAGTACGAGCGACTCCAGTTCGCGTTGAAGGACGCGCGCGAGCGCGGCGCGAAGATCGTCGAGCTGAACCCCGCGAAGGAGGAGCTCGACCCAAACGCCCGCAAGATGGCCCCGCACCTCGTCCTCCACGCGAAGGACGACAGCGTGCTGATGCAGGAAGAGATCTTCGGCCCCATCCTCCCGATCCGCACCTACGAGACGCTCGACGAGGCGATCGCGTACGTGAACGATCATCCGCGGCCGCTCGCGCTCTACTTCTTCGAGCACGATCAGAAGCGCATCGACCAGGTCCTCTCCGAGACGGTCTCGGGCGGAGTCTCGATCAACGAGACGATGCTCCACTTCGCGGTCGAGGACCTGCCGTTCGGCGGCATCGGCGGGAGCGGGATGGGCCAGTACCACGCGCGCGAGGGCTTCGACGCCTTCACCAAGAAGAAGCCCGTCTTCTACCAGAGCCGCATCAACGGCTCGGCGCTCCTCAAGCCGCCGTACGGCCCGAAGATCGACTTCGCCCTGAAGATGCTGCTCGGCAAGTAGCGGAGCAGCGAGACGATGGGCCGCCAAGACACCAGGGCGCCAAGAGAGAATTCTGTAGGACGAGAAGCGGTGCCGCGCTCTCGCGTCCCGCGCGTAGCGCGCCCCAACCCTCTCGCATGGCGTCCTGGCGGCTTGGCGGCAAATCTTTCGGCCGTGCGATCAGCTCACAACGCGCAGAGGGCCTTCGCGTCCTTGTTCGTGCGGAGGGCGTCGACGATGCACGCCTTCTTCTCGCACATGCTGCGGGGGAGCTCGGCGTTCGGAAACGTCGCGGCGAGCGCCTTCAGCTTCGGGAGATCGGTCGCAGCGTACGAGCACACCATGTTGGGGAGCGCGTGCTCGCGGAAGACGTATGGCTTGCCGCTGACGCCGCCCTCCCACTTCTGATCGGGCGGGAGATCCTTGCCGTTGGGCATCTCGGAGGCGACCCACGAGCCGAACATGACGACGTTCGCGTCGCCGTGCACCTTGCCGGGCCGCGTGACGCCCACGTCGGTCGCGTAGTCGACGTCGATGAATTTCCCGTCGAGGGTGT